>JBKJIV010000186.1:0-33596 GCA_046598365.1 Polaromonas sp. | reverse complement strand
GCCCAGCAAATCATGGAGGGCATGCTGGCCGACCGCTGCGATGGCAGTGCCAACGGAACCGGCTCGGGCAATATCGCCGTGGGCGAGCTGGCTGCACCCGGCAGCTTCAAAATTTTCTGCTCCAACCCCAGCAACGTGAAAAACGTGCTCGATGAGGTGATTGTTCCTGTCGCGAGCACCGCCAAAACCATCGCCGATCTCAAAGGCAAGCGGATCGGGTCTGGCCCCGGCATCCAGAATGTGACCCTGGCGAAAACCGTGCTGGAGCGCGGCGGTGCCACCGGCGCCACGGTGGTCGAGTTGCCGATTGGCCAGCACATCGCTGCGCTGGCAGCGGGCCAGCTGGACGGCGCCTACACGCTGGAGCCGACCGGCACCATAGGCAGACTGAATGGCACCACCCGCGTGCTCGAGGCCGGCGTGATTTCACGCTATGTGCTCGGCGACCCGATGGCCCCTTGGTTTGGCGGCTCTGCTTCGCTGACCTCAAGCTTCATCAAGAAGCATCCCGAGGAAGCGAAAAAATTCATCACCGCTTATGGCAAGGGTGTCACTTACGTGCGCACCAAGGCGGTCGAGGCGCGTCAATACCTCAAGGGCTACACCGCCATAGAAGGCGCGCTGACGGGCGAGGTGCCGCTGGCGGCCTACACCATGTACAACGAATTCACGCCGGCTGACGTAGCCCATTTCCAGAAATTCTTTGACCTGTTCACAGAGCGCGGTGTGTTTGCCACCCGCCTGATGGTCGACAGCATGCTCTACAAGGGCTGAAGCGGTGGAAGCCAACCCGTCCATTGCCGCCTCAGCGGCCGCTCCGGGCAAACCGTGGGCACCGCCTGCAACGACCCCGGTCGGCAGCGCGCCGCGCAAACCGTCCTGGGACAAGGCATTGCCCTTTTTTGGTCCGGTGGTGCTATTCATCGTCTGGGACCTGGTGGTGCGCTTGGGGTTTATCAAGGCCATATTGCTGCCACCGCCGCTCGACGCAATGGGCGCGCTGATCAACGGCCTGGCGGGCGGGCCGCTGCTCAAAGACTTTCTGGTGACAGTCTGGCGTACCGTTCAGGCCTTCATGATTGCTGCCGCAGTGGGCATGCCCTTGGGTGTTCTGCTGGGGAGCTCCGAAAAAGCTTACCGCAGCGTGGAGTTTCTGATCGACTTCTTTCGCTCCACACCGTCGTCGGCGCTGATTCCTCTGTTCCTGATGATCTTCGGCGTGTCGGACATCAACAAGGTGGCGATAGCGGCCTTTGGCGCGCTGCTGATTGTGATCTTCAACAGCGCCTACGGCGTCATCAACGCGCGCAAGCAGCGGGTGATGGCAGCCAAAGTCATGGGCGCGTCGCGCTGGCAGGTTTTCAAGGACGTGTTGGTTTGGGAAAGCCTGCAGCCGAGCTTTGTCGGGCTGCGTTCGGCGGTATCGATGGCACTGGTGATCGTGATCGTTGCCGAAATGTTCATTGGCGCCGACAGCGGCCTTGGCAACCGCATCATCAACTCGCAGCAGGTCATGAACGTGAAGGACATGTATGCATCCATTCTGGCGGCGGGTGCCCTGGGTTATGCGCTCAACGTCCTGTTCCTGCTGATCGAAAGAAAAATTGTCCACTGGAGCGGAAGATGAACGCTGTATTGAATGCCCCCGTCTTTGCCGACGTACCCGTGCCGGCCTTCCAGCCTGGCCCCGCCGGTACGCACATCACCATACGCGGCCTGACCAAATACTTTGCCGGCTGGCCGCTGTATGAGGACTTCAACCTCGACATCCCCAAACACAAAATTGTGTCGGTCTTCGGCCCCAACGGCTGCGGCAAGTCCACCTTGATCAACATGATCGCCGGACTGGTGCCTATCGACGCGGGTGAGATTTTGTTTGACGGCAAGTCGCTCAAAGACACCAAGATCGGCTACGTCTTCCAGAACTACCGCGAAGCGATGTTCCCGTGGATGCGCACCATCGACAACATCGCCTACCCGCTCAAGCTGGAAGGCAAATCCAAAGCGCAAGTAGACAAACGCATGGCCGAGCTGGTGGCCTCGTTTGACGTGAAGTTTGATTTAAACCGCTACCCCTACGAGCTGTCGGGTGGCCAGCAACAAACCGCGTCCATCATGCGGGCCCTGGCGCCCAACCCTGAAGTGTTGTTTCTCGATGAGCCGTTTTCTGCGCTTGATTTTGAAATGACCCTGTTCATCCGCGAAAAACTGCAGGAGGTTTTCATGCAGACCGGCACCACCATGCTGCTGGTTTCGCATGACCTTGAAGAGGCGGTGTACCTGGCCGACGAAGTCCTGCTGCTGACCAAGCGGCCCACCCGCGTGGCAGAAATCCTGCCTTATGGTGATGCGCGGCCGCGCACGGTGGACACCTTGTCGGAGGCCAGCTTTATACAAACCAAGAAACGCAGCCTGGAAGTCTTCCAGCGCGAAGTGCGGCGTTAAGCGCAACGCAACATGACCGACACCCGCATGCTGGCTTATGTCGAAACCACGGCGGCGCTGCTGAAGCTGCCGCTGGACGCAGCCCGGGTGGAGCGCGTCGCGGTCAACCTGCAGCGGACCGCCGTGATGGCGCAATTGCTGGAGGGCGCAGCTCTGGCAGCCCATGACGAGTTGGCAGAAATATTCAGGCCGGCGGAGTTTCCGACCCATGACGACGGGCATGCATAGCGATGAAAACCTTAACAAATGATGCAGCGGCGATGGCGGCGGCAGTGGTCTCGGGTGCTGTCAGTGCATCCGAGCTGCTCGAGGCGACCCTCGCGCGCATCAACGCCAGCAATGGCCAAGTCAACGCCTTCACCGGCATAACCGATGTGCGCGCCCGGGCCGAGGCCGCTGCGGTGGACAAAGCCCGCGCAGACGGTGCGGTCCTTGGGCCTCTGGCTGGCGTGCCGTATGCCGTCAAAAACCTGTTTGACATGGAAGGCGTGGTCACTCTGGCGGGATCCAAAATTAACCGTGACCGTCCAGCCGCGACATCGGACAGTTTTCTGGTTCAGCAAATGAAAGCGGCGGGCGCGGTGCTCGTCGGTGGCCTCAATATGGACGAGTTTGCCTACGGTTTCACCACAGAAAACACGCACTATGGGGCGTGCCATAACCCGCATGATCTGAGCCGGATTGCCGGTGGCTCCTCTGGCGGCTCGGGTGCTGCAGTCGCAGCCGGGCAGGTGCCGATCACGCTGGGCTCTGACACCAACGGCTCCATCCGTGTACCGGCCTCGCTGTGCGGTGTCTGGGGGCTCAAGCCTACCTTTGGCCGGCTGTCGCGTCGGGGCACCTACCCATTTGTACACAGCATTGATCACCTCGGACCACTGGCCGACAGTCTCGCCGGCCTTGCACTGGCCTACGACACGCTGCAAAGCCCTGACGCAGCTGACCCGGGCTGCCAGGCGCTACGGGTGCAGCCGGTCAAGCCGCTGATGGGTCGGGGGATCAAGGGCTTGCGCATCGGCGTGCTGGGCGGCTATTTTCATGACAACGTCACGCCTGAGGCGCGTGAAGTGGTGGCACTGGCCGCCAGCACCCTGGGTGCGCGTGCCGAGGTGACCTGGCCCGACGCGGCCCTGGCGCGTGCTGCGGCCTTCATCATCACCGCCAGCGAGGGCGGCAGCCTGCACCTCGATGACCTGCGCACCCGCGCCGACGATTTCGAGCCGCTATCGGTGGACCGTTTTATCGCCGGTGCGCTGCAGCCCGTGGACTGGTATCTGCGCGCCCAGCGCTTTCGCCGCATGTACCGCGACAAGGTCAACACACTGTTTCGCGACTGGGACGTACTGCTTACCGCCGCCACGCCCGTCAGCGCACCTGCCATCGGCACCGAGTGGTTGGACATCAACGGAACGAAGCAACCTTGCCGCCCGTCCATGGGCCTGCTGACGCAGCCGATCTCTTTTGCCGGCTGCCCGGTGGTCACCGCGCCCCTGTGGCCCCTGGGTACCGGCGGCATGCCGATCGGCGTGCAAATCATTTCCGCGCCGTGGCGCGAGGACCTGGCCTTTCGCGCCGCGCAAGTACTGGACGATGCCGGTGCGGCGTATACCAAACCAGCCCTGTTTCATGCCGGACTTGATCCGGCGTCCATGTCTCATACACCCGGGTCCGCCACCATGGATTGCCGGTCCAACCCGGAATGAAAAATCTGATGAGTATCAATCTGCCTGATGTGCTGGCCGAAGTCACGGCGGTGTTCGAGTGTTACGAACAGGCGCTGGTCACCAATGACGTGCCCGTGCTTGACGAGTTGTTCTGGAACAGCCCGCACACGCGCCGCTACGGCGTCGGCGAAAACCTGTATGGCTTCGATGCGATACAGGCCTTCCGCGCGTCTCGGCCCGCACAGGGTCTGGCGCGCACCCTGCTGAAGACCGCGATCACCACCTATGGCCAGGACTTCGCAACAGCCGACTGCGAGTTTCTGCGCGAAGGCAGCAGCACGACAGGCCGGCAAAGCCAGACCTGGATGCGCACGCCAGAAGGCTGGCGCGTGGTTGCTGCGCATGTCAGCCTGATGCCGACCCCGACCGCCGAGCTGCATAAGGAAGTCCGACCATGAACAGTTTGTGGTCCGGACTCAAGCGCCCATTCTGGATCGGTCCACTGGTGATTTTTGCGGTCTGGTGGATGGCCGCCGCGGGTCAGTGGATCAGCCCCAA
The DNA here is from genome assembly GCA_046598365.1 of Polaromonas sp. GTDB lineage: Bacteria > Pseudomonadota > Gammaproteobacteria > Burkholderiales > Burkholderiaceae_C > Polaromonas. The sequence goes on along the minus strand of JBKJIV010000186.1, from coordinate 28,929 downwards.
GCTGCTGCCTGACCCGGTATCCACGCTGGGTGTGCTCTGGGATTCGCTGGTTGATGGGTCAATTGCAGGTGATTTTTTTGGCACGCTCAACCGCACGCTGGCTTCTTTTGCCATTGCAGCAGCGCTCGGCGTACCGATCGGCATCGTGCTCGGTTCGGACGCCCGAATCTATGGCGCCGCCGAATTCGCCATCGATTTCTTTCGCTCAACCCCGGCGACCGCGATGTTTCCGCTGTTTTTGCTGATCTTCGGTATTGGTGAGGAGTCAAAGATCGGAGTCGCGGCGTTTTCAGCCTGGCTGGTGATTGTTTTTAACGTTGCCTACGGTGTTATCAACGCACGGCCCACCCGCGTTCTGGCGGCGCGCGTCATGGGCGCGTCGCGGTTTCGCATCTTTCGCGACGTGATGTTTTTTGAGTCGCTGCCGCAGACCTGTGTGGGGCTGCGCCTGGGCGTGTCCTATGCGTTGGTGGTGATCATCGTGGCCGAAATGTTTATTGGCTCGGCTAACGGCATGGGCCGCCGCATCATCGACGCCCAGCAGGTTTTTGACCTGCGCCAGATGTATGCCTCCATCATCGCCACCGGCTGCCTCGGTTACGGCTTGAATGCCTTTTTTCTCGCGCTCGAACGTCGCTTCGTCAAATGGTCTGGCAAATGAAAACGGCCAGCCCATCCCATTGTGTTTTTCAAGAAGGAGTCTCATCATGAAATTGCCACGTCGCCACGTGCTTGTTGCCACTGCGGGGGCCGCCGCTTCGCTGGCTGCGCCCTGGGTTCGCGCACAAAAGGCCGAGAAGGTCAAAGTGTCCTGGCTGCCCATCATGCAGACCACGGCGCTTTACGTCGCGGTGCAGGACCGTCTGTTCGAAAAGGCCGGGCTGGATGTCGAACTGGTGCAGTTCCAGAACCCCAACCAGATCATCGACTCGCTGGTTGCCAACCAGGCCGACGCAGGCGCTCCGGGTGCTGCGGCCGGCATCACCACGCTGGCCGAATCGCGCTACCCCGGAACCTTCAAGGTGTTCGGCCTCCAGGGGGGTGGCATCAAGGTCAAGCGCATCAATGACGGTCTGATCGTCAAGAATGGCTCGCCTATCAAGTCCTTCAAGGATCTGCGTGGCAAGACGCTGGGTCATCTTCCCGGCATCCAGTGGCGCACGATCTCGCGCCACATGTTGCGCGCCAACGGACTGGACCCGGACAAGGATGTGCGTCTTCAGGAGATTGCGGTTGGCCTGCAGGTGCCTTCGGTGGTGGCAGGTAGCGTGGACGCAACGCTATCGCTGGAGCCGGTCGGATCGATTGCCGTGGCCTCCGGCGAAGCCAGCCTGGCATTGGTCAACCCGTGCTCCGAGGTGATTGCCGATCCGTTTTATTCGGGTGTTTCGCTGCTCACCACCAAGTTCATCCGGGAGCGCCCGCAGGTCGCACGCAAGCTGGTGAATGCGCTGGACGAGGCCACCCGCGTAGCCAATACTGAGTTCGAGCGGGTGCGGCCGTACTTTTCCAAGTACACCGCCATCAAGGGTGATCAGGTGCGCATTCTGGCGCAACCCTACCTGCGTGCTTGGCGCGATCTCAACGACACAGACATCCGGTCCTACCAGGCGCTGGTCGACGTGTTTCACAAGGAGGGCGTGCTCAAGCAGAACATCGACGTGCGCACGCTGATCCTCAAGCCATCCGATCTCGCCTGAGGTGCGCCCATGAGCGGTTACCACGACATCGGCGGCATTCCGGCGGGAGATATCCCAAGGGTCGAAGTGCCCTGGATGCATTGGGAAAAGCAGTCCGAGGCGATCCGCAACCTGTTGGGCGATTCGTCGCGCAAGATGGTCTCGCTGGACGAGATCCGTCTGGGCTTCGAGAGCTTCGGCATGGACAAGTACGCCCGCTACTCGTTCTACCGGCGCCGACTCGAAGCGATGCTCGACATCCTGATCGCCAAAGGCGTGTTCACCCGCGAGGAGTACGAGTCGGAAATCGAGCAGGCGCGCGCGCGCTGGGACGCCTGCAGCGCACCGGCGGAGGCGGGCGATGCCGCCTGAAGTTTCCGTTGCCCGCTTCTGTCCCGGTGACGCCGTGACGGTTCTGGACCTGCGCAAGGCCGGGCACATCCGCACGCCCGATTACATTCTGCACAAGCGGGGAGAAGTGGTGCAGTTCTGCGGCTTCTTCCTCAATCCCGAGGACTTGTCGGTCGGCCGCACCGCCGGGCCAGTGGTGCCGTTGTACCGGGTGCGTTTTCCCATGCGCGAGCTGTGGCCCGAGTACCAGCGCCACCTGGACGACGCGCTGTTCATAGAAATCTACGACCACTGGCTCGCGCCCGCCGCGGCCGTCGCCCATTGAGGTGTTACCCATGTCTGCCCACGAACACGAACACGAACACGAACACGAACACGAACACGACGGTCACCATCACGACCACCATGAACCGTTGGTGGTCGAAGACGATGCCGGCAATCAGGACGGCCAGTTGCGCGTCGATGCTTTGCTGGCGTTGCTGGTGCGCAAACGCGTTCTGGCAGCCGGGGAGGTGATGATGGAAATCCAGAACCTGGAGTCGCCCGGGCTGCACCTGGGCGCCAGGATCGTCGCCCGGGCCTGGGCCGACCCGGAGTTCAAGGCACGCCTGCTGGCCAATGGCAAGGACGGCGCCGCCGAGCTGAAGATCAAGGTTGGCGAGGCGCAGCTGGTGGTGGTGGAGAACACGCCTGCCTTGCACAACCTGGTGGTTTGCACGCTGTGCTCGTGTTACCCACGCTCGATTCTGGGACAGCCACCGGCCTGGTACATCAGCAAGGCCTACCGTGCCCGCACGGTGCGTGAGCCGGCGGGTGTATTGCAGGAGTTCGGTCTGACTTTGCCCGCCAGCACCGCGATTGCCGTGCATGACAGCAATGCCGACATGCGCTTTTTGGTGTTGCCGCTGCGACCCGCTGGCACAGAGGGCTTTGATGAAGATGCCCTGGCCACGCTGGTCACGCGCGACAGCATGATCGGCGTCGCACAGGTGCAACCCCCTGCGCTGGCAGTCCCGGCCACTGCTTGACCACTTGCCCACGCTGATGGCATCCGATTCCCCCAACCTGAAGGAGCGCTTTATGCCCCCATCCACTAACAGTTTCCAGAGCGGTCCGGCTTATGGGGTGGCAGCGCTTGCTTGCATGAATCGTGCTTGTTCCCGCAGGGGGCGGCTGATGTGATGCCGGCAACTTCACCGCGTCGCCTGTATGCCTTTGTCGTTTTTCTCATCAACTCAGGAGTTTTGCCACCATGACCAGATTTAACCGCCGCGATACCCTCAAGTCCCTGGCTGCGCTTGGCGCTGCGGGGCTCAGCCCGCTTGCCTTTGCGCAGAAACCCATCACGGTCGGGGTGATCTATGTCGGCCCGCGTGACGACTATGGCTACAACCAGGCGCAGGCCGAGGCCGCTGCGGCCCTCAAGAAAATGCCAGGCGTGAAAGTGGTCGAAGAAGAAAATGTGCCTGAAACCGCAGCGGTGCAAAAAACCATGACCGGCATGGTGGCTCAGGATGGTGCATCGCTGGTGTTCCCGACCTCGTTCGGCTACTTCGATCCGCACATGCTGGCCGTCGCCGCAAAGTTTCCCGAGGCCCGGTTTGCCCATTGCGGCGGCATGTGGACTGACGGCAAACACCCGAAGAACACCGCCAGTTATTTTGGCTACATCGACGAATGCCAGTACCTCAACGGTGTGATCGCAGGTCACATGAGCAAAAGCGGCAAGATCGGTTTTGTCGCCGCCAAGCCGATTCCCCAAGTGCTGCGCAACATCAATGCCTTCACGCTGGGTGCGCGTTCGGTCAAACCCGGCATCACCACCAGTGTGATTTTCACCGGCGACTGGTCCATGCCCGTCAAGGAAGCCGAAGCCACCAACAGCCTGGCCGATCAGGGCGTGGATGTGTTCACCATGCATGTGGACGGCCCCAAGGTGGTGGTTGAGACCGCTTCCAAGCGCGGCAAGATGGTCTGCGGTTACCACGCCAGCCAGGCCAAACTGGCGCCCAATGCCTACCTGACGGGTGCCGAGTGGAACTGGCTCACCGCCTACACCACTTTCATTGAAGCGGCACGCAGCGGCAAGCCGCACCCCAACTTCATCCGCGGCGGCTTGAAGGAAGGCTACGTCAAGATGTCAGCCTATGGCCCCATGGTCACCGACGCTGCCAAAAAGCAGGCCGATGGCATCAAGGCGCAGATGGTGGCCGGCAAGTTTGACATCTTCAAGGGCCCGCTCAAGGACAACAAGGGTGGCGTGGTTGCAGCGGCAGGCAAGTCCTTCAAGCAGACTGACCTCGAGCTGGAAAAAATGAATTACCTGGTGGAAGGGGTGATTGGTTCGATCTGACGTGACTGTCACGGCGGGTTAGTGCAGCACTAACCCGTCATGCCAGACCAGGCAAATCATGCGCAACAGTCTTTCCAGCATCTTCCTGCCCATAGCCGCCATCGCCGCAGCCCTCCTGCTGTTTGGCGTGTTTGTGTGGGTTGCCGGTGTGAACCCGGTCGAGGTCTGGTTGCTGTTGTTCAAGGGCGCTTTTGGTGACTGGTACTCATGGCAGAACACCCTGCAGCGTGCTGCGCCGCTGATGCTGACGGCCTTGTGTGTGGCCATTCCGGCGCGCGCCGGGTTGGTGGTGATCGGGGCTGAAGGTGCGCTGGTGCTGGGCGGGCTGGCTGCGGCAGCGCTGGCGCACGCCGTGCCCTTGCCCGCCAGCGCGGTTGGCACGCTGATGGTGTGCGTGGCGGGTGCGTTGGCCGGCGCGGTGTGGATTGCTCTGGCCGGCTGGCTGCGCCAGTACCGGGGTATCAATGAAACCATCAGCAGCCTGTTGCTGGCCTATGTGGCCATTGGCTTGTTCAAGCACCTGGTGGAAGGGCCCTTGCGCGACCCGGCCAGCTTGAACAAACCTTCGACGTTTTCGCTGGCCGAGGGCCTGCGCATCAGCGGTATCGCAGGCTCTGATGTGCACTGGGGGCTGGTGCTGGGGGTGCTGGTCTGCCTGGTGGCAGGGCTGTGGCTGCGCATCACGCCTTCTGGTTTTGCCGTGCGTGTGGTGGGCGGCAATCCCCGTGCTGCGCAACTGGTGGGGTTGCCGGCGTCGCGACTGATCGTGCTGGCCTGTGCACTGGGCGGCGCCTGCGCCGGTCTGGCGGGCGCGGTTGAAGTGGCTGCCGTGCATTACAGCGCCAACGCGTCCTTGATCGCAGGTTATGGCTACGCCGGTATTCTGGTTTCCTTTATCGCGCGGCACCAGCCGGTGGCCGTGATTCCAGTGGCCATCGTGTTCGGCGGTTTCGGTGCAGCGGGCAGCTTGTTGCAGCGCCGACTTGGACTTCCCGACGCCTCTGTCTTGCTGCTGCAGGGCATTGCTTTTGTGCTGATTCTGGCCAGTGAAGCACTGCGCGACACGGACTGGAAAGTACTGTGGGCACGGGTGGCGCGTTTTGCCGGGCCGCGTGATGCAGTTGCCACGCCAACGCGGCCACCGACAAAAGAGATCACCCCATGACAGCCGATCAGTTGCTCATTTTTCTGGCGGGTATCGCGGGCGGTGCACTGCGGGTGGGCGCGCCCTTTCTGTTTGTCAGCCTGGGCGAATGCCTGACAGAAAAGTCCGGGCGTGTGAATCTGGGTCTGGAGGGTGTGCTGGTGCTGTCGGCCATGGCTGCGTTTGGCGGCTCTTACCTCAGCGGCTCGGCGTGGATAGGTGTGCTGGCCGCGGCGGCCACGGGGGCATTGTTGGCCACACTGCACGGCGTGTTGTGTTCACTGCCGAGAGTCAACGATGTCGCCACCGGCATTGCACTCATGCTGCTGGGCATGGGGCTGGCGTTTTATCTGGGTAAGCCGCTGATCCAGCCACAGGCGCCGCAGCTGCCATTTATTGCCTTGGGCAACTGGAGCGATTCGGCTGCGGTGCGCTCGGCCTTGCAAGTCAATGCGCTGCTGCCAATAGGCTTGGGGATTGCGCTTGCGCTTTGGTGGGCCTTTGCCAACACCCGCGCCGGCCTGCTGGTGCGCATGGCCGGTGATTCGGCCAACGCCACGCGCGCGCTGGGTTATTCAGTGTCCGCCATCCGGATTGCAGCCACTGCAGGTGGCGGCATGATCGCCGGCCTGGGCGGCGCCTGCTTGACGCTGTTCTACCCGGGTAGCTGGAACGAAGGCATCTCCAGCGGGCAGGGACTGATTGCAGTGGCGCTGGTCATCTTTGCGCGCTGGAGCCCCTTGCGTTGTGTGGGCGCAGCGCTGCTGTTTGGCGGCGCGGGCGCCATTGGCCCGGCGCTGCAGTCCATTGGCATCGGCTGGGGCTACCACCTTTTCAACATCGTTCCCTACGTGCTCACCTTGCTGATCCTTGTGATCACATGCCGACCGGGCAGCGCTGTCAGCGGCAGCCCGGGTGAGCTTTCTTCCCGGCAATAAACTTCAGGAGCCAGACGTGACAGGATTAGGCGGACTCAACAAATCGGCGCATGGCGTGGTCATGGGCCTGGTGCAACTGCAACTGCCGGTGGTGGAAACTCCCGCACAGCTGGCCGCACAAACACAGCGCATCTGTGACATGGTGGGCAAGGCCAGGCGCAACCAGGCCGGCATGGACCTGGTGGTGTTTCCCGAGTATTCGCTGCACGGCCTGTCGATGGATATCAACCCGGCCATCATGTGTTCACTCGACGGACCCGAGGTCGCGGCCTTCAAGCAGGCGTGTGTGACACACAAAATCTGGGGCTGCTTCTCCATCATGGAGGCCAACCCTGGCGGCAACCCCTACAACAGCGGCCTGATCATTGACGACACCGGTGCCATCAAACTGTATTACCGCAAGCTGCACCCATGGGTGCCGGTCGAGCCCTGGGAGCCCGGCAACCTGGGCATTCCAGTGTGTGATGGCCCCAATGGCAGCCGCATTGCGCTCATCATCTGCCACGACGGCATGTTTCCCGAGATGGCGCGCGAGGCGGCGTACAAAGGCGCCGAGGTCATCATCCGCACAGCGGGTTACACCGCACCTATTCGCCACAGCTGGAAGATCACCAACCAGGCCAACGCCTTCTGCAACCTGGCCGTGACGGCCAACGTGTGTATGTGTGGCAGCGACGGCAGCTTTGACTCCATGGGCGAGGGCATGTTCTGCAACTTCGACGGCACGGTGCTGGTCGAAGGCAGCGGACGGCCTGACGAAATCATCACCTGCGAAGTGCGGCCCGATCTGGTGCGTGAAGCGCGCAGCGGATGGGGTGTGGAAAACAATATGTACCAGCTCTACCACCGGGGTTATGTGGCGGTCAAAGGTGGTGCACAGGACTGTCCTTACACCTATATGCACGACATGGCGGCTGGTACCTACCGGCTGCCGTGGCAAGTGGCCGTGACCGATGGCAGCCCGTGCGGTTTTGAGCCGCCCACACGCGCTTACAAAGGGCCCGAGGCGCATCCGTTGGTGCCTGATGCGCTGACCACGCCGTTAAAGAAAGCCGCCTGAGCGGAAACTACCATGCAGCGTTTCATTCAAGCCAACCCTTACGCCTGGCCGTACAACGGTGATCTGCGGCCGGCCAATACCGCGCTGCTGGTGATCGACATGCAAACCGATTTTTGCGGCGTGGGCGGTTATGTGGACAAGATGGGTTACGACATCTCGTTGACGCGCGCACCAATAGAACCCCTGAAAAAACTGATGGCCGCGATGCGCCAGGCCGGTTACGCCGTGATGCACACGCGTGAGGGCCACCGGCCGGATCTCAGTGACCTGCCGGCCAACAAACGCTGGCGCTCGCAGCAGATTGGTACCGGCGGCGTTGGTATTGGTGATGACGGGCCTTGTGGCCGCATCCTGGTGCGGGGTGAGCCGGGCTGGGAGATCATTCCCGAACTGGCGCCGCTGCCTGGCGAGGTGGTGATTGACAAGCCCGGCAAAGGCTCGTTCTACGCGACTGATCTGGAGATGGTGCTGCGCACGCGTGGTATCAGCAACCTGATCCTTACCGGCATCACCACGGACGTGTGTGTACACACCACCATGCGGGACGCCAACGACCGTGGTTTTGAATGCCTGCTGCTTTCAGATTGCACGGCAGCCACCGACCGCGGCAACCACGAGGCGGCGCTGAAGATGATCACCATGCAGGGCGGCGTGTTCGGCGCGCATGCGACCTCACAGTCTGTGCTGGACGCATTGCTCTGAAGGCACTGTTATGACCATGCACGTTGATCCCATGCCGCTGCCGACGGGTGCGATGGCGCTCGAGACTTACGAGCTGACGAAACGCTTTGGCAGTTTCACGGCACTTGACCACGTGACCATGAAAGTTGCACCTGGGTCTGTGCATGCACTGCTGGGTGAAAACGGCGCCGGCAAAAGCACGCTGGTCAAATGTATCGCGGGCTTTCACCGCCCTGAGGAAGGCAGCATTCTGACCGACGGGCGGGAGCAGGCGATAACCAACCCGGTGGCTGCGCGCGCGTTGGGCATTGGCATGGTGTACCAGCACTTCACCCTGGCCCCCGGCATGACGGTGGCCGAAAACCTGTTGCTGGCCGGTGGGGAGATACCGGCGCTGATCGACTGGCGCACCAAGCGCGCCGAACTCAAGGCCTTTCTCGCGCACACGCCCTTCAGCCTGGATCTGGATGCCCGACCATCAGAGCTGGCGGCGGGTGAGAAACAAAAGCTGGAGTTGCTCAAGCAGCTCTACCTGCGGCCACGCCTGCTCATACTGGATGAACCCACGTCGGTACTGACGCCGCAGGAAGCCGATGAGGTACTGGGCCACGTGCGCGAGTTCGCGCGCAGCGGTTTGTGCACGGTGCTCATCATCACGCACAAGTTCCGCGAAGTGATGGCCTATGCAGACGATGTGACTGTGTTGCGCCGGGGCAAGGCAGTGCATCGCACCGCTGTGGCGGCCACCGGCCCCGCGCCGCTGGCCCGGGCGATGATGGGTGAGGCCGCTGAGTCGGAGCAAAACACGGCTTCAGCCATTGCACCGTCTACACAAGAGGCTGCGAAAAAAATAACAGATGATGGGTTGAACCCGCCCTTGCAGGTGCAGCAGCTTTCGGTGATGGGCGACCGGGGCACGCTGGCGGTGCGCGACCTGAGCCTGCAGGTCGCCAAGGGCGAGATTCTGGGTATCGCAGGCGTCTCTGGCAATGGTCAGCGCGAGCTCGTGGAGGCTCTGGTCGGTCAGCGCGCGCGCGCGGCCGGCGCGGTCCTGGTGCAGGGCCAGCCCTATTCCGCCCGGCGCGAAGAAAATCACCGCCTGCAGGTACGCAGCCTGCCCGAGGAGCCGCTACGCAACGCCTGCGTAGGTGATCTGTCTGTGGCCGAGAACATGGCCTTGCGCGACTTCGACCGACCGCCGCTGTGCCTGGGCGGACGGCTGCGTTTCGGGACATGGCGCAGCCGCGCACGCGAGTGGATTGCCGGTTACGGCATCAAGACCCAGGGCGAAGACGCGCCGATTCGCAGCCTGTCTGGCGGCAACGTGCAGCGCGCCGTGCTGGCGCGCGAACTGGCCGGCGAGATCAAGGTGCTGATTGCCGCCAACCCGGTGTTCGGTCTGGATTTTGCTGCGGTCAAGGAAATTCATACCCGCTTGCGCGGCGTGCGCGATCAGGGCGCTGCGGTGCTGCTGATCAGCGAGGATCTGGATGAGTTGCTGGAGCTGGCCGACCGCATCGTGGTGATGAGCGAGGGGCAGATTGTGTTTGAAACCTCCGCTGCGGACGCCGAGCGGCATGTGCTTGGCGCGCATATGGGTGGGGGGCATCATGCGCCTGCTCCTGCGGCTGAGGTTGTGGTGTGAATGCGTTTTTGAGTCTGCCAGCAAGCCGGGGGTTGCCCGGCGGCAACTCACTTTTCTTTTGCGTCGCCAAAAGAAAAGTAAGCAAAAGAAAAGGCGACCCGATGGTCTGGGTCCTTCCGCTTCGCTCCAGGCAACCTGCGGTGCTCGCCGAAAGCGGGGTCGAGCTCGAACTCGCTTCGCTCAGACAATCGCTCGCCCTGATCCGCTTTCGGCTGTGCTCCTCGGCCCAGCCCGACGGGTGGGGGAGCAAATACGGATGCGGAGAGGCGAGGACGCGCAAAGCGCGTCCTCGCCGGAGTCCGATGACGATTGCGCTCCCGAATCCGCTCCCGCCCCTACCTCCCTTCTGTATGTGCCGAGGAGCGGAGGGCCAGACGGATCAGGGCGAGCGATTGTCTGAGCCGAAGGCGAGTTCGAGCTCGACCCCGGCTGGACCGAGCACCGCAGGTTGCCCCCGTAGCGACAGCGAAGGGGGACGCAGACAGCAGGGTCGCCTTTTTCTTTGCTTACTTTCTTTTTGGCGACGCAAAAAGAAAGTGAGTTGCCGCCGGGCAACCCCCGGCTTGCTAGAAATATTTCAAAAGCTTGCACTTGCAATCACGCCAGAACTCGCGGCGCGACACTCCGCATGAATCGCTCACCAAAACCATCATGCAACTAAACCAGGCTCAACCCTTCCCCTACAACTTCGAACTGAAGACCACAGCACTCGTCATCATCGACATGCAGCGCGACTTCATTGAGCGGGGCGGCTTTGGCGAAACCCTGGGCAACGACGTTTCGTTGTTGCAGGCGATTGTTCCAGCCTGCAAGGCCGTACTGGAGGCCTGGCGCCGAGCCGGCGGCTTGGTGGTGCACACCCGCGAGGCGCACCGGGCCGACCTCTCCGATTGCCCGCCCGCCAAACGCACGCGCGGTAACCCGGCCCTGCGCATCGGGGACATGGGCGCGATGGGCCGCATCCTGATAGCCGGCGAGCCGGGCAATCAGATCATTCCCGAGCTCGCGCCGCTGCCGGGCGAGATGGCCATCGACAAGCCGGGCAAGGGCGCCTTCTACGCCACCGGCCTGCATGAGCGGCTGCAGCAGGCCGGTATCACGCACCTGGTCTTCATGGGGGTGACCACCGAGGTCTGTGTGCAGACCTCGATGCGTGAAGCCAACGACCGCGGTCATGACTGCCTGCTGCTGGAGGACTGTACCGAGAGCTACTTTCCGCACTTCAAAGCCGCGGCGCTCGACATGATGCGCGCCCAGGGCGCGATTGTGGGCTGGACCGCCACCAGTGACCAGCTGCTGACCCTGCTGCAAGACTGCTAGAGTTCTGTCATGCACACCGCCGCCAGCCCTTCAGCCGCCCCCGTGGGTGCGCCCGTTCACCGCTCGCGTGCAGACGAGGTGTATGCACAGCTCAAGCGCGATGTCTCCGAGTTCAAGCTCGTTCCGGGCGACCGTTTCACAGAAACTGAAATCAGCGAACGCCTGGGCGTGTCACGCACGCCGGTGCGTCAGGCTCTCTTCAAGCTGCAGCAGGAGGGGTTTGTCGAGGTGCTGTTTCGCAGTGGCTGGCGTGTGTTGCCGTTTGACTTCAACCAGTTCGAGGAGTTGTACGATTTGCGCATGGTGCTGGAGACCACAGCGGCGCACCGTTTGTGTGACGACGCACTCAAGGTCGACAACAGCATGCTGGAAGCGTTGGCTGCGATCTGGCTGGTGAGCCCGGACCAGCGCAGCAGCGACACCGTGCAGGTCGCCCAGTGGGACGAGGCGTTTCACTGCGCGCTGGTAGCGGCTGCGGGCAACGCAGAGATGGCACGCGTCCACCGCGACGTGACCGAACGCATACGCGTCATTCGCCGACTCGACTTCACCAAGCAGCCGCGCATCGATGCCACCTACGACGAACACGCCAAGATCCTCAAGGCGATTCAGCGCAAGCGAGGGGAGCAGGCCGCGATGCTGCTGCGCTCGCACATCCAGACCAGCCAGGCCGAGGTGCGCAAAATCACCTTGCACCAGGTGCACCTGGCACGGCAGATGGGTGCCAGAACAGCTTGAACATCCGTTCAGTCTGAGCTTTATGCTCTCTGCTGATCGAGTCCCGGGAGCGGATGACAGGTGACTCCCGAACGCCATGCGCCGAACTGGCCGGCGGCCCCAAGTTGGTAGACCTTTTCGGGCAAATGGGGGTATGCTTCACGACGAGTAACAAACTGTAGGGTTGAGCGCCAAACGCGCGTGACAGGTTCATTCGATTCCTGCGAATGACGAACAGTTTTTAGGGTTTCGATGAAACGATTCACGTCGGCGATCGCATTGTTTGGCTTGCAGCGTCGCTTGCTGGCGCTTCTGGTCGTTGCTTTGTTGCCCGTCTTTGGGTTCGTCATCCACGCATCGGTAGAACACCAGAGGGAAAGGCTGTCCCAGGAGGGCAACAACTTGCGGACGGTAGCGCAGCTGTCCGCGCTCGGGACCGAGCGATCGGTTGAGGGTGCGCGGCAATTGCTAGGCGTCATCACCAGTGGCCCATCGTTGAAGGGCAGTGGCCTGAACACGCTGTGCATCGAGTTTTTAACCAATATCCGCAGCACTTATCAAGACTACGCCAATGTCGGTTTCCTTGATGCCAAGGGAAACCTGCTGTGCGATGCATTGAGTCGGGCTACTTCAGACAATTTCGCGGACCGCCCCTATTTTCAGCTCGCCCTTGCGGCGCGCTCCTTTTCAATTGGCGAGTACCAAATCGGGCGTATCACCGGTCGCGCGTCCATCAACTTTGGCATGCCCGTTTTCGATAACGAAGGAGCACTCAAAGGCGTGGCGTTCGCTGCGCTGGATATGGATCAGTTGGCTATTGACTTGCGAATAGCGACCCCCCCGAATTTCAGCGTTACGGTAACGGACCGCAAGGGCACGATTCTGGCGACTGATATTTCGCAGCGTGCCCGCATTGGCAGCCGATACCCCGATGCGGTGCTGTACAGCGCGATGAAAACGCTGCCGTCGGGCATCATCGAAGCCAGCGACTCCAACGGAATCGAACGACTTTACGCGGTGGCTGCAGTCGGCGCTGGCAGCCAGCCCGGCCTATTCGTTATTGCCAGCGTTGCGCGAGAAGCGGTGACCGCACCTGCCAGGCGTGAGCTGATTGTGTTACTTCTTCTGTTTGCCCTGGTGGCCACATTGGGTATCGCCGCCGCCCGGTGGATTGGCAACAAAACGCTGGTGACGCCCGCCCGGCGTTTGCTCAGCGACATCAACGAGCTAGCGGGTGCCAACGCTGAACACACATCGGCGCCGGGCAAAAACGTCGATGAGATCGGGGCTTTGTCTTCCGCATTTCACCGCCTTGCCGGCATTTTGAAATTGCACGGGGCCGAGCGCGACAGCAATGAAGCCGAACTGCGAGAGACACAAAACCGGCTGCTGACCGCCCAGCGTATTGGGAAAATAGGCAACTGGGAGTATGTTGCGGCGACCCGTCAGATTTGGTGGTCCGATCAGGTCTACGCCATCTGCGAACAGAACCCGGAGTCCTATCCGGTCACGCCTGAGCGCGTCGCAGGTCAGGTCTTTCCCGAAGATCGTGAACGTTATGAAGAGGCTCGACGCAATTTCTCGGCGGGCAACGCCGGCCTGGATATCGAGTACCGGATTGTCACAGCTACAGGACGGGTTCGCTGGGTTCACGATCTTGGCGAGACGCGGGTCAATAGCCAGGGCGGGACAGTCATGTCTGGCACAGTGCAGGACATCACCGATCGTGTGCGCAATGAGCGCCTGCTGGCGTCAGAGGCCGACGCGCTCAAAGCCCTATCGCTTGGATTGCCATTAAAGGTGGTTCTTGAAGAGTTTTTACCCGGCCTGGAAACCATTCTTCCAGGGGCACTGACTGCAGTCAATCTGCTGAGCGCCGACGGCACGAGCCTTCGGCCTGGTGCCGGACCCAGCTTGCCCCCGGCCTACCACCAGGCAATCGATGGACTGCCGATAGGCCCTTCGGCCGGTTCGTGCGGAACGGCCGCTTATCGACGGGAGCCGGTGATTGTGTCGGATATTGAGTCTGACCCCTTGTGGGCAGACTACCGCGACCTGGCCACGCAGCATGGCCTGCGTGCCTGCTGGTCCCTGCCGGTGCAGGACCCCGCTGGACGGGTGCTGGCAACCTTGGCGGTTTATTACCGCCATCCACATGCGCCTGATCCAGAAGACCTGGTGTTGGCCCTTCGTGCGGCCAGTGTCGTTGGGATCGCCATAGGGCGTGACATGAAAGACGCTGCGCTTCGCGCAAGCGAGCAGCGCTTCCGGAATACCTTTGCAAGGGCGGCCACGGGCATGACGATCACGACCCTGGAGGGTCAATATGTTGAAGTCAACGCCGCCTACTGCCGAATGTTTGGGTACACGGCAGAAGAGCTCTACGGGCTGAATATCAAGTCTTTCATTCACCCCGATGACCGGAACAAGTACAGCGTCGAAATGCGTGAACTCGAAGAGGGCCAGCGTGACAGCTACATCTCGGAAAGGCGGTTCGTGGTCAAGGACTCGCGCATCGTCTGGATCCGGTCCAGCGTATCGGCACTGCGCGATGCCGGTGGAAAAACCATTGCTCGCGCAGCTATCGCGGAAGATATCACGCAGCAGCGTGAAGCGGAGGACGCGCTGCGCCAAGCCCAGCGCCTGCTCAGTATGGCTTCAAAAATCAGTCGGCAGGGCGCGTGGCGGGTGAATCTTTCCGACTATCGCCAGACCTGGTCTGAAGAGGTGTACGCCATTTATGAACTACCGCCCGACCTGACGATAAGCGTCGAGGAAAGTATTAACCACTACGCTCCCGAGTACCAGGACACCATACGCGAGCTCTTTGAAAACTGCGTCAGCAGCGGCACACCTTTTGATGCGGAGCTGCAGATCATCACCGGGAAAGGCCGCAGGATTTGGGTCAGAGCGCTGGGCGAGGCGGTCAGAGACCCTTCGGGTGCCATCGTCCAGGTGCAGGGCGCGTTTCAGGATATCGACGAGCAGAAGCAGACGGAGCTGCGCGAGCAAACCATGGCAGGCCGACTCATAACCACGCTAGAGACCATCAGCGACGCTTTCTTTCTTCTCGATCACGACTGGAACTTCGTTTTTGTCAACACACGGGCAGCCCAGACGCTGGGGGGTGGGCGCGCTGATCTTGTGGGCAAAAATGTGTGGCAAGAGTTTCCCCAGATCCTCGGCACCGTTGCTGAGCACAGCTACCGGAGCGCCGTTGCCGAACAGCAGACGAAGAGCTTCGATTGGTTTTATGGACGGCGGGAGGCATGGTTCGAATTCCACGTGTATCCGACTGCCGAAGGCCTGGGCGTTTACTTTCAGGACGTTACGCAAAAACGCAAGGCCGCAGAGCGGTTGCTACTGTTGCAAACCGCCGTGTCGCATTTGAACGATGTTGTGATGATCACCGAGGCAACGCCCATCGACGAGTCTGGGCTGAAATTGGTTTTTGTCAATGAAGCGTTTGAGCGACAAACCGGTTACAAGCGGGATGAAGTGTTAGGAAAGTCGCCGCGCATTCTTCAGGGCCCGAAAACCCGGCGCGCTGAATTGGACCGCATCCGCGCGGCCCTCGAAAAGGGGGAGTCGGTTTCTGCGGAACTGATCAACTACACCAAGGCAGGTGTTGCCTATTGGGTGGAATTCGAAATTGTTCCGATTGCCGACGCCCAGGGAAGCCTCACGCATTTTGTGGCGGTCGAACGTGACGTCACTGAGCGTAAGCAGGCAGAGGAAAAAATTCTTCAGCTCAATACCGAGTTGGAAGACCGCGTGCAGCAGCGCACCGCTCAGCTCGAAGCAGCCAACAAGGAGCTGGAAGCGTTCTCCTATTCGGTCTCGCACGATCTGCGTTCGCCGCTCAACACCATCAACGGCTTCGGCCAGTTGCTGCTGAAGTCAAACGGAAGCAATCTCGACGACAAAGGGCAGCACTACCTGAGGCGGATCCGCGCGGGTGCCCAGCAGATGGGCAAACTGATTGATGATCTGCTGTCTCTGGCCAAGCTCTCGCGCGATCCGCTGAAGCTGGTGGCGGTGGATTTGTCGGATATGGCCAGGCGGGTTGAGCAGGAATGCAGGGAGCAGGAACCCGAGCGCGAGGTGCAGGTACTGGTGCAGGACGGGATGCTGGTTCGGGGCGACGCCGTGCTGCTTTCTGTGGTGGTGCAGAACCTGCTGGGCAATGCATGGAAATACAGTGCCAAACAGGAGGCTGCCCGGATTGAAATGGGAAGCGAAGCAGGAGCCGACGGCCATACGGTTTATTTTGTCAGGGACAACGGCGCCGGATTTGACATGGCTTATGCCGACAAACTATTCGGCGTGTTCCAGCGCCTGCATGCGCCCACAGATTTTGAGGGCACGGGCGTCGGCTTGGCCAATGTGAAGCGCGTTGTAGAGCGACACGGGGGGCGCGTCTGGGCGCAGAGCCGGTTGAACGACGGCGCCACCTTCTACTTCACACTATGGCAGAAGCCTGAGCGGTGATTGCAAGCTTTCATGCAGGCGCCGGCGGCTGCTTACGGCTCTGCGCGTCCTCCGCGCGGGGTGAGAAGCGCCTGCATAGCCGCAACCGTTTGCGTTGCGGACAGGCCCACACGATTGCGAAGGCTGACGTCGACCAATCCGTCGCTGCGCGGGGAGTGCTCTCCTGTTGCGCCTCGAATTTGAACAATGCCGGCGGATTCCAGCCGTTGCAGAATAGGCTCTTGGGAAGCGTCAAGTCGCAAGTCCACCATGTAGCTCACCCGCATGCCAGAACCTGCATTGCTGGGGCAACTCGTCAAGTAGCCGAGTTGCGCATCCGCACAAAAATCGAGATGCGCCGCCAGGCGCGGCATCACCAGAGTCATGGCCTGCGAGCAAGCGTCAACACATGCCCCCGGCATCACCACCGCAACGCGCAAATGGTCTTCTTCATTGATCCAGACCGAGAGTTGTTTTTTCCGCGTCATGAAGACGCTTCTGCCGACGGGCCAGTCTGCGTGAATGCCCGCTGCAGCCATGTATTTGTCGTCCGGCCCGAACGAAAGACGCCTTGAGATCAAGGAGCGCAGCTTGTTCCGCGGCATGCCTTCGAGTTTTCGGGTCCAGCCCCGGAAGGTAGGCGACAGCGCTGCGCATGCGCGCGTTATCTTTGCTTCCACGCTAAGCCGCTCTAGCCTTGCCATACCAGCGGTAAACGCATGACCCGTCAGATTGCGCGCGACCCTGATTCTGGTAGATACAACAGTTGCCGGATTCAGGCACCCCAGGTCTTTGCGAAGGGCCAGCGGGGAAGCCTGAAAATTCTGCAGGATAGGCTCGAAGAGTTCGCGAAAAACTTTGTAGCTCTCAAAATCAGGCGCATAAACGCCGACAGTGCTGTCCTGATGGCACAAGCCTGACCGAATCACATCCTCCAGCCGGATGCCGCCAGGCGTCACTCTTTTGGACAGCTCCTTTCGAAGCGCATCGTCCAGGTAGCGGGTCAGTAAAGACATGTTCCGCAGCCCGCGCGATCGACGCGCGGACAGACTGCCGACAGGCTCCTAGGGAGCGGCACAGTAGGCGTCTGTTGTCTGCTGCGAGATAACGGTTGCAGAGGTGTTGGCCTGAACCAGGAATTCGGAGGCTCCGTAGTGGTTTGGCTGCGCGTTGACCGAATTCCAGTCGTAGGTGTAACCCAGACGGGTAAAAGGGTAGCCCGGTCCTGCCGGGCCGCCCACAACGAACGAGTCTGCCATCTGCCTGAGGACGTAGTCGCGCACATCGGGCGCCCGGTTGGCCTGAATGCCGACGGTGCAAACAGGGCGCTGGGGGTTGGTTTCATCAATGCCGAGGCAGGGCCTGTCCAGACGCTCCCGGGCAATCTCCATGGTCACAAACCGCGCCTTGCGAAATTGCGGCGGCGGGTCAAGGGGAAGGCCCAGCAGTTGTTCGATGCGTTGACGCAATGCGTCCCCCTTCAAACCCCACGCGCGGCAGCGTGCCTGCACCTCGCCTGCCAATGTGACCCAGATACGATCGGGCGGTGTGGTGGTGGCACAGCTCGTTTCGGGCGATTTGCACGGTGCGCGGTTTTCCGTTACCCACGAAACGACGCGAACCTTGTCACCTTGCGGCAGGGGCATGAGCGCGGTGACCTTGCGCGGGCTTGCAACGGCAGCATCTGCAATTGCAGCCTCATAGGCCGCGCTGGAGGGCGTGCCGGGCGGCGCGACAGTCGCGCAACCGGACAGGCCCAGAGCGATCACCGCCCATAGCGCGGTTGCAACGCGGCGAACATCAGGCAGTAGGTTAGTCGTCATTTTTTCCCTCTTATAAATTCAAGGCGGGCACGCGAGTCCGAGATGGCCGAAAAGAGCTGGGGCACCAGGTTGGCATTGGTCAGCAGCCCGTTGGCCGTCAGACGCCGCATTGCGCTGGCCTTGATGTCAGAGAGTTCTTTGTGCAAGGCGTCCAGCTGATCGCTTGGCGGCAATCCGCCCGGCGAGTCGTCGATAGCCCCGTCCACCGCCAGCACGCGTTCAATCAAGGTAACAAAAAAAGCATCGTCAGTCTCGGGCGCAACCGGTTCAGGAGGCGCCCCCTTGAACCACTTGAACACCACAATCAGGGTTGAGGCTACAGAAAGTATCAGGCCGAAAAGCGACTCGATTTTTCTAAGTGTGGCCTGCGACAAAAAGGGATTTTTGCGGTCCATGAACATCCGCGTGCCGCTGGACAGCGGGTAGCTCGACGATTCCAGTATCTTGTCTTCGTCAAACTTCATCTTCAACCGCATCTGGAGTCCGGGGCTGTAAATGCCTTCGAGCACCTTGTAAACAGCGCGTGGATCCAGATGGCTGTTGGCAACCAACTGCAGGTTGGCGCCGACGGTCCTGACATCGCGCGGCGGTACGGGCGGTTGAACGCTGTACATATACGCCATCACTTTGGTGTCCGCAACCCAGCCCTGGCGCAATGCCAGCGCAGTGGGGAAGGGGATCTCAAGCAGGCTGTAGCCATACTGCCGGACGATGTAGTCCGCCACGTTGGACGGCGCGAACGAGGTGATGACAATCACATCGGGAAGGCGGTCCTTGTGCAATGCCAGTAAGTCTTCAGTTCCCAAATTGGTTTCAACGTAGTCAATGCTGTCTTTCATGCCCGAAAATTCCAGCACCTGTTTGGCGATGACCCGCGTACCCCCCTTTTTACTGCCGAGGTTGATGCGCATGCCGCGCATGCCGGCAATGTCCTTGATCTCAGGACGCACCAGGAAGTGCAGCAACTCGGGTGCGAGATTGGCGACGTGGCTCACGTTTGCAAAGGGCAGCTCCAGACCGCCCTGTATTAGCGCGAAATCCAGTTTGCCTTGGGAAACCCGCGTCAGCGCATCTTGTGATCCGTCTGTCGGCTGCACGTCAAGACGCACACCTTCGGGCAATACTTCGTCACTCAAGGCCCCCGCCAGGTAATGCCTGTTACCCAGAATGTCTCCGCCGGATATTTTGAGGGAATAAGTTCTGGGCAGTACCTCATACACATAGTGCCCGGCGATGCCGAGCAAGGTGATGATCAGCAAAAGGGCCACGGCCTTTCGCACACGCTCGTTGCGCTGCATGCGCTTGAGCCAGTTGTCGAGTATTCCGCGTGCTTCGTTGGCCAAGTCCGGTGTCCTTGAAGTGTTATCGCACCGGTATGAAACCAGCGCGGTGCACGATGCTCTGGCCCACGGGAGATTCCGCCAGAGCGATGAAGTCAAGCGCTTGCTGCCGCACCAGCCCGAAAGTCAGGAGATACATCGAGCGCTCAAAAGGGTAGCGGCCACTGAGCACGGTCTCGCGGGTGATTGGAATATTGTCGATTTCCAGAGCCACGATGTCGTCAGGCAAACCGCCATCGTCAGTTGCAACGCAACCTATCGCAGAGGGGTTCTGGCGAATAAATTCCAGCAGTTCTTCCTTGCTCTTGCGGAAGTGCGCCCTCGGGGTCAGATCTGCGCCTGCAAGCACAATTTCGCTGACATAACGGGTGGTGGCGTAATCGCGCGGGCGCATCACGACCTCGATGGGGCTGTCGGCACCCCCCAGCATTTTCCAGTTGTCAATTTTGCCGATCAGGACGTCATGAACCACTTTTTGCTGGAGTTGCCTGACTGGATTTTTGGGGTGCACCACAACTGCGATGGCATCTCTTGCGATGAGATGGTTGTGTGCTTGTGGTTCAGCTTCAGCGCCCTCCAGGTCGCGCGCCATGGCAGCAATGTCGATGGCATGGCGTTTGGCTGCCAGCAGGCCTTGCAATGAACCGCCGCGCTCGACAATGACTTTCACGCCGTATTGCTTCTCAAATTCCTTGCCCAGTTCGACGTTCAACGCATACATGGCGGACGTTCCGCCTATGAGCAAGGCGTTGTGCCGGGCCGGTGCACGCCGAAGCTGAATCCATTGCCACAGAGGGTATGCGACGACTCCGGCAGCGGCTACAGCAAGTCCGCCCGCTAAATACCGTCTCTTCATTTGGCCGCCGGCAATGCAAAGACCGAGTTGGATATCGGCGCAGGAAGGCCATGAACAAACTGCAAAAACTTCTGCACTTCAGGTGACTGCTTTTCGCGGGTGACAAACATCAGCGGCGCGATCAGGGTGTAACGGCCACTGCGCACGCTGTCCGCACCCGCCATGACCTTGTCCACCGACAGGACCTTGAGCGCCTTGTCATTGAGTGACATGGTGGCCAGATAGGTGATGCCGAAGGGATCGTTCCCCACGCTGGTTATGCGCTGCGGCAGGTCGGCGTTGCGCGCCCGGGGCGTGAAGGTGTCCGCTTCTGTCAGGACTTTTTCCCTCCAGGTGTTGGTGATGCCATCGCCGGGTGGGCCGATGTAGACGTTGATCGGGGCATTTTTTCCGCCCACTGCATTCCAGTTGCTGATACGCCCGGTAAATATTTCGCGCAGCTGGATGGCGCTGAGGTCATTGACAGGGTTGCTGAAATGAACGGCGGGCGCCATCGCCGCGCGTCGAAAGGGCACATTGACCAACTTCATGCCGCTACGCACGATTTCATCTTCGGCTTCTTCAGAAGGGGCACCGCTGACCATGGCCAGGTCGGCGGTATTGTCGAGCAGCGTGAGATAGCCGCGCGATGTGCCGCCGCCGCTGACAACCACGGCGGTCGAGGGATGGTTGCGCATGTATTGCTCGGCCAGGGATTGAACGATGTGGCTGAATGTGGTCGAGCCCCGGATGTGTACGGTTCGGGCGGGGTTGTCGCTGGGCAGGGCCCAGACAGACGCGGCTGAAAGCAGTGCCGCGAATACAAGCGCAAGGCCTGAAATTCTCCGGACACGATTCAGCATCGCGCGACCTTTTCGCCAACCAGAATCGAATGCCGGAAGTTTCATTTTTTGTACGTGCGATCGTCTGGGTTCGGCATGGACTTCCTGGATTGATGCCGCAATACGTTCGGCACAGCGGATCGTACCCCGTTTTTTTTGGTCGACAAGCGGGCATTCGCCCATTGCAGGAAGGAAGCCGATCGCAGCGATTGTCGCGGCGACAAATTCACTGGCGACCGGGGATGGGCGGAGCCCACCGCTGCGCGCCGGCCAACGTTCCTGGCATGGGTCTAACCAGGGTTGCGCCGCCATGCCCAGGCGGTCAGCAGCGCGCTTCATGCCGCCACCTTTGGCGACCACTCAAAAGTAGCAATGACGGCGGTAACTGAAAGGCATAGCTTGGTTTACGGAAACGATACCCTCGCCTGAAACTTCCGTTTATACGAAGTGTTAATCAGGTAATGTCTGATTTTAATATGGGTTTTATACCCTTAACCTTCAACCCTCACCAACCTAGGAGAAATGCTGTGCAAGTGATATTCGAATCGCGCCACCCCGCCGGCGCCGTGCTTCGTGATGTTGCGGTTGAGCGCGTGCGCTTTGCCATGCGCAGGCTTGCCTGGCTGGTACCGCGGGCAAAGGTGCAGTTGTCAGATGTGAACGGGCCGCGCGGTGGTACAGACAAGCAATGTCAAATTGAGCTCAGCACTCCTGCCGGTACGGTGGTGGTTTCATCTCTTGCAAAAGACTGGCGCGCCGCGCTGGATCTCGCCTTGCAACGCGCGGCGCGTGTGCTGGTACGCAGCATGCAACGCCAGAGCAAGCCTGATCGCAGCTACCGTTTTGTGACGAGTGCCTAGTGCGGCAAGGCTAGCGTCCACCCAACCGTCTCAACCTTTTCTACAGGACACCGTCATGAACACCCGCA
Source organism: Polaromonas sp. (assembly GCA_046598365.1). Lineage (GTDB taxonomy): Bacteria > Pseudomonadota > Gammaproteobacteria > Burkholderiales > Burkholderiaceae_C > Polaromonas. Next base: position 6,803 of record JBKJIV010000186.1, on the reverse strand, counting down.
CACAAACTGCCGACCGGGCTTTATCGCCAGGTCAAACCATCGAAACATACGCCGGTCAGCCGCTACACGCAGCGCCGCTTGATTCTCAGGCTGTGGCACGAGTGCTTCGCAACACCTACGCTTTGCTGTCGCTCACGCTGCTTTTCAGTGCCGGCATGGCGGCCACCGCTTTGGCGCTGCGGCTGCCCGCCCCCGGGATCATCATCACGCTGGTGGGCTACTTTGGCCTGCTGTACGCGGTTCACAAGTTGCAGAACAGCGGGTGGGCGATACCCGTCGTGTTTGCACTCACCGGGTTCATGGGGTACACCCTTGGCCCCATGTTGGCCAAGACCCTGTCGTTGCCGGCCGGTGGGCAAATCGTCATGATGGCGCTCGCTGCGACAGGCGCAACCTTTTTGGCACTGTCAACGTGGGTACTGACGACAAAGCGAGACTTTGGCTTTATGGGCGGGTTTTTGTTCGTGGGTATGGTCATCGCCATATTGGCCGGCATAGCCGCGATGGTCTTTCAAATGCCGGCTTTGGGCCTGGCGGTGTCGGCCATGGTCGCCTTGCTGTCGGCGGGTCTCATCCTGTTTGAAACCAGCCGTATCGTCAACGGTGGAGAGAGCAACTACGTATTGGCCACCGTCGGGTTGTACGTATCGATTTTCAATTTATTCACCAGCCTGCTGAGCCTGTTTGGTATCGGCGGTTCTTCTGAATAGTCTTCTAATTTTTAAAGGAATTTATCGTGAAATGCCCTTGTTGCACTGACACCACCCTGTCGATGACGGACAGGCAAGGCGTTGAAGTTGATTTTTGCCCCCAGTGCCGGGGTATTTGGCTGGACCGCGGCGAGCTCGACAAATTGCTTGAGCTGGCTGCGCCAACCTTGCATGCGGCCAGCCGCGATCCCGACTTGCCCAACAGCGGGCGATACAACGGCGACCGGCGCAGCGGCGACCAATATCGGGACGACCGCTATGCCAAAAGCTCTTATGAGAATCACGACCGCCGCAAAAAATCCTGGCTCAGTGACATCTTCGACTGACCTGCACCCCGAATCAACTTTCTAAAAACCTTACTCTCGGATACCTCATGGAAACCATCGCGCCGCTCTGGCTGTGGGCTACGTTTATTGCCATTGTTCTAGTCTCACTCTTTGTCGATTTTGTCGTACTGAAAAAACAAGGGGCCCATGAGATTGGCGTGAAAGAGGCGCTCAATTGGTCGCTGGTCTGGATCGGGCTGAGCTTTCTGTTTAACGCCCTTTTTTGGTGGGCCATCAAAGACAGCACGGGCTCCAATGCCATAGCCAACGAGAAATCACTGGAGTTTTTAACCGGCTACCTGATTGAAAAGTCCCTGGCAGTCGACAACATTTTCGTCTTCCTGCTGATCTTTACCTACTTCGCTGTGCCGCCAGCATTTCAAAAGCGGGTGCTGATGATCGGCATCATCGGCGCGATTGTTTTGCGAACCATCATGATTTTGGTGGGCGGCTGGCTGCTGCAAGAGTTTCACTGGGTGCTGTACGTATTTGGCGCGTTTTTGATACTGACCGGTATAAAAATGTGGTGGGCCGCCGGCAAAGAGCCCGACTTGAACGACAACCCCGCACTCAAGCTGTTGCGACGTGTTATGCCGGTTAGCAAAGGCTTTGATGGAGAGAGATTCTTCACCCTTGAAAATGGCAAAAAAATCGCCACGCCACTCTTCATGGTGATTTGCCTGGTCGCGCTGACGGATGTGATTTTTGCAGTGGACTCCATCCCGGCCATCTTTGCCATTACCAGCGACCCATTCATTGTGCTGACCAGTAATGTTTTCGCGATCTTAGGTCTGCGCGCGATGTACTTTTTGCTCGCGGCGGTTGCCAACAAGTTCCACTTGCTCAACTATGGCTTGGCGGTGATCCTGATTTTCATCGGCGGCAAGATGTGCCTGGTCGATTTCTACAAAATCCCCGTTTGGGCATCACTGGGTGTGGTGGTGGGCATCCTCACCTTCACCATGGTGCTGAGCTTGCGTACCGCGTCGGCAAAAGTTGAGGGAACCCGCTAGATTTTGAAGTCGTAATCCACGGTGATCGGCGCATGGTCTGAAAACTTCTGCGCTTTGTAGATGTGCTCGCTTTGCGCCAGCGCCGCCACCGCGGGCGTGGCCAGGTGGTAGTCCAGCCGCCAGCCAACGTTCTTGGCATAGGCCTGACCACGGTTGCTCCACCAGGTGTAGGCCTCGTCCGTGGTGGTCGGCTTCAATTTGCGGTAAACATCAACCATGCCGCCGCCGCGTGTGGCCTTTGCCGAGGGCTGGCCGGCACCGTCTGTTAGCTCTTGCACGGCTTCATCGGTCGCTTCTGCGTCGCGCAGCAGGTCGGTCATCCAGGCGCGCTCTTCGGGGAGAAAGCCGCTGTTCTTTTTGTTGCCCTTGAAGTTTTTAAGATCGATCTCCTGGTGCGCGATGTTGATATCGCCGCACAGCACGAAGTCGCGGGTTTCCTTCAGCTTGGCCAGGTAGGGGTAGAACTCGGCCAGAAAGCGAAACTTCGCGGCCTGACGTTCTTCGCCCGATGAACCGCTGGGAAAGTAGCAGCTGATGATCGACAGTTTGGGGGCCTGCTTGCGGCCTGGTCGGTCAAAGCGCAGCTCCACATAACGGCCTTCTGCGTCGAATTCGGTGGAGCCATAGCCAGTGATGACATCGGAGGGTTCGTGTCGGCTGTACACCGCCACGCCGGAGTAGCCTTTTTTCTCGGCAAAGTGAAAGTGGCCTTTGAGTCCGGCGATTTCCTCGAAACGCCCAGCCACATCGGCCGCCTGTGCCTTGAGCTCCTGCACACAAATACAATCCGGTTGAGTCTGGGTCACCCATTCCTGCAGGCCCTTGGTGGCGGCGGAACGAATGCCATTGAGGTTCAGGCTGGTTAATTTAAACATGGGACTTTCAATGAACATGACAACAGGAATGGCTGGCCAGGGCATGGTGCACAGCGATCAATCGGCTGAAGGCCAGGCGTTGGCTCAGGAATTCGTGCAGTTCGCCATCGAGTCGGGTGTGCTGCGGTTTGGCGAATTCAAGACCAAGGCAGGGCGCATGAGCCCCTACTTTTTCAATGCAGGTTTGTTTGACGACGGTGCCAAGCTCGGTCGTCTGGCGCAATTTTATGCGCGTGGTTTGCTGCTGGAGGAAAAAACCAGAGGCCTGCAGTTCGACATGATTTTTGGTCCCGCTTACAAAGGCATTCCCTTGGCAGCAGCGGTAGCCATCGAGCTGGCTCGCCTGGGTCGCAACCTGCCTTTTGCCTACAACCGCAAGGAAGCCAAAGACCACGGCGAGGGCGGTACGCTGGTTGGCGCGCCGCTCAAGGGGCGGGTGCTGATCATCGATGACGTGATCTCCGCGGGCACCGCCACGCGCGAATCCATCGCCATCATCAAGGCCGCGGGTGCCGTTCCCCACGCCGTGGCCATTGCGCTGGACCGGCAGGAAAAAGCCATCGAAAACGGGCAAGATGTGAACCACAGTGCTGTCCAGTTCGTCAGCAGGGAGCTGGGACTACAGGTTTTCGCGATTGCCCGTCTGACCGATTTGTTGCAATATCTGGATGCGGCGAGCAAAACGCCGGCCGGGGAACTGATGGCCAGGGACCAACTTGAACTGAATTTCCGGCGTGTGCTGGATTACCGACAGCGCTACGGCGTTGATTAAGGCTCACATTGTTGTTGTGCTCGCAGCGGACCACTGACACAGCTTTGGCAATTTTGCTGGCTTGTGGCTGCGGCGTCGCAGGCGCGCAGGGCATATACACCTGCGTCGATGCCAAAGGCCGAAAAATCACCGCGGACCGACCGGTTGCCGAATGCAGTGACCGCGTGCAGAAGGAAATGACTCCTTCAGGGTCCGTCAAACGCCTGGTGGTGCCTGTACCCACCGCCCAGGAAAGGGCTGCGCAGGAAGAAAAGGACAGGCGGGCCGCCGAGGCGCTGGCCCGCGAGGGCGAGGAAAAGCGCCGCGACCGAGCGCTGTTGCTGCGTTATCCTGCGCGTGAGGGGCATGACAAAGAGCGGGCCAACGCTTTGGGTCAAATCGACGAAGTCATCAAGGCCGCGAGCAAGCGAACGACTGAACTGGGCGAGCAGCGCAAGGTCATCAATACCGATTTTGAATTTTATAAAAGCGATCCGGGCAAAGCACCCGCGCTTCTTAAACAGCGGCTCGAAGAAAACGAAAGCAGCTTGGCGGTGCAAAAACGCTTCATCGCCGAACAGGAGCTGGAAAAGAAAAGGGTCAACACTCGCTTTGAAGAAGAGCTGGTCAAACTCAAGCAGCTGTGGGCTCAGGCCAGCGCAGGCTCTCCAGCGAAACCGCCTGTCAGTGCGACTGCTGGCAAATGATGCAACTAAGCAGCCCCCAGCCTTGTAGCGAGGCTTTTTTGCTACTTGTTTTGTAGCAAATGTTGGTTAGCCGAGCTTTTTCTTCAGTAGTTCGTTGACCTGCGCCGGATTGGCCTTGCCTTTGGTGGCTTTCATGGCCTGGCCGACCAGCGCATTCATGGCTTTGGCATTGCCGGCGCGGACTTCCTCAACGTTTTTGGCGTTGGCGGCCAGCACCTCGTCGATGATTTTCTCCAGCTCGCCGGAGTCGCTCATCTGTTTGAGGCCTTTGGCTTCGATGATGGCGTCGACGTCGCTGCCCTCACCCGTCCACAACGCGTCGAAGACCTGACGCGCCGCATTGTTGGACACGGCGCCCTCCGAGATTCTGCTTATCAATTGCCCCAGCTGCCGCGCACTGACCTTGGACTGTCCGATGTCCGCGTCTTCGGCGTTTAACCGGCGCGATAACTCGCCCATCACCCAGTTGCTGACCAGTTTGGCCTGCTGACACACACCGTGAGCCGCTTCAAAATACGCAGCCGTCGCTTTGCTTTGTGTCACTTGCCCCGCATCGTATTCAGGAAGACCAAAGGCGGTGACAAAACGCTGAGCCATCACGCGTGGCAATTCGGTCATGCTGGCTTGAACCTCGGCCACCCACTCGCGTGAAATCACCAGCGGCGGCAAATCCGGGTCCGGAAAATAACGATAGTCGGCAGCATCTTCCTTGGTGCGCATGCTTCGCGTCTCCCCGGTGTCCGGGTCAAACAGCACGGTCGCCTGCTGTATCTCGTGGCCATCTTCAATCTGACCGATCTGCCAGCGCACTTCATAGTCAATGGCCTGCTGCATGAACTTGAAACTGTTCAAGTTTTTGATCTCGCGGCGCGTGCCCAGCTCGGCGCCGGGCTTGCGCACCGAGACGTTGGCGTCGCAGCGGAAGCTGCCTTCCTGCATATTGCCGTCGCAAATGCCAATCCAGGTGACGATCTTGTGCAGTTCTTTGGCGTAGGCCACCGCCTCCGCGCTTGAGCGCATGTCGGGCTCGGTGACAATCTCCAGCAGCGGCGTTCCTGCGCGGTTCAGGTCAATGCCGCTCATGCCAATAAAGTCTTCGTGCAAGGACTTGCCAGCGTCTTCTTCGAGGTGGGCCCGCACCAGGCGCACCGACTTTTTCTCATCACCCAGGAAAAATTCAACGCTGCCGCCCTGCACCACCGGAATTTCGAACTGGCTGATCTGGTAGCCCTTGGGCAGGTCAGGGTAGAAATAATTTTTGCGCGCGAAAACGCTGCTTTCAGCAATGTGGGCATTGACCGCCAGGCCAAATTCGATCGCTCGCTGCACGGCGCCCTTGTTCATCACCGGCAGCGCGCCGGGCAGTGCAAAGTCAACCGCTGAGGCTTGTGTGTTCGGCTCTGCGCCAAACGCGGTGGAGGCGCGGCTGAAGATTTTGGATTGTGTGGTCAGCTGGGTATGTGTCTCAAAGCCAATGATGACTTCGTAACCCTGGACCAAAGGTCCGGTGGGTCGGCCGACCTGCATTTCAGCAAAGGAGTTCACGGTGGGTTGGGTCTGGCTCATTTTCAAATCACTCACATGCCTTGGGGTTTGCGCTGGTGCCAGTCGGTCGCCATCTGGAACTGGTGGGCAGTACTGAGCAGCTGTCCCTCGCGGAAGTAGTTGCCAATCAGTTGCAGGCCCACCGGCATGCCGCCTTCGCCAAAACCGGCCGGCACACTCATGCCGGGCAGGCCGGCCAGGCTGCTGGACAGTGTGTAGATGTCGGCCAGGTAGCTGGCCACCGGATCGTCGGACTTTTCGCCAATTTTCCAGGCCACGGTAGGTGACACGGGCCCGGCGATGATGTCGCACTGCGAAAAAGCTTTCTGGAAATCCTCGGCAATCAGTCGGCGGATTTTTTGCGCTTTCAGGTAGTAGGCGTCGTAGTAGCCGTGCGAGAGCACATAGGTGCCGATCATGATGCGGCGCGTGACCTCGTCCCCAAACCCTTCCGATCGCGAATTTCTGTACATGTCGTTCAGGTCGGTGTAGTGCGCCGCGCGGTGCCCATAACGCACGCCGTCAAAGCGGCTCAGGTTGCTGCTGGCCTCGGCCGGCGCAATGACGTAGTACACAGGGATGGACAACTCGGTTAACGGCAGGCTCACGTCGACCAAGGTCGCGCCCAGCTTTTCAAATTCGCCCAGCGCGCTGCGCACGGCTGTGAGTACATCGGCGGCGCAGCCAGCGCCGAAAAACTGGGTAGGCAAGCCAATCCTCAAGCCTTTCAGCGGCATCGCCGCTGTACCGGAAGAGATTGCGGTCGTTAAATCCCTGGCGTAGTCCAACGCAGGCAGGTCCAGCGAGGTGGAGTCGCGGTCCAGATCGGGGCCTGCCATGCAGGACAACAACAGGGCGCAGTCTTCCGCGCTTCGC
>JBKJIV010000097.1:0-13727 GCA_046598365.1 Polaromonas sp. | reverse complement strand
GGACTCGACCGGCCAGAGCGTGGAATTTGATATGGGTACGGGCGCTTACAGCCGCGACATTGCCAGAGCCCGCACTTTTGGCTTTACCAAAGAGGTCGAGATGATGCGCGCCAATGGACTGGCTCTGGGCGGCGGTCTGGACAACGCCATCGTCATGGACGACTACAAGGTGCTCAACACCGAAGGCCTGCGCTACAACGACGAGTTCGTCAAACACAAGATCCTCGACGCCATGGGCGACCTGCATTTGCTGGGTAAGCCGCTGCTGGCAGCCTATAGCGCTTTCCGGTCTGGCCATGCGCTGAACAACAAGCTGCTGCGCGAGCTGCTGTCGCACGCGGATGCGTATGAAGTCGTGACCTTTGAAAACGAAAAAACTGCACCGCAAGGCTTTGCGCAACTCGCGCGGGCCTGGTAGGACCGGAGAATAACTGTGCTGTTCCTGCGCTGGATTGTGCTGTTGATGCTGCTGGTCAGTGGGGTGTCATTTGCACTCTTCATGCTGACAGGTCAGGCCCGCTTCAAAGTCTTCGGCCTGACGGTGCTGCGCTGGACACTTGGCGCTGCATTCGTGTTTTTTGCGGTGCTTGCTTTCGAGCAGGCCTGACAGGTCGGGTCGCCCCGCCCACCAAAAAAGGGCTGCTCAGTGGTGCCGACCATCCTTGAACGAAGCGGTCGATTTTCGGCTGAGCGTGGCAGCCCGCGCCAAAATCGCGGCCGAACCACCCACATGGGCATGCGTGATCGCCAAGCCCAGCGCATCGGCCGCATCCTTGCCCGGCAGCGCGGGAAGCTTCAGCAAACGCTTGACCATCTCCTGCACCTCGGGCTTGCCGGCTTTGCCGTAACCGGCCACAGCCTTTTTCATCTGCAGTGGTGTGTACTCGGCGACCTCGATGTTGCAGCTGACCAGCGCCGTGACGCAGGCGCCGCGCGCCTGGCCCAGCATCAGGGTGGCTTGGGGGTTGACGTTGACGAACACGATCTCGCAGGCTGAGCAATCCGGGCTGTAGCGGGCGGTGATTTCGCAAATGCCGTCGAACAGCACCTTGAGTCGGGCTGGCAGGTTGCCGGTGTCCAGGTGCGTGGTTTTGATGGTGCCGCTGGCTACATAGGTCAGCGCGTGGCCATCCACGTCGATCACGCCGAAGCCGGTGATCTGCAAGCCTGGATCAATTCCCAGAATTCTCATTGGAGACCAGCCCCCACGCTTTTCACTGCGTGTAACACGCTGCCCCTCGACGGGGCCGTGCTTGCTTGGGGCGGCCCGGCGCGGCGCACTTTCCTGATCGTGCTAAACAGGCTCATAAGCCAAAATACCAACGGACCGAATGAAAGAAAACGGGCGCGGCGAAACACAGTGCGTCCACACGGTCGAGCAGACCGCTGGCGCCGGTGACTGATTTGCCTTCGCTGCCCCAGTTGGTGATGCCGCGGTCGCGCTTGAGGGCTTTCATGACCAGATGCCCAAGGGATCCTGCCACACAGGCGATAAGGGCCATGGCCACGGCCTGGGCTGGTTTGAATGGTGTGAGGCCAGACATCAGGCCGCCGACGAAACCGCCCACTGCCAAGCCGATCAGCCAGCTTGCCCAGTTGAAAGTGGCGCTGACCTGGGGTGCCGTTGGTGGGCGTGGCCATTTGCGCGCGGCCAGGTGCTGCACCAGCATGCCGGTCTGCACGACAAAAACCAGAAAGAAAACCAGGAAGGCATTTTTCCCGGCATAGCGGGGGAAATCCAGCAGCAGCAGGGCTGGCACATGGCTGATGCCGTAGACGCACACCATGATGCCCCACTGAAGCTTGGCGTTGCGCTCCAGAAAACGCTGAGGGTCGTTGGCCAGCGCGCTGACCACCGGGATGGCCAGAAAAACATAGACCGGAATAAATACCGTGATCAAATCAAAGTGCTCGGTGATGACCAGCCAGAACTGCACCGGCAACACCACGAAAAAGGCCAACACCAGGCTGCGATGGTCGCCGTGACGGGTGGGCGACAGGGTGATGAACTCGCGCAGCGCAAAAAAAGCAATGATGGCAAACAGCAGGGTAGCCACCGTATCGCCCAAGGCCCAGCCGATCCAGAACACGGTGCACATGATCCACGAGGTATTGACCAAGCTGCTGAGCTCGCGGATGTCTTGCGTGCGAATTTCATTTTCACCGTCGTCGCGCAAGCTCATGGCAAAGGCCACCACACTGGCGGCGATCAGCAGGCCAAACACCATGACAAACAGCAGACCGACCTGGTCAGAGGGACTCAGGTTGCGCAGGAAACTGCTCATCAGGAATCCCTCAGGGCTATCACGGCTTCGCGCGCTCGGGTTAGAAAGCTGCCGCGTTCTTCAGCCTCTGCAACGGCGATGGGCGCGCCAAAAGTGACTGAACACAAAATGGGCACAGGCACCACTTCGCCCTTGGGCATGACGCGCTGCACGTTGTTGATCCAGGCGGGCACCAGCACGACATTGGGAAATTTCAGTGCGAGGTTGTAAAGCCCCGACTTGAAGCTTTGCGGTTCTTCCTGATTGCCGCGCGTGCCTTCAGGAAACAGAATGATCGAATCCCCACTTTGCAAGGCATCGATCAGGGGCTCCAGCGGATCTTGCTCACTGGTTTTGACCCGGTCCACATAAATCGCATTGAACACCGCGGTGGTGATCCACTGCTTGAAAGGTGTTTTGGTCCAGTAGTCCTTGGCTGCGATCGGTCGGGTGATGCTGCGCAGCTCGGCGGGCAAAGCGGCCCATATCAGTACGAGGTCGGCATGGCTTTGGTGGTTGGCAAAATAAATGCGCTGCTCTGCCTTGGGCGGGCAGCCCTGCCAACGCGCCTGGGCACCGGTTAGCGCACGGATCAGACCCAGTAAAAACAAACTCATCAACTTTGCAAGCATGGCGGAATAATAGCGCCTGCCTGTACCGCCCGGTCGGCCGGTGCATGGATGGCTGCGGCTGGACCATCGATGGGAGTAGATGCATGCCTTCCAGTGATTCCGGGCGGGAAGGACAAGCAGGCGGCAACGTGTTCGTGGATGTGAAGACGTCGCCTGTTAAGCCGATCAAGTGTTGATGGGGGCAGAGTCAGCGCGCCTCAATTTCAGCCGCACCTGATTATCTGCGGGTGAAGGTGGCACCCGACTGGGTAAAGGTTTCGTCCTTATTGAGATCTGCCATCGCGCCAGACCACACGGCTCCACCGTTGATGGCGATCTCGACAGACGCATCGCCCAGCAGGAGAAACTGTGTCATTCCATCATCGTTCGACAGCAGATCTTCACAACCGGTCACCTTGACAGACTGAGCCGCCATGGGTGCGCCAGAACTGTCGCAGACCTTGATTTTGATAACTGGCATAAAGGGTACTTTCGATTTGATTTGTTTCAGCGGCAGCAGCCATCAACCCCGGTGTTGACAGGGAGGCTGCAACGGTCCCGGAACAATTTATAGCCACTAAAAATGAGCTTCAGGGTAACGCCGCTGCATTGACCCGAAACCTTGATACGACCGGAGCACCATTCACCATGGTGCTGGCTGGTTGGATCGCCATCACACCGATGGCAAAGAACAGCGCCTCAGACCACCAGGTCTTTCTCGACTTCCTGCACCTTGCGGCGCGCCAGGGCAAGGTTGGATTTGGCCTTGTCCAGCACCAGGTAGATAAACAGCCCTTCCTTGCGGGCCATGGGGCGGATGATGTGGTACTGCTTTCCCAGTGTGATCAGGATGTCTTCAATCACATCGTTGAGCCCGAGTGCGCGCATGGTTTTCATCTTCGCGCGAACGACTTCGGTATTGCCCGCTGCGGCAATTTCCAGATCGACCCCAGAGCCGATCTGGCCCAGGATCATGCCGCTCGCCGAGTCCACCAGCGCAGCGCAGAGGGTACCGTCGCAGGTCATGAGGTCCTGCATTCCCTGGTTAATGGTTGTCATGTGAATACTTCCTTGGGTTGGTTTTTTTAACGCCTGAACGGGTTGACACACACTGCGGCGTCAGAAACAGTGCATGTGGGGTGAAATTGAGAACCTCTTTGCCAAGGCTGTTGTTGATGGGTCATGGAGTGGCCAGGATTTTGCGCAGTTGCACGACCTTGGTGCCCCATTCGTGCCATGAGATTTCGCCTTTGCGGGCGACGCACACCAAAATCAGCGTGGGTTCATCGCAGCATGGAAAAAGTGCCAGAACGCGGTTCTTAAAAGAATAGGCCGCGGAATTGAGCGAGCCCAGCACCGCGAGCCGGGCAGACAGGCGTGTCTGGATTCGCCAGAATTCGATGGCGGCTTCTCCAATGATTTCAATTTCCGGCAGCTCGCCGGAGTAGTGCCAGGCCATACCCGTCTCTGCTTCGACCAGGGCGCATCCGTCGATGCCCTCGAAGCTCGCCAGCTCACGGATGATGGGAGCAAGGTCAACTTTCATGCGGCCTGTTCAAGCTCGCGCGCAGCGTGTTTTGAAAAATACAGCACCTGACCAACAACGGCATCGCGCCCGGTGACCACGCTCAGAATAAAAGACACGTCGGCCCGGTGGACCTGCACGATGGCAATCAGCCCATCGGCCGCTTCCATAACCAGGCTCCTGCAGTCGCCGAGCTGACTCTCCTCTCCGGCCATGGCGCCCAGGGCCGCCAGCGAACTGGCCATGGCTGAAAGGCGGGCGACCTGTGCCGTGTTCTCGACGCGCGCCGCGACTTCAAAACCGTCCTCGGTCGAGATCAGCGCCGCCTTGGCACCCTTGATGTCGCGCATCAACATGTCGGTGGCGGCCTGGGCCGCCTTTTGGAGATGGGGTGCTATGACCATTGGGACTCACTTGGTATTTTGGTTTCTAGTTGAAGCAGCAGCAGTTCCAGCAACTGCAAGACCTGGTCTGCATCGCGTACATCGGCCGCAAGCACCGGGCACAGCACGCCGCGCGACTCAAGGTGACTGGAAAACTGCTCCAGTCCCGGTATGGGATGGGTTTCTGTGCGGCCTACCGCCACCACACAGGCTGTCTCTGCGATGAGCAGAGCAAACCCGTCCAGGTACATGTCAAGGTCAGCCAGCGGATCGGGTTGCCGGTTGTCAATGAGGATGATCAGGCCCAGCGCCCCTTTTGACAGAATCTTCCACATGAATTCAAAGCGCTTTTGCCCTGGAGTGCCATACAGCCGCAGCTTGTCACCGCCTTCAAGGGTGACTTCGCCGTAGTCCATGCCGACTGTCGTCATACTTTTTGCCAGACCAGAGTCGGTGTTGCGTACGTCCGTGCTCAGGGGCGGCACTTCACTGACCATTCCTATGGCGGTTGTTTTGCCGGCCCCTGTCGAACCGCTGAAGAGTATTTTGTGTTCGCTCACGTGCCACCAAACAGTTGTATTCCCAGCCGCTGACGTATGCGCGCAAGCAGGCCGGACTGACCACCGGCTTGTGCAGGCACCGTGTTAGAGACCGGTGGGGTTGCCACTTCCAGCTCCCGCGCTGGCTGGCTGGTCAGGTCTCGCATCAGGCCCGCGCGCCGCAACTCATCGACAAACTCAGAGCAGGTCTGCAAGTTGGCGCCTGAGAGTTTTTGCAGTGAGATGACTGTGACGGCCCGCCCAGTCATGAGCGTGGCGAGTCGCATGCGTTCACGCGTTACAAGCAGCGCAGCCGGCGGCCAGCGCAAGAGCCGGAAGGCAACATCCAGCTCCTGGGGCTGTGCCGGGGCTGCGGGCTGGTTGCTCGTTGTGATCGAGGCCTGGATCAAGCCCCCCAAACGATTCAGTTCAGCTTCAAGCTCGTCGGCCCGAAGCGGCAGACGCAGGTAGAAGTCTCGGCTTCTGCCGCTCGCTCCCAGCGTCAATACGTGTTGTAGCGCACCATGATGCGATGCGCTGGTACGGGGAATGCTTCCTTCCGCGACGACAAGCAAGTCAGCGCGAACAGTCCCATAGTAGGGATAGTAGAGCCACAATTGATGTGTTTTATGGCTAAGCAATCGCACGACCGACTTGAAAATCAGCTCTTCCCGCGCTGGCAGACTGTGCAGGCTGAAACTGAAGGTTGCGCGGTTTTCAGTCAGCGTATTCAAGCCCGTCATCTGGAGGTGCCGTCCACAAAAAAGCAGGTTGGTATCACTTCTGCTCCGTCTGTTAAAAGTCGCGCTGAACTTGCTGCACACCCACAAAATGCGTGACCACGCCCTGTTCGTCCTTGATCGGCGAGATGAACAGTTCATTGATAAACATGGAACCGTCCTTGCGGTAGTTCCGAAGCCGCGCGTATCCGTTGGTCTGATTTCGGATGGCAGTGCGCAGGCCTGTCAAGTCAGATTGGTCCTTATCGTCGCCCTGAAGGAAGCCGCAATTACGTCCCACGACTTCGGCCAGAGCGTAGCCAGTCATGCTCTCAAACATCTCGTTGACATAGACAATGGGCCGGTCAGGCAATTGCGCGTCAACGACCACTACCCCGGCGTTGAGCGCTTGCAACTTCTTCCGGAAGGCCTCGGCGTTGACGTGTCGCTGGGCGCTTAGCAGGGCCGTCACGTCGGTAATCGCCACCATTTTGAAAAGCCCCGTGGTGCCGTCTTCTGCACGCGCCCTGACAGTGGACGAACGCAACACCAGTTCCACTGTTCCCGTAGGGGTGTGTCGGTTGACAAGCTGCTCGCCGTCGAAGCCTGGCGTGCTCAGCCATTGCACGACGGTGGGGCCCAGCTTGATCGCATCCAGAAGAGTGAGCAGAGGCTTGTTGATCATCTTCAGCCCGTCTATGCCCAGCATCCTCGACGCAGCCGTGTTCAACATGACCACACGTGGATGGTCGTCAACAACGCACAGACCGACTTCCGAGACATTGAGCCAGGCCGACAAGATTGAAAGTTCGAGCTGGTCATTGCCCCGAACCGGTGGCGTGGGGTTTTGGGCGGTGGTAGTCATCATTCGCAACGGATTGCTTTAAGTTACTTTTGAGTCATTTAATTACTGACGGGTTTTATTAAAGCACTGAATAAACTGTTTCAAAGCGCTTCTGCGCTGGCCGCACCAAGCTGGGGCGCTACTTTGTCCGGTATATGACGGTTTGCACGCGGACCTGGAACTTATGCGCTTCGTGCGCAAATGGAGCGCGTTATCGTCAGAAAGCTGTAATAGCCCTCCATTTCCATTTGGTTTGTCGACTGACTCCTGATGGGTGAATGATTTTTGGTTACAAATAGCTACATAGGAGGCGTTCTATGTTGATCACCAAGGCCCAGTTGCCCAGATTGCGGCCAGCTTTGCAGTCCAACGAATGGTTTGCGCAATGCAGCGAAGGTTTTCAAACCGGCGTTATCGAACTGGCTGAGGTAAAACACCTTGGCCACGGTGAAATCATCTGTAACGAGCGAAATGTGCCGGACGGCATGTTCTGCGTACTTTCCGGGCGGGTGCGCATCCACGATGCCAGCACCATCCGCAAAGTGCTGTTGGTCGACTACGCTTCATACGAGTGGTTCGGCGAATTGCCCTTGATTGACGAGGCGCCCTGCAAACTCATCGTGACTGCTTTGGGTGAGACGTCGCTGATGCATGTTTCGCGGGAAGTGCTGGCCCAATGGCTGGACCAAAACCCGATCTACTGGCGCGAATTTGCGCGCCTGGTGTGCCGCCGTTTCCGCTATGGCGTGCGCATGTTGCTGCACTCAACAGCGTTATCGCTGGAACACCAAATTCTGCAGCGTCTGTATTTGATCAGCACCGGGTATGGCATGCGCAGTACGCCTTCGAGGCGCATCCATCATTCACAGGAGGAGTTGGCAAGCATGCTGGGTGCCAGCCGGCCGAGCGTGACAAGCGCTCTTAACAAGCTCGCCAAACAGGGCCTTGTCGAGTTGCGCTATGGAGAGATCTATCTGCTTAAACCCGGTTCTTTCGCCAGTTCAAGCAAGGCTGCTGCTACTCCGCGTGCACTAGGCGAGCCGATAGCTGGCGAGGTTGCGACGCGGCGCGAGTCAGGGAATCTCGACCGCGCCCATGCGGGCGGCTATGGTGCCAGCACGGGAGGATAGATAACCCGAGCCGGGACGCGTCTCGAAGTATTTGGGGCGCGGCAGCATGACGGCCAGACGTGCAGCTTCGTAAGGACTGAGCTGCGAGGCAGATTTACGGAAGTAGTGCTGTGCGGCAGCCTCTGCGCCAAACACACCTTCACCCCACTCAACGCTGTTGAGGTAGATTTCCAGAATACGCTGCTTGCTCAGCAAAGCCTCCAGCAACAAAGTGAGCATCAGCTCCTGACCCTTGCGCATCAGGGTTCTCTCCCCGGACAGGAAAAGGTTTTTTGCCAGTTGCTGCGTGATGGTAGAACCACCCACAATCTTTGCTGGTTTGGCGGTGGCTTTGCCCGCTGCCGTGGGTGCGGCGCGGTTGGACAGCTTTTCGGCGCGCTGCTCGGCTTTCGTATTTTTCTCCCAGGCTTTCTCAAGGGACTCCAGATCGACGCCTTCATGCTCGCTGAAGGTCGCGTCCTCGGACGCGATCACGGCGCGTTTGAGGTGGCTGGAAATATCGGCATAAGGCACCCATTGCTGACGCCACTTCAGTTCACCTTTTTCCGTCACCACGCGGAATGCTTCAGAGCGCTGAAACGCAGTGGATTGCGGATCCACAACCGTCATGACGGCAATGCGCCCGACAAAATACAATTGCAAGGCGAATACTGCAAACGCCAGCAAGACCACCCAACGCAACACGCCCTTCACGACAGGGCCTTGCGTAATTCCTGCAGCACCTGTGCCGCAGGCGGGCGCACACCGCGCCAGAAGAAAAAGGACTCGGCCGCCTGCTCTACCAGCATGCCCAGGCCATCGCGCGGCTCTGCGCCATGCGACAGCGCCCAGTCGGCAAACCCTTTGGCCGCTGTGCCGTACATCATGTCGTAGGCCAGCGCGCCCGGCTTGAGTACACGCGCATCGACGGGAATGGTGCCGCCGTCCAGACTGCTAGCGGTCGCATTGATGATCACATCAAAACCGGCATCCACCCCTTCTAAATCCTGGGCAAGCAGTTCTGTTTTTTGCAGCAAATCTAGCAAGGCCGGGTGCGCCGCGTGTCGCGCCGTCAGTGCCTGCGCCTTCTCCAGCGTGCGGTTCGCTACCACCAGGCGGCGGGGCCCCGCGGCCAGAAGCGGCCCCAGCACACCCGCTGCCGCGCCACCGGCGCCAATCAGCAGAATGTCACGCCCCGCCAGACTGATGCCGGCGTTGACTTGAATGTCGTTGACCAGTCCGACCCCGTCGGTGTTGTCCGCCTCAATGTGCTTGCCTTTGATCTTGAGCGTGTTGGCGGCTTGAGCGAGTTGCGCCCTCTCTGTGGCGCTGTTGGCCGCCTGGAAAGCTTCAAACTTGAAAGGCACCGTGACATTGCAGCCACGGCCACCACTGGCCATCCATTGCTGCAAGGCGCTGGCAAAACCGTCCAGAGCCACGAGTTGTTTGCTGTAGGCAATGGTTTGACCGGTGAGTTCGCCAAACCGCGCGTGTATGCCCGGCGACTTGCTGTGCTGCACCGGGTTGCCGAGGACGCAATAGTGATCCATATGACTCAATCAGCGTGCAACTTGACGGGTTTCCAGCGTGTCGTCACGCGTGAATTTAAACCGCGAAATCACCACAATCTGGTCTGCCTTGCGCCGCATGGCTTCGTTAAAACTGCCGAAAGGCCCGGTGCCTCGGGCTATCAGTTGGGCGCGCCGGTCCAGCGCAAGGTTTCCAGACGTTTCGACGATCTCGGTGGCCAATACACGTCCATCGAAGTTAATGGTCAGCGCCATGGTGAGTTCGCCGTAGAGTTTTTTACCCGCAAGCTCCGGAAAATTGACTGTTCCCTTGTCCTCGATTTTGCGGCGCAGCGTATCGTAGTACACCGCATAAACCTCTTCGCGCGTGGCCGGGCTGATGTAGCGCTTTTTCGGGCGCGCATTTTCTTCATTGATGCGTCGCTCGATCTCCGCCAGAATTTTGATCAGCTGCTTGCGCTTTTCTTCGCGGTCCGCCTGAGCTGCGTCATTGGTGGGCAGTTTGGGATCAGGCGGCGGCATGGCCGCCAGTTGCTTACTGATTTGTGCGAGCAGCATGGTTTGCTGTTGTTGCATGGCGTCGACCTGCCGCTGCGCGTCTTCGGCTGCATCGCCCAGCTCTGTCAGCGCTGAAGGCGGCAAGGGGCTGGTGGCGCGGCCCTTGTCCGCTTCCCCTCCACCGGCCAGCGAGGCTTGGGCAATCGCCTTGGCAACTTCTGGACGTTCGTTGGATTTGGCGTTGACCAGAATCACCTCCAGCGGGGTGTCCTCGAAAACGCGGTTAAAGCGTTCTGGATCGACAAAACGCACGGTCAGCAAGACCACGTGCAGGGCGACGGAAAAGCCCAAGGCGATTTGCAGGGTGCTGGGTGACTTCACAGAACAGGATTATCGCGGGTAGCAGGCGGGAAAGCTAACTGCTTGTTGCAGCGGCAGCATCGGCGGCTGGCTCATTCATGTCCACCGCAATCGATATCGGTCCAGCGGCCATTTCTGATTCGTTGTCTTCTTCCTCAACCTGTTCTGCGGCGGTTTCGTCAACCACGGCGTCAAGCCGTTCGGTCACCGTGCCATATACATCAAGCGTGATCTCGTCAATCGCACCCAGCTTGATGCGAACCCGGGCACCCCGTGGCAGCCCTTGCGCACCCGCGGCCGGCAGCACCAGCGGCAAGTCATCAGCCCGCACCAGGTTGTCCTTGAAGGCGGTGGCGGTCAGCTCGGTCAACGCGTTTTGCTGAATGTATTTCAGCGTCCAGTAACGCTCAATGCCGGCCTGGAATCCGTTGTACGCGCCGTAGGCTCCGTCAAAGCTCGAGATGATGGAAAACAGCTCCGTGTCCTTGGGTTTGAAAGGCGCGGCCAGCGCTGCGGTGCGACCGTTCTTGACACACGCAATGATTTGCCACTGATTGACCAGGTCTGTGTAGCGACGCAGCGGTGAGGTGCTCCACGCATAACTTTTCACGCCAATGCCTGCGTGCGGCAAGGCTTTGGTGCCCATGCGCACTTTGACGCCCGGCGCCAGGCTGGCCTGACTGCGGTAAATACCGGGCACACCATGCTCAGCCAGCCACTCTCCCCAGGTACTGTTGGCCAGAATCATGGCCTCGGCGACGATCAGGTCGAGCGGCGCGCCGCGTTGCCGCGTGCTGATGCTCACCCGCTCTGCGCCCTGCGGCTCCTGGCCCGTCGGGTTGTCGAGCTTGAAGTTGTAGTCAGGCCGGTTGAAGTTTTCGGGTTTGCCGCGCACGACCTCGCGCTGCGCCTTCAGGTGCCGGGCCAGGCGATGCAAAAAAGACAACTCGACGCCCCATGGCACATCGACCGGTGGCCGCCTTTGCGCGGCTTCAAAAAAAGCCTCGGTGAAGGTGCTGTCGAGCACGTCATGACGCAGGTTGCCGGCAATCGGCACCTGCTCGAGCCGCGTGACGCTGCCGGTGATGGCCAGTGTCTGCTCGTCGATCGTCACATACAGTGACAGCGAAGGGCAGTTACGGCCTTCCTGCAAGGTGTAGCTTTGCACGATGTCGTCGGGCAGCATGGTCAGCTTGTATCCCGGCATGTAGACCGTCGACAGGCGTGCCCGCCCGACCGCGTCAATCGGGCTGCCCGGAAGCACGGCCAGGCCGGGCGCCGCGATGTGAATGCCAAGCGTGATGGTGCCGCTGCCCGTGCCTTGCAGCGACAGCGCATCGTCGATCTCCGTGGTGGCGGAGTCATCAATCGAAAAGGCGCGAACTTCGGCCAGCGGCAATTCATCGTTGACCGTCGGGGCCTGGAGCGCCGGAAAAGCCGTACCTTTTGGAAAGTTTTCAAACAGAAAACGTTTCCAGTGGAACTGGTAGGGGGAGGCAATGGCGCCGGCCTTTTGCAGCAAATCGAGCGGCGCGGTCTGCGTGGTCCGGGAAGCATCGACCACCGCCTTGTATTCAGGGCTGTTCTTGTCGGGCCGGAACAGGATTTTGTAGAGCTGCTCCCGAATCGGAACCGGGCATTCGCCGCGCCCGAGCGCTTCTGCCCAGGCGTCAATCTGGGCCACGATCTGCTTCTTTTTTTCAATCGCTGCGAGTGCCTGCTGCAAAATTTCGGCCGCAACTTTTTTGAAGCGGCCCTTACCGGCACGCCGGAAGTAGTGCGGCGCCTCAAACAGGCGGAACAGCGCTGCCGCCTGCTGCTCGATGGACGCCGGTCTGGAGGCGTCCGAACTGAAGTAGTCACGTGCCATGTCGGCAAAGCCGAACTCTTCCTCCCCGGCGAACTCCCAGGCCAGGTCCAGCTCGATCTCTGCGCCCAGCTTCTGCGCGGCGGCCACCAGTTCGGCCGGAGCCGGTTTTTCGAACTTCAACAGGGCGTTCGATGCCTTGACCTTGACGCGCTTGCCGGAGTCGAGCTCGACCTGCAGCGACGCATCGGTCTCTGACAGCACGCGGCCGGCCATGAACTTGCCGGCTTCTTCAAACAAAACAAGCAAAACGGGATCCTTAGGTTTCTGGCGATTTCTGGCGGTTTCAGAGGAGGGCAAGGGCTAGTGTAAACAGCGGCCGATCGGCCTTTTCAGGCGAGTTGCAAGAAATCCAGAATGAGCGGCAGATGGCTGTCAAGGTCACTCAGCGCATGATCGCCACCTTCAAGCAGCATCAGTCGCGCGCCAGCATACCGGGCTGCCATTTCGCGCCAGTCCAGCACTTCATCGCCTTTGGCAATCACGGCCAGGTAGTTGTCTGGCCTTTGCAACGGCCCGGGATCGATGTCGCGGAGCTCTTCAATGAACCCGGGCTCGAAAAAGAAGCGCTCTTCGGGGTGCTGCCAGCTCGTTTGCTCGCCGATATGGCGCGCCAAGTCCCGGGCCGGATGCACCGCCGGGTTCAGCAGCACCGCCCTGCAGCCAGTGCGCTCGGCGACGGCGGTCGCATAGAAGCCGCCGAGCGACGAGCCAATAACAGCCATCGTGTTGAAGCCGGGTTCTTGCTGCCATGCCGCGATGCCGCTGAAAACCAGTTCCATCGCCTCGCGCGGTGAAGGTGGCAATTTCGGGCACGACCACTGGACCTGCGGGAAGTCGGCTCGCATAAGTGCGGCCATTTTTTGTGCTTTGGTCGAGAGCGGTGATGAGCGGAAGCCGTGCAGGTAGAGCAGATGGGTAAGTGGCATGTGGCAAATCATAGGGGCGTAAAAAAGCCCCGCACGGCCAGGGGCCGGCGGGGCTGATTGACTTAAGGAGGCGTTGCGTTTCCTAGCGTCGTGCGCCTACTATCGCGACCGCTGGGCCAGGAGGAATCGGTGTGAAAGTCGCGTTGCTGACAGTACCGGTCAGGAAGTTCAAGTTGCCGGCTGCCGTGCCGGGATCCGCTCCGCCAGGGAATGTCACGGTGAACGCGCCGGTTGCCGGATTGGTGATGCTTGCGGTGCATCCACCAACGGTCGGCGACACGACACCGAGCGCGCTGACATCGGTGCAACTGCTGGTTCCATTGCTGCCGACAAGAACCCGTGTCGATTCCAGTGGAAATGCGGAATTGCTGAACTGCCACTCGCCGGCGTACGACGCTGCGGACAAAGCCAGCGGCGTCTCGGGATCGACCGAGCCGATGCCCAGTTGCGTCAATAACGCGTTGCCACCAGCGAGGTTCAGCCGCGCCGTGTTGGACACGCCGGACTTGTTCTGATAGCCAAAATAAATCTTGCCACCGCGTTCGACGAG
>JBKJIV010000202.1:0-17462 GCA_046598365.1 Polaromonas sp. | reverse complement strand
ATCGAGGGTGATCGTCACGGCACCGGTGGCGCTGCTGTAGTCTGCGGTGTCGTCACCAGCTCCACCAATCAGCGTGTCGTTTCCTCCGCCACCGATCAGCGTATCGTTGCCCGCACCGCCCGTAAGGACGTTGGCCAGGCTATTTCCGGTGAGGCTGTCATTACCAATGCCTCCAATCAGATTTTCAATGCCATCTATCGTGTCTGTGCCGCCCAAGCCATCTGCGAACGCTCCTGTACCGTTGGCACCGGTGCCATTCAGCGCAATCGTCACGGCGGCTGTGGCGCTGCTGTAGTCTGCGGTGTCGTCGCCCGCTCCACCAATCAGCGTGTCGTTTCCTCCGCCACCGATCAGCGTATCGTTGCCCGCACCGCCCGTAATGGCGTTGGCCAAGCTGTTTCCGGTGAGGCTGTCGTTGCCGCTGCCACCAATCAGGTTTTCAATGCCATCTATCGTGTCCGTGCCGCCCAGTCCGTCTGAGAAAGCTCCTGTAGCGTTGGCACCTGTGCCATTCAACGCAATCGTCACGGCACCGGTGGCGCTGCTGTAGTCTGCGGTGTCGTTGCCCGCTCCACCGATCAGGGTGTCGTTTCCAAGGCCACCGATCAGGGTGTCGTTTCCCGCTTGACCGTCGATCAAGTCGTCGCCAGCTCCTCCGCTTACTTCGTCGTTGCCATATCCGGCATAGACTGTGTCATTACCTTGACCTGCGTCAATCACATTACCCGAACCATTGAGCGGAAGCACCATCCCCGGGACACCAGTGACCGGGTCCACATAGGTCAAGTCGGCGGCACTCGACACATCGCGCATGGTGACAGGAATAGTTTCAGTTCGGGTGTTCGGTTGGCCATTGCCCATGTAGCCCATACTCACAGCCAAAGTGAACGACTGAGGCGCCAAGCCAGGCGGATATTGGAAAAGAACCTTGAAATCGGTGCTGCCAGCGTTAATTCCATTGAGTTGCCAGACATTGCCCACCTTGGTCCCGCCAATCAAACTAAATGCGTCTGGGACCCCGTGTATAAAAACCGTCGTCAACGAAACAATATAAGTTGCCTGGCTGGGTTGAATTCCCATCGTCAACAGCTTGACCACATTGTTTGCGGTAGCTGCAGCGGGATCACCAGGGTCGCCATCACCATAAATGAGGTCATTACCGCTAAAGCTCTTACCGCTGATCGCTGCGACACGCGCCTCATTGATCCCTTCGCGGGTGACCTGCGCTTGGGGGGACGCGTCGGTATCAGAATCCTTGGGTCCGCCCGTTCCACTGAAGGTCACACCGTCTACCGTCACGCCGTCAACCGCATACTTGTCAGCCACTTTGGGCAAAACATAATTAGTAACCGTGTACGAAACGGTGATTTTGACATCATCGAACGTGACTTCGTTTTTGACATCATCGAATGTGACTTCGCTCTTGTCCGGAACGTCGCGCGCCATCTCTGTTATGAGGTTACGCGAGCCCACACCCGCGTTTTGGGACATAGAAGGTGAATCTATCGGGGGGCGGTGCACTAGAACGGCATCAGGGGACAGATTCTCTTCCTCTGCGCTGGACTGGGGTCGTTCCGCGAAATTAGGCAATCTGGCATTGAGAATTTCGGCAATATTAATGGCCGAGACTTTTGCCTCAGGATCACCTTGAACGTAGCTGTCGCTGCGTTCGTCAAGGTCCCGATTGTTGATTTTGTCGACTTTTGCGTCAGCATTGGTGGTGACTACGCGACCGGGTTTGACATCAAAGACTGCTGGATCAGCCTCCATCACAAATTTACTGGCGGAAACTTTCCCATCAGTGAACACAATGACAGAATTTGGACTAATCACTGCAGCGACAGCACCGCCAGGAATGGCCACAACATCCCCGTTGCGCAAGCGGAAAATCAGGTCGGTCCCAACAATGTCTGATTTGACGACGTCCGCCTGAGCGACACCCAAATTCAGTTGCCCACCAGAGAATTGAAGCGTTTTGACGACCATGTTTTAGCACTCTTTAGGTTGAAAGCGGAATCCGGGGTTGCTCGGCAAATCGGGGAGGCGCGTAGACAACGCATCCTCCAAGATCGTAAAAACTGTGACGGAGCATGTTGAGCGGGGCGGGACGAAGTGCTGACGAGTTTCCGCAACAAATGCCCAAGCTAGCGCAATTGAAACCTCGTGCGGAAACTTCAATGCACATTTCGCTCAAAATTTTTTAACGCCAGTGGCCTGCCGCGCAGCCCTCATTTGGCCGTCGCTACCGACTTGGCCAAATTGGCGGTTTTGTTGCAGATCGCGCAGCTGGACTGCAATTTAGCTAGCCGGGCTTCTATCCACTTTTTGACCTCCATGGCTTTTTTGCCTCGGGCAAAATCATCCAGACGGAGGGTTTCAACTGGCATGAGCGAGAAGTCGGCGGCCGGGGCTGCACTGACCAACGCCAAGCCCAGAACGGGCAAGGCGATAAAGCGGCGAAGTGTCTTGATGATCATCGAAAGCTTCATTCAGATGTACTTAGTTGGATGCGCTGCCAATCAGCACCCAGTACAAACGAACGAAACTTGAAAACGGATGCAAAAAATCCGCCATTTACTAACTGTGACGCGTTTCACCACAGTTTCGCGCAATTGCCGCGGAACACGACATTCGCGCTTGGAGCTACCAAGTTAGTATCAGTTTCCAGCGTGACCAGCAGTTTGCTGACCTTGGAAAGCAGTTTTTCCGAGGTGTCAGGTAGCACGGACACCGCCGATCCGCTGGTTGGCACAGGCCCCAGAACAAACGCCGGACCGCTGGGGGGGACGGCCCAGAGCACCAGCCTGCCATTGACGGGTGGCGTAATAGCGCCGATCACCTTGATCGTCATGGTTTTACCCTGGCGAAGTGAGCTGACCAGCAGCTTGCCATTGCCTTGAGCGTCAGTAAGCAGACCGACATAACTTTGCGGCAGCTTTTCGCCGCTGCGCATGGCAATCTGGTCGCTGGATACGAAGATGCCCGGCGCCATCACAAACAGAAAACTGGCCGCCAATACGCCAGTAGCCAGGCCACTCAAACCGAATCCGGCCGGCTTAAGCCAGCCAAACCAGCCTCGTGCAGACGCATCGGCGGACTTTGCAGCTGGTAGCGTGCGTGCCGAAATCGCCTTCCACAGTTGCGCTGAAGGTTGCTGCCCGGGTACTGACACCGCGAGCTGACCCAAGAGTGCTTCCCATTGTGCGACCAACCCACGCACATCGGCGCGATCGCGCTGCAAGCGTTCAAAACGGCGGCGCGCACCACCGGTTAAAGTGCCCAGCACATAGGCGGATGCGAGGTGTTCCAGCACATCTGGGTGGGCGTATTTCATAGCTCCATCACCCCTCTTGCTGTCATGCAGACTTTGAGCTTTTGAAGGCCGCGCCGTATCCAAGCCTTGACTGAGCCAAGCGGCGCACCCATTTGCGCAGCCACTTCGACTTGACTCAAACCTTGGTAATAAGCGAGTGCCAGACTTTGCCGGTAGTTGCCGTCAAGCTCACTCATGCAGCCTTCGATGTGCAGCGCGTGGCTGGCCTGTTCGAGCAAGTGCACGGCGCTCGGTGCAGCATCACTAACTGACTGGATATCGTCTTCATCTACATCGCCTGACTCGGGCAGCTCACTTTCGCGGCGGCACGTGCGGGCTCGCAAGGCGTCCAGCGCCTTGTTGCGAACAATGGCAATCAGCCATGTCATGGCCTGAAAGGTTCGCCCGTCCAGCTCGCTACGGTAGGTCCCAGCGTTTTTCCAGATACTCACATACGCCTCTTGGAGCACATCTTCGGCCAATTGTCTTTGTCCCACTATACGAAGGGCGATACCAAACAGATGCGTATGGGTCCGCTCATAGACCTCGGCAAAGCAGGCGTGGTCGCCCCTGGCTGCGGCGGCGATTAAGCTCTCCAAGCTTTGGATATCTGGGGCGGCAGCGAATTTCATGTGACTCCAGTATATAAACTTCTCAGGCGACGTGATCAAGTCATTTCCCTCGGGTCACGAGCTCTATGAGTTGGTTAAATCGCAAACCTTGGGATACTAGCTGCGCGGGAACCGTCAATTGGAAGCCAAGTCTGAATAACTCGCCAGCGGAAATTGCCCTGCCCATGACTAACTCCAGCTCCGCCATGCGCTGCCCACGTTTGGCGTTGAAGATGATGTGGTGCAGGTGTTTGTTCATGGCTTGGTGATGGTGATGGTGTCGTGCTGACGGCGCTCGCCACCCTTCAGACCAGCGCCGTTTTTGCGTTGGCAGCGATGCGCTTGGCCAACTTGTCGTACAGGTATGGCCGGTCTTGGCCAGCCGCTTCAGTCAACATCTGCTCACGCGCAGCCAGGGCCATCTCGTAGGCACGCTGCCAGCCGTGTGTCCTGACTGAGAACGACTTGGTGCGGCTTTTGCCACCCAGCTTGAGCTTGGCTTGCCAGGCGCCTTGTGGTTGGCGCGCGGCCTTGACGAAATGCACACCGGGCATGCCGCTGGTATTGTTGCTGCGCTGTTGGCAGCAGAACTCCACCATGCTCAGGATTTGCGCCTGTGCCAGCTGCTCATCTCGCCAGGCGATAGCGGCCCGCTTGGCAGCGTCCGAACCGCCATGCTTGGGCTCATAGAAGCGCTGGCTGTAGCGCTGGCCGCGCCGACGAAAGTTGACGACCCAGTACCAAGTGCCGCTGCCGGCCTGCATGCGTCTCAGGGCATACATGGGGATCTGCCGCCATTCCCGGAACTCACTTCTGGCTCGCCGCAGATGCCGGTCGCATGTTGGAAGCGATTTTTGACGCGATTGCTGCGACAGCCGCTGAGTAGGAGTCCGAGACTTCTTTCGGCTGTCCTATCAGTGCATCAAAGCTCGCCCACTTGTAGCGCGGGTCGGCCGGAATACTGGTGGGTGACTCGCCACGTGAGTCAGCGCCGTAGTAAATGGTGTCTGAATACAGGTACTTTTTCTCGCCAGGCCGCACAAGGTTGGCCGTTACATTGACCCGGGGAATGTAGTCCAGCGAAAAACGCGAAGAGTACATGCCAACATCCTCAAAGTAGACGTGCAGCACCGGATGCGCCGCCTGCAACTTTGCGTAATCAATATCGTCCGGCGAAGCAGGCGGTCGCGCAACGCCTTCCAGCATTTGTGCGTCCACGCCACGTGCCTTCAACTCCTTGAGCATGGCAGTAGTCAGCGCAAGCGCCATCGACCCGCGCGTCGCTTCCATGCTTTCCGTGAAAGCCTTGCTCTTTTGGCGATCGACGAGCGACTGCCACAACACACCCAACGGCACGCCCTTGTTTTCTGTATACAGCTTCTCGACAGGTGCCACGGAAAGAAGCATGACCCGCGTGACATTTTCAGGAGGCTTGCTGCGTGATGCACAGCCCGCAAGAAGCGTCAGGGTGACGAAGAACGAGACGATGCCCAGTGCTCGTACGGTTTTGATTTTTTGGCCAATTTGGTTCATTTTTTATGCTCTGGTTGGATGAGGAAAAGGGTGGCTTGTTGCCGGTGAGGTTGCCGCCAATGAGACCGTGGCTTAGACAGCGGCCGGCATGTACGTGTACTTTTGATAATTATTTCAAGGCTGGTTGCGCATCTAAAACAAGCGCTACCGGTCGATTGAACGAAGAACTTCCCAGCGATTCAGGCGGAATGACAGCGTGTATCTATTTGCGGCTAGCCAGGTCTTTGAAGTCACTTGTGATCGTCGCAAGGGCACTGCTTCCGTCGGATTCCTTTGCAGTCCAGGTCTTCCCGTTCTGGGACACGGATAAGTGAACAACCTGCCCTTTCTCTATGGAGATCACTTTGGTGATGTTGGACGTCGACCAGGATCTGTAAGGACCTCCTCGGCTGTCACTGAATCCAACGGAAAGAATGTGTGTGCCGGGAAGTAGGTGCAACTGATAGCGGCCACCAGAGTACAAACCCGATGTCTTAAACACCCTGTAGCTAGAGATGGCCTGACCATCCACCGAATGAATGTAGATCGGTCCATCTGTCGTCACGATACCTACATCTTCAAAGGGTTTAAGGTCACCGGCATACCCCATGTGGGCGTATTTCGAATACATCACACCAATGGTGGACGGTGCGTCTGTGTAGTTGTAGCTGGCACAACCGACGAGCATGGCCTGGACAAGTAGTAGGGCAGTGACGAATTTTGTTTTCATATGTTTTTTAAAGGATGATGAAGTGATGGGACGCATGCCACGGCATGCATGCGGAGGTCACTGGTCTGGCTGGAAGACCTGGCCGCGCTGGCCAGGCTTTTGATGGTGTCTACGATGGACAGGGAGACGCTGCCGCCTATCGATTGCTGGCTGGTCTTCTCTGTGGCAATTGAGTTGGCGCTGTTGTTGCACTCCAGAGGATGGCAGCAATATCGAATTTCCGCGCTCACGGATGAATGGGTATCAAAACATCTTCAGAAAGGCTGACACTTTTACTCGCATACAGAGTCTCGATTTCCCCCATGAAATTAACGGACAAAGGTGCTTGGAAGTGTGTCCAGTCTAAAAGTCCATATTTTCGGACTATGGTCGCAAGTACCGGACTAGCATCAAATTGAACATAAAACCAAAACGAAACGTTGTTGGGATTGTTGGAAGCAAACAATCGGCACAGCTCAAAAGGATTGGCAATCGGGAAATCGGTATGAAGTGGATTTGGCTCGATTAAGCCGCAGACTAAGTTTCTGTATAAAAAATCAACTGAAGCCTGCCACCATAATTGAGGCGTTGGTCCATCCTGCCCCCCTGCGTACGCGCCCATCGCACTTATTCCAGAAAAATCATCTAGGCATGCATAGATCAACTTGCGTTGATAAGAAAGCAACAATTCATCATTCATATGGGCTATTTTTTGGGGAATTTAAACTTTGCGGGTTCGTTTCTGTTGATACCTCGAATGTCGGCGCTGTTAATGTCAACGTTGGCCGTATCCGAATCGGTGCGTGTTCTTTGTCCGGCTGGTCGGTATAAGACGGTGGTTCCATCGGGCAATGTAGCTAACCAGCTTCCAACACCAACCACATCAGTTTTTACTCTTGTCGGTATTTGACCGTTAAAGGCCTGTTTTGCAAAGTCCTCGGCTGCTTGATTCGGATTGGCTGTAGGTGGCATAGGTATTGGAGTCCCGCTTCCATTAATACCAGGTAGCAGCTTTCCGTCACTACCCAACAGAACTGGGGGGACCGACATCGTCAGCGGATCGAACACAGGTAGCGTCCCCGCCCCATAACCTCCACCTGTGCTGTTCCCAAGATTGGGGTCGATAGTTTGACTACCCCCTGTGGTCGTCACCCCCGTTGGGTGATCCAACTGATTACCCCCGGTGTGCTTCGGCCCAGTGGGCGCTGTGGCTGGTGTGCCGCCCGAAGCAGTCGGCGGCAATGGTAAGCCAGCTCCAAATCCTGGAATTTGAGAGAGCTGATCCGGCGTCAAGACCGCCGCGACTTTTGCTACCAGTGCTGTGCCACCCAACTGCAAAGCTCTTAAACATGCCGGTGAGCTCAGACAGGCTCTTGCCGCCAGCGCACCGCCTGCAATAACCCCTTCAACAATGAGCGGAATGGCAATTACAGCGTTGTTGCCCGTTTCATTGAACGCAGCAGCGCGCCCCGCTGCGCCGCCAAGTGCACTTCCCGCTCCAAAAGCGCTAAGTTGGGTAATAGCGCTCGCCGCTGCGGGAGTAACGCCCGTCGAAATCAGGAAGGCCTGCATATGTGGGGCAGCCACGCTGCTGGCCGCAGCACTGGTTGCACCGGCGGCACCACCCGTCAAACCACCAATAAGCGCATGACCTCCAGCACGGCAAGTGCCATCGGGAGCCCAGCACTTGGCATCATCTTCCTTGCCAGCTTTGACCGCATCCATAAACTTCTTATTGGCGTACTCACCCCAGGCCGCACTGGCCTGACTACCAAACGCCGCCGTAATAGCCGTCTGCGCATTGATCTCCTTTTGCACCGTCACCGCTTCAAAGATGCGTTTGATCCCGGTCTCTGCATCGGTGCTGCGCACTGCGGTGTTTCCAGCAATGCCTGAGATACCGCTGCTGCTGGTGCTGCTGGCGTTGCCTTTGTCTAGGCCGATTCCAGCACCAGTCAAGCTGGGTGTGCTGCCCGACGTACCTACGCTCACGCTAAAGCTGTTGGCTTTGTACTCGGCCTTGTTTTGCAGATCACTCAGGGTGAGCTCGCCGCCGGTGGTGAAGGTGTTGCGTGCCTCATTGACGGCTTTGTCTGTAGAGGCGATCACGGCTCCTTTGAGCTCGGTGTTGCCCTGCACATTGACCTGAAACCCGCCATCGCCAGCTTTGATGCCGCTTTGCTGGCCCACGCTCAGGAAGTCTGAATTGATCTTGCTGGCAGAGACGCTGGCCGATGCGCTGTTGTTGCCCCAGCCTACGGAGACGCTGGCGCTGATGTTGTTTTGCTTGGAGCTGTAGGTGCTGCTGTCTTGCAGGCTGGCAATGCTGAGGTTGCCGCCTACGTCTGCTTGCACCTGGTTGGCTTTGACCACTGCGCCTTGCAAGGTGGTGTCGCCTCCGGAGATGAGGGTGACTTTGCTACCTGGGTTGGTACCTGCTTTGTTGCCGGCGTTTATTTCGGTGTTGGTGTAGCTGAGGTCCTGGCCATCTGCCTTGCCTTTGCCCTCGGCGGCGCTGACGTTAAACATCAATCCGTTGCTGCCGTAGCTGATGCCTGCGCTGGAGGAGCTGGAGCTGTTGGTGCTGGCTTGGCTGGCCGTGTTTCTGGCGGCCAGGAGTCGGATCTGGTTGTCTGCGATGAGCTGGGCTGCGTTTCCGGCTTGTAAGGTGCTGCCCTGGATAGTGATGTTGCTGTCCTTGCCGCCGCCGGTGGCTAGCAGGGTGATGTTGTTGCCGGCAACCAGGGTGGAGCCTCTGGCGGTGTCGCTTTGGCTTTTGCTCATGCTTTGGCTTTGGCTGGTGCCGTAGCTCAAGGAAACATCAATACCGGGCGAGGCGGGGCCGCCATTGGCACCGCTGGAACCGTTTGCACCATTTGCACCGTTAGCACCCGAGGTAGCGCTGCCTGTGTCAGCCGCCGCCGATGCGCCTTGGCCTTCTGCACCAGCGCTTGGAGCACCGGTAGCTGCGGTACTTTGGCTGGCACTGGTGCCGCTGCCGCTGCTTCCCTTACCCAGGCGCATGATGCTCAAGGCAGCGCTGGCCGCTGCCAGCCCTTTCATCTTGCTGCTTTTGGTGTCTTCTGCGGCATCAATCATTTTTTCGATAGATTGGAAGGTGCTGATGGCACTGCCGCTAACGGCCAACGTCAGGCCGGACTGCTCTGACTTTTGCTCGGTCGTGCTCTCGGTGGTTTCCCGGGCTTCGATGATGTCAATCTTTTTGGCGACGATGGTGATGTCGCCGCTTGGCGCCAATACGTCGCTGCCGACCTGGCGGTAGCTCTGCCCGGCCTGGATGGTGACGTTGCCGTTGATGCTGCCCACGGTGCTGGCTGCGGCTGTCGTGCCTTTGCTTTTTTGGTCAAGACTGTCTTTTTGGCTGCCGTAGGTAATTCCCGCGTCGGCCATCGACAGGCCTGTGCCTTTGGTTTCCCTGAAGCTGCTTTGGCTGCTGGTGTTGTCAACGGCCAGAACTTCAATGTTGTTTCCGGCCCGCAAGGTGGTCTGCTGATCGCTGATCACGCGTGAGCCTTTGATGCTGATGTCCCCGCCTGCGGCTATGCCTGTCGTAGTGCCGGCCAAGCTGGTGCCTATGGCGCGGGTGAAGGCGTTGGATTGGCGCGTTTCGGTGCTGCCGGAGGTCAGAAAGCCGCTGCCTTCGGCGTAGGAGGCGCTGGCTGTGCTGTAGCTGGATGTGCCAGCCAGCAGCCGCACATCGCCACCGGCTTGTGCCGTGACGGCGCCTTGCGTGCTGTTGATGTCGGCGGCAATGGCTGTTATGTTGTTGCCGGCTTGAAGGGCGATCGCGCCCTTCCCGGTGATGGAGGTCCCTGCGTCGCGGCTTTGGCTCATGCGGGCGTAGTTTCGCTCGTCCCAGGTCACCTCGCTTTGCTCGCCCTGGCTAATGACGCCCAGGTTGATGTCGCGCCCTGCGCTCAACATGGTGGTTCCTGCTTGGCCTGACTGGCCTGCACCGGTGGGCGCGTCGTTGATCAGCTGGGCCGCTACCAGGTTGATGTCGCGCCCAGCACTGGCCACCAGCGTGCCGCCCGGGTTGGTGACGTACAGACCGGCTACGCGGTCTATGCCTGTGTATTGGTTGTTGCCAGCACCCGCTGTGCCGGAAGTGCTGGCTACCGTCAGGTCGCGCCCGGCAGCCAGGCTCAGGCTGTCTTTGGCCTGGATCACACCGCCGGTGTTGGTCAGGTCGGTCTGGGCGGCGAGGTTGACGCTTTGGCCCTGAATGCGGCCCAGGTTGTTGTGAATATTGTTGGCGGTGAGGGAGACGATGTTTCGCCCGGCGATGGTGCCGCTGTTGGTGGCGTTGCCTGTGAGGTTGAGGTTGATACTTTGGCCGGCCATCAGGCTTCCGTCGGTTTTGATGTCGCCGGGTTGGACGGCTACGTAGACCTGGGGAACGAGGACCTTTTGTTTGGTGCCGTCGGCCAGGGTTACTTCGCGCTCGACGAGCCAGACGATGTCGCTGGTCAATTGCGCCATTTGGGCGGCGCTCAGGGCTATGCCGGGGCGCAGGGTGTGCTGTTGGGCAAAGGTGGCGCCGTTGGTCATCAGGGACCGGTATTGGGCTTCGTCGCTGGCAAAGTTTTGCAGGAAGCGCAGGCCGGTCAGCTGGGCCACTTGCTCGTTGATCAGGCGCTGCTCGTAGAAGCCGTCACCCAGACGCTTTTGGGAAACGGTGGGGTTCAGGCCCAGGGCGCTGAGCATGAAGTCGCTGCTGAGCCAAGTTCTGTAGTTGGTAAAGCGGGGGTCGGTTTCAACCAGAAAGCTGCTTGTAGGTGCGGGGTTGATGCGAAACAGGCTGTTGCTGGGCAACACCGTATTGGGGATGGTGGTGCGGATGACGATGGCCTGCGCGCCGGGCGCAGTGTTCAGGGCAGCCACCTGGGTGATGCTGCCTACGCTTTGGCCGGGGCCTGCTACCGCGACCGGCGCCAATGCGTCGCCGACTCGCGGTGGCGCGGTGCTGCCCTGGGATTGGGACAGCGCCAGTGTGATGGTTTGCGGAATCTCCTGCTCGTAGGCTGAAGTCCTCCAGCCATAAACGTCGTCGCAACCAAATAGAAAGCTGCAGTCTTGTCCGACCACACCAAAGCTGTAGGTGGTGCCGCTGCGCTGGTTGTTGGCGGTGATCGTCATGGCCCGGTTGTCAATAGCGGTGCCGGTGACGTTGAGGGCGCCGCCGGCGATGATGCGGCTTTTGTCGTTGACGAGGGCGTCGCTGGCGGCCAGCGTCATGGTGCCGCCGCTCAGAATCTGGCCGGGCTTGCTGGTCAGGGTGGTGGCCGTGAAACTGGTTTCGGTGTAGTTGCGGTAGACCGTGAAGTGAGGCTCGTTGGTGTAGACATGGTTGGTGAAGGCAGTGAGCCTGGCCTGCAGATCGATCCACTTTTGTACGGCGGCGTCATGCGCCAATATTTCCTGGGCCGTAGGCGGTACAAACACGGGCGGGGCCAAACTGTAGTCCATATAGCCGCCCAGCGGGGGTATCGGGCCGGTGGGCGGGGTCATGCCTAAGTCGGCCCAAATCGGGGAATCCCAGCTGTAGTTAAACACCCGGGGGAAGTAAGTGACGTTTCCATCGACATCAGAGCCTCCACCGCCAATGCTGTAGGCCTCCTGAAAGGCCGGCGGGCCTTCGAAGTAGGTCTTGTAACGTGGGTTGGCGTACGGGCTTGTATAGGGAATCGCGTAAGCCAGAAAGCCCACCCATGAAACTTGCGCATCGGTGAGAACGCCTTGGGTGGTGAAGTAGTCGGCTTTGGAGGCAGTGCCACCCGGCGTAACGGCGTAAGTGAACTGATCGTTGGTGTTGTTCAGCTGCGCTGTGGTGATGCTCAAGCTGCCCAGCGCTTCGATGGTGGCGCTGTTGTTGTTGACCACTTGCGCCCGGCCAGTGGCGCGCCAGTTGGCGTCCAGGCTGCCGCCGATGGCCATGTCGCCGCCGCTGAAGATCAGGGCGTCGTTGCGGTTGTTAATCGTTTGGGCGCCGATGTCGAGCCTGTTTCTGGCGGCGATGACTGGGGCCTGCCCGTTTTCTGCATCGTTGGTGAGCGTGGTCGCTGCAATAGCGAGGTCTGTGCCAAAGATGCGGCCGGTCCCGAGGTTGTTGACCGTGGTGGCTCGAATGCGGGTTTGTTCACCGTCAATCAGCCCGCGGTTGGTCAGGGTATTGGTGGCCGTCACGTTGGTGTTGGTGGCGGTCATCTCTGCGCCTGCGGCGTTGTCAATATCGCTGGCAAGCACATTCAGAGTGTTGCCGGCCAGCAGTTTGCCCTGGTTGCTCAGCGCGCCGCCCACGGTCACGTTGGCCGTGCCGCTGGCATTGAGCTCGCCCGTGTGGGTGTAGTTGCCATTGACTGCAAGGCTCAGGTCGCCCTGGCTGATCAGCGTGCCAGCGCCGGTCAAGCTGGTGCTGGTCAGCGCCAGGTTGGTCCCGGCCACCATGCTGCCCTGGGCATTGCTGACGCTTGCTGCCGTGATACTGACCGACTGGCCCTCAATGCCCTGGTTGCTAGCCTGCGTGTTGTTGTTGCCCAGCGTGGTGGTGGCCAGGGCCAGGTTGGCGCCGGAGCGGAGCAAGCCCTGGGTGTTGATGACCTCGCCAACGGTGAGGTTGAGGCCGCCCACGGCCTGCACTTGCCCGCCCTCGTTGTTCAGGCTGACTGCCGTGACGGTTACAGCGCCATTGGCGGCGATGAAGCCGGCGCTGTTGTTCACAGCCTGGCTGGCGCTTATGCCCAGGTCTGCGCCAGCAGTGACTCTGCCTTGGTTGTTGTTGATGCTGCCCGCAGCAACCAGGGCATTGCCGCCAGCGGCGATCTGACCGCCTGCGCTGTTGTCAAGGGCGGCGCTGGTGGTAAGACTCAGGTTGGCCGCACCGGTGGCTTGAATCACGCCGCCCTGGTTGTTCAGGCTTTGCGCGCTGATGCGGGTGTCGCCGTTGCTGGCAATGGAGCCGCCGGTGTTGTTGATGGCGCCCGTTGCAATGATGCTGGCAGCGTCGCTGCCGGTCTGGGTGATTGCACCACTGCGGTTGCTGACATCCGAGGCGCTGATGCTGATTTGCCTGGCCACGGTGGTGGCGCTGTCGTGGTTAACGCTGCCGGCCTGCAGGCTCAGGGCGCCGTCGCTGGTGATTTGCCCGCCTTGGCCATTCAGAGCGCTGACGGTGATGCCCAGCGTGCCGGTGCCCGCGTGCTCGATCTTGCCGCCCTGGTTTGTCAGCGTCTGCGCCGACAGGGTGAGGTTTTGTGCATTGGTGGCGATGCGGCCCTGGCTGTTGTCTATCGTTCCTGTGGGGGAGGTCAATGCAATGCTGGCGTCGCCTGTGCCGGTCTGAATGATTTCACCGGCCACGTTGGACAGGTCTTGCGCTGTCAGGTTGAGCTGGTTGGCCTGTACAAAGGCCGCATCGGTGCGCAGTCCTTGGGCGGCGCTGGCGCTTAAGCTGCCTTGCGCGGTGACGTTGGCGCGGCTGGCGTCTATGCCGCCGGCGCTGGCGGTGATGGACAGGTTTTGTGCGCTGAGCTGGCTGCTGGCCAGGTTGATCTGGCTGCCGCTGAGCGTCATGTCGCCACCGACCAGGGTCTGCCCATTCAGAGCCACGGCCCCCGCGCCATTGACGCTGAGTGCGCCTGTGCTGCTGAAGCTGCCATCCGGGTTCAAGCCGGCGGCAAGCACTGAGCCTGCCGCGGCGCTGATCGAGCTGCCTGCACCCACGGCTTGCACGGTGGTGTTGCCCTGGGCTGACAGGGTGCCGGTATGGGTGATGCTGCCTTGGGCGGTGACGCTGGTGTTGCCTGTGGCCTGGATGCTGCCGCTGTTGGTCAGCCAGCCGTTCGTTTGCAGCACGACATCACCGGCGCTGGCGCCCAGCTTGCCCGCGTTGCGCACGCCCACTCCGGCCTCGGTGCCCACCAGGGTGATCTTGCCTGCATACATGCCGCCCAGCTGGGACACATCCAGCGCAAACGCGGGCGCTGCCCCGTTGCCGGCAACGGGTGTCGAACTGGTCTGGTCGGCGCTGACTTGATTGGCGCCGGTCGTTACCTTGAGCTCGTTGGCCCAAATGCCGGCGTTGACTTCCACAGCGCGGGCAATAAGGCCGGTGAAGTCGGTCTGGCTGCTGTCAAGCCCTGCACCGCTGATGGTGATCAGGCCTTTCTGAACCACAAAGCCTTCCAGATTGCCGCCGTTCATCACCGGGGTGCCGGTGGTAATGGTGGCGCGGCCCGCGTTGATAAAGCCGCCGCCGTCAATGTTGACGCCTGACGGGTTGGCAATGATGACCTCGGCCCGACTGCCTGCCACCTCAACAAAGCCACGCAATTGGCTGGGGGTGCTGGAATTGACCTCGTTCAGGATGACCCGCGCCGCACCCGTGGCCAACCACGGATTACCCTGTGCCCAGCCGCCGGTTTGCGTCTGCACGTTGGTGCGGCTGTTGTTCAAGACAGCACCGGGGCGGTTCACATCGAACTGTGTGTAGGTGTTGCGGCTGACTCCCGCAGCACTGGGGGTCTGGATGTTGACCAGTGGCAGGCCGTTGGCGGTTGTCAGAACAGTAGGTTGCTGATTGCGCGGTGCGTTAGGGTCAGCCACGATTTGGGCATCAGCGGTAGTGAACAGCGCAATCATGGCAAGCGCGCCAGCAGCAAGCGCCGCTGTTGCAACCGTCGCGGCCACGCCCGCTGCAACCGACTTGTGTAATGGCGAGGCCGTATCTCCGCTGGCGCCTTTGCCGCCACAACTGCTGGCAATTTCTGACACAGCCATGCGCTGCCCGCGTTTGGCGTTGAAAATGATGCGGTGGAGATGCTTGTTCATGGGGCGTACAAATCGTTAGCTTGAAAAGGGTGGGCTCGAAAAGGGCTGGCTCGAAACTGGGCGTCTTGAGCGGTCAGAAGCTGTAATTGGCAGAGAACCCGGCTGTCACGCGCGCGGTTTGAAAGCCTGCGGGCTTGCTGACCGGTCTGCCGACAAAGATGTCGTACTGGAAGTTTTTGATGGCGCCTCGCAAGCCAAGTACCATCCCGGTGAGGCTTCGGCCCTGCAAAAACTCGCTGGAGGGGCCGCTGACCTGGCCGTAGTCCAGACCGATGTAGCTTTCCTGCCCGCTGTCACCCAGCGCTACGCTGATGTCGTTGCGGAGCAGCCATCCGCGGTCCCCGGACAGCGATGACTCGCCATCAAAACCGCGCACCGTGTGGCGCCCGCCAATGGCAAACCGGTCTTGCGGCGTCAGTGGTGTGTGGTTGAACTGGGCTCTGAGCATGCCGCCGTACTTGAAGCGCTGGCCCAGGGCCTTGAACGGCGCGCTCAGCGTCGCGTCCAGTGTGCTGAGTTCCAGGCGGGCGGTGCCCTCACCGAAAAGCTCTTCCGGTGCGGGCAGGGCGTGGAAGGCGCCGGTTCCGCGTTTGTAGGCCAGGGTTGTATCCAGCGTGGCCGCGCCCATGAATTCGCGGTGGTTCAGGCTCAGCTCATAACCGCCGACCACACGGCGCTGCACCTCAATTTCGGTGTCATCAATGTAGTTGTTGGAGTTGCGCTTGAAGGCGCGAACAGCGGCGCTGGTCTTGCGCGCGGCGTCGCGGTAGAGCAGCCGGGACAGCTTGATGTCTGCATTGCTGCTGGTGCCGCGGTAGATATAAGTCTGGTTGGCGCCCGTGACAGACTGGTAGTAGCGGTTGTTGCTGACCGTGGTGCCCACCATCCAATAACCAAAAGGCACGGAATAGTGTGCCGTGTTGCCGTAGCTGCCCCGCGGGCCGTCCTGGCCACCGCCCAGATCGCGATTGAGTGAGAGGTAAAACAGATCGTTAAGCGTCCACCAGTTGTCATAAGACAGCGTGACGCCGCCCTGGTATTTGCCTGTACCCTTAGAGCCGCTGTCATCCGCGAAGATGGACACACGAAAAGGCAGCGCTTGCCGGTAGCTGATGACCAGATCGCTCTGCCCGGGCTGTGCGTCGGCGCCGCTGGCCGGTTCGATCTGAATATCTGCCTCTGCCGTGGGCACGCGTTTGAAGTTCTCCAGCGCCTGTTCGACATCACGCAAGTTCAAAACGTCGCCCGGTTTGGCCGGCATGGCCGTCCAGAGATTGCCGCGTGCGCTGCTTTCAGGGGTAAAACGAATGTTGCGGATGCTGCCGGGAATAAGGGTCAGCGTCAGAACGCCGCTATTGAGGTCCTGCGGCCCAGCCAGGACACGGGTGGTGACGTAGCCGCGTGCGACGACGGCGTTTTGCACCCGTTTAATCAACAAGGCCACGCTTTCAGCACCCAGGCAGCGGCCGATCGGTGAGTCGTCCGCAAGCGGTCCGGCCAAGGCTTGCAGTGCCCAGACAAATTGGCGGGCTGTTTGGTCTTCCCCGCTCAAGACGATGGAGCGAATCTCGAAACACGGTGTCTCAGAAGCGGGCAGCCGGGCTTGCCCGAGATCAGGCTCGCTGAAAAGGCGCACATCAGGCGCAGGTTCGAGCCTTTCACGCAGCACGCGCTCCCGCTCTTGTACGCGCCGCTCCTCTTGGGCGTTAGCCGGCGCAATCACCTGCGCATAACTCGGGGCGAAAAGGGCCAGCAGTCCGAACGCGAAACCAACCCGAAAAAGGGTAACCGAGTAAGAAATTGAATGGCATGAGATTTGAAAATTGCCCGAGACAGGCCAGTTCCTTGCCCCGTCTGCCAGTGCTGCTATATAAATGCTCGACTCCCACGTACATGTTCTGTATCCGATCCCCCCAAAACATAGGGAAAACCATTGGTCAAGCAGGGATCATATTTTGGGGAAGTAGGTATTTAGTTTCGTTAACCGCATATCACCATGATTGATTCGCATATGAATATCATCAATACGAGAACGCATGGTTATTAGCCCGTTTTTAAAGGGCTAGCGGGGTTCGGTGATTTATTTACAGTCAGTGGCAGCAGAGTCAGAATGTTGTCGTGGCACAACGTTTTACTCCGCATCTGGACAAAGCGGCGCGTAGCGCCGGCGTGATCGCGGGGACTCAGTTTTACTGCAACACCGCACAGACGCGTGGCAGGGACAGACGCGCGGCGATCAATTTCGCGCGGGTTGGCGCGCAAATACTCTTGCGGACTGGTCACCATCCACGCTGATGCTGCCCGGCGCCGTGTTGTGTGGGACGCGACGCACCCGAAGGCAGGGCCAGGTTAGGGCTACGCTGAATAAGCCCTGTCAAAGCACCCACTCGGGTTGATGACGGAGCTTCGGCTCAACACGTCGCCGAGCGACTTGTCTTGTGGCCCCCTGGACCTGCTGTCTGGGCCT
>JBKJIV010000120.1:0-7927 GCA_046598365.1 Polaromonas sp. | reverse complement strand
GCCAAAAAGTCGCCGCGAGCCTCAAAAGAGTCAGTCATGTTTTTCTCACTAAGCACTTGCTCACCGCCCGACTTGTGGTTTTGGGCAGGCGAACAAGAAACTACCACCTGCCGCGTAGCGGAAGGCTTCGTTTGTGGTTAATAAAACATCAACCACAAACGAATATGTCGGTTCGGGCGAATTTTCCGGATAACCGGTGCCTGAAGCGATGGCTCTGTTGGTAGAGCCGTAAAAGTGTGAGGTAGATGTACAAATGCGGTGCACCCCGTGCATCCGTCAAGCCGATGATTATGGCATAGATTACGGGTTTACACCACCCCTCCTTTTAAATGGAAGGCGCAATCAGTTACTTGAGGAAGTGGGTGCGGTAATGTTCCAACTCGTCAATCGACTCATGCACATCCGCCAGCGCGGTGTGGCTTTGCTGCTTCTTGAAAGCGCTGTACACCTCGGGACGCCAGCGCTTGGCCAACTCCTTGAAGGTGCTGACGTCAATGTTGCGGTAGTGAAAAAACGCCTCCAGTTTGGGCATGTACTTCACCAGAAAGCGCCGGTCCTGGCCAATGGTGTTGCCACACATCGGCGAAGTGCCTTTGGGCAGGTACTGGGCCATGAACGCGAGCAACTGCTTCTCCGCATCTTCCTCGGTGACCGAGCTGGCCTTGACTTTGTCTATCAGCCCACTGCGGCCATGCGTACCCTTGTTCCAGTTGTCCATCTTGTCGAGCAGCTCATCGGGCTGGTAAATAACCAGTACCGGGCCTTCCACGCGGGGAGTCAGTTGCGGGCCCGTGATGACGATGGCAATTTCAAGCAGGCGCTCCTTGTCCGGGTCCAGCCCGGACATTTCGCAGTCGAGCCAGATCAGGTTTTGGTCGGATTTTTTGAGTGTGGTGTCGAGGTCAGGCATCTTGCGATTCTCGCTGATCGCCTAAACTGCCAGCCATGAGCGACTATTCCTTTCTATTCACCCTTGTTTTCACCACGGCACTGGTGCTGGGCGTGCTGCTGAAGTTTTACCTGGCCTCGCGTCAAATGCGCCATGTGGCGCAGCACCGCCATGAAGTACCTGCCGCTTTCGCAGGCACCATCTCACTGGCCGCCCACCAAAAGGCTGCTGACTACACCATCACCAAAGCCCGCTTCGGTCTGCTGGAGCTGGCATTTGGCACCGCCCTGCTGTTGGGCTGGACCTTGCTGGGCGGCATCGATGCCCTCAATCAGGCCGTGATGGGAAGTAGTTTGGGCAGCTACGGCAGCCTGGCTCCGCAGCTGGCCCTGCTGGGGGCGTTTGGACTGATCAGCGGATTGCTCGACCTGCCGTTTACTCTTTACAGCACATTCGTGATTGAGGAGCGTTTTGGCTTCAACAAGATGACGGTGCGTTTGTGGGTCATGGACCTGATCAAGTCCACAGCGGTCGGCATTCTCATCGGTTTGCCCATCGTGGCCCTGATGCTATGGATCATGGGCAGCACCGGCAACTGGTGGTGGCTGTGGGCCTGGAGTGCGTGGATGGGTTTTAACCTGCTGATCCTTGTTCTATACCCCACGGTGATTGCACCTCTGTTCAATAAATTTCAGCCGTTGGAAGACGAAGCACTTAAAACCCGCGTGACGGCACTGATGCAGCGTTGCGGCTTTGCAGCCAAGGGTTTGTTTGTGATGGACGGCAGCAAGCGCTCGGCGCACGCCAACGCCTATTTCACCGGTTTTGGCGCTTCCAAGCGCGTAGTCTTTTATGACACCCTGCTCAAGCAACTGAACCCGGGCGAAGTGGATGCGGTGCTGGCGCACGAGTTGGGTCATTTCAAACACAAACACATCATCAAGCGAATTGTTTCGATGTTTGCCATGAGTCTGGCGGGGTTTGCTTTGCTGGGCTGGTTATCAACGCAAGTCTGGTTTTATACCGGCCTGGGCGTACGGCCAAATGTGGCCCCCACGCTCAGCGCTATCGCGTCATCGCTGCCCCCCGAGGGGGTGCTCGCGCCTTGGGGCGGCCCGGCGTCGCTCGTGTCTGTCCCCAACGATGCGCTGGCATTGCTGCTCTTCATGCTGGTGGTGCCGCTGTTCAGCTTCTTCGTTTCTCCGGTGTTTGCGCTGTTCTCGCGCAAGCACGAGTTTGAAGCGGACGCCTATGCCGTGGCCCAAACGCAAGGCAGGGATCTGCAGAGCGCGCTGCTCAAGCTGTACCAGGACAATGCCAGCACGCTCACGCCAGACCCTG
This sequence comes from Polaromonas sp., assembly GCA_046598365.1. Lineage (GTDB taxonomy): Bacteria > Pseudomonadota > Gammaproteobacteria > Burkholderiales > Burkholderiaceae_C > Polaromonas. The sequence goes on along the minus strand of JBKJIV010000120.1, from coordinate 5,697 downwards.
TGTTTGTGAAGTTTTATTACTCCCACCCGCCCGCCTCCGAAAGACTGGCACGAATGAACGGCACTGCCGGTATTTCCGCATGAGCAATCCAATTCATCAAAACCGCCGCGCACTGAGCGCTACCGAGATCGTCACGCAACTGAGCCAGCTCAATGGCGAACAGGCGCTGGGTTGGCGCCTGATCGATGGTTCTCTCGAAAAGACTTTCACGTTCAAGAATTTCCACGAAACCATCGGTTTCGTCAACGCGGTTGCTTATATCGCCAACGCCGAAGACCACCACCCCGACCTGACACTAAGTTATGGCAAATGCACGGTGCGTTTCAACACGCATGACGTGGACGGCATTTCGGTCAGTGATTTTTTCTGCGCGTCGAAAGTCGACGCGTTGCTGACTTGACAACTGTTTCGTCGGCTGGCACCCAGCCTGGCCTGGTTGTCGCCGGTTTTGGTCGGCATTGCCTGGTGGAAACAGCCGGCGGTGAACGCGTCATCTGCCACCCGCGCGGGAAAAAAAGTCAGGCGTTGGTGGGCGACCGCGTTCAATGGTTACCGTCGCAAGACGAAGGCACGATTGAAAAGGTAGAGCCGCGCAGCAACCTGTTTTATCGGCAGGATGAAATGCGCACCAAATCATTCGCGGCCAACCTGGATCAGGTCCTGATATTGATTGCAGCAGAGCCCGAGTTCTCCGAGAGCCAGCTCACCCGCGCACTGATTGCTGCCGAGGCCGAACGCATCACGCCCATCATCGCGTTGAACAAAAGCGACCTGGCCGAACCGTTTGGCCGTGCCTGGACCAAGCTGGAGCCTTATCGGGCCATGGGCTACCAGGTTTTGCCACTGGCGATCAAACCGAAGCTTGCAGGGTCCGCGGCCAACACAGTCCAAACAGAGCAGCTGCTGAATTTGCTGCGCGGAAAAAAAACGCTTGTACTGGGGCCTTCCGGCGCTGGGAAAAGCAGTTTGACCAACCTTCTGGTGCCCAATGCCCAGGTGTTGACCGCAGAAATATCGCAAGCTCTCAATTCTGGCAAACACACCACCACCAGCACGACGCTGTACTGGATAGATGCGGCCAGAAGCAGCGCGCTGATTGACTCACCGGGATTTCAGGAGTTCGGCCTGCACCACATCGACCCCATGCATCTGGCCAATTACATGCCCGATTTGAAAGTCCATGCGCAGGACTGCAAGTTCTACAACTGCACCCATTTGCATGAGCCCGGTTGTGGCGTCAATACCAAAGTCCAATCGGCTTCAGGCCCTGGTTTGATTAGCGCCAATCGCTATCGTTTGTATAGCGAACTCTTCGCCGAACTGTCTCAGTCCCCGCGCTATTGACCAGTAGGATCAGCCCAGCAGGCGTGCGAGAGTCAGCAAAGCAAGCAACACCATCCAGAGCACGACCGAACGCCAGACCAGCCCCACAATGCTGCGCAAGTGGGCGACCTCCGGCTCCCGGCCCGGTGTGCTTTCCGTCGACGTGGACTCTCCCGCATCGGCCGCGGTGGCCTGAAAACCCTGCGACACGTCAGGTGCAAACGCCGCCTTCAGAGCCTCGCCACCCAAACGCACATTGACCGCACCGGAGGTAGCAGCGAGGATCACGCCATCGTTGCGATTGGGCGACCCCACGGGCCAGCGTTGGGCGTAGTTACGCCAGCCGTCGATCGCATCCTCAAAACTACCCACCACGGCAAAGCCCAGCGAGGTCAAGCGGGCCGGAACAAAGTCAATCACCCCCCAGGCCTGAGTGGCTGCTTCCTGCAGGGCAGGGCTGGCGTCGTCGCCTGGCAGTTTGCCCCGGCGCGCCCAATAACGTGAAACAAATTCGCTCATGCGGTACAAAACCGCACCCGCGGGGCCAAGACCGAGTGCGGCCAGCACCGAGAACCAGGCCAGCACTCCAAACACATGGCGATGCGCCGCGAGGACTGAATACTCAATCACGTGCCGGACAATTTCGCTGCGCGGCAATTCGCTCGCGTCAACCTGCCGCCACTGCGCCAGCAACTCGCGCGCGGTTGCTTCATCGCTGTCATCCAGCGCATCGCGGATGTCGGTGAAATAGTGGCTGAACTGCCTGAAGCCGAGGGTGACGTACAGCACAGCCACACTCCACAGAAAAGCCAGCGCACCATGGACGCTCCAGAGCAGCCAGTGAATGGCCAGCGTGGCCAAAGCCGGCATCACCACGGCCATGGTCCAGGCAACCCAGCCATGTTGCGGCTTTCCGGCGTCCAGACTTTTGCTGGCCCAACGCGCCCAGCCGCGCAAGGTGGCATGGATACTATTGCCTCGCGCCATGGGCCTGGCTTGTTCAATGATGAGGGCAAACAAAACGGCGAAAAAGCTCATGCCGAATGATACTTGAGCCCCCACGGTCGCTCTACTAGCGTGTAGCTCCCTGCCCCCCGAGGGGGCCGCTGCGCCTGCGGCCCGGCGGAGCCGGATCCGCGGCCCCTGCTGGATTGGAGAGCCGTCGCGAACGTTCGTTTCTTATCCGTTCGTCCTGAGCTTGTCGAAGGATGTCCCCGGCGTTGCCACACCTGCGGCTCTGCTGTCGAGGGGATCTTTATGCGATCAGGAACCGATAGAAATTTCGCAGCATACCGGCTGTCGCACCCCAGATATAGCGCTCTTTGGTGTCGTCGCTGTCCGCCCCCGGATACGGCATGGACAACCACTGCCGCACCACACCCTCAAACTCAAATTCATGGCGCTGATGGTTCGCTGGATTCATCAGGTAGCGCAGTGGTACCTCAAAAATATCGGCGACCTCAGAGGTGTTGGCACGCAACTCAAAGCCGGGTTGAACCAGGGCCACCACCGGCGTGATGATAAAAGCGGTACCGGTGACATACGTCGGCAAAATGCCAAGCACTTCGACATGCTCGCGGTTCAAGCCAATCTCTTCATGCGCCTCGCGCAAGGCGGTATCAACAGCGTCATGGTCGGCGTCATCCGTCTTGCCGCCGGGCAAGGCAATATGGCCGGAATGGGTGGACATATTGTCCGCGCGCTCGGTCAGCAACAACATCAACTCGTCGCGCATGACCAGCGGTAGCAAAACCGCCGCAAGTGCGGGCTCCCGGTTGGAGAATTTTTTCTCTACGCTGTGTTCCGGAGTCCACAGCGGGGGATGCCGGAAACGCTGGCGCAATGCCTGCGGAGTCAACGCGTCGGCCGGTACATCGGACAGGTGCGCATCCACTCCGATCACCGGAATACTGCGAGGGTCAAATTTGGGCAAGGGCGTGGTAAATGTCATACGAGGTACAGCGTAGCAGGCAAAAAAAAGCCGCTCCAGAGAGCGGCTTTTTGGGGGCCGGACAGCTTATGCAGCTTTGGCGCCCAGTTTTTCCTTGATACGCGCCGACTTGCCGCTGCGGCTACGCAGGTAGTACAGCTTGGCGCGACGCACATCACCACGGCGTTTGACTTCGATCTTGGCGATCAGCGGGCTGTAGACCTGGAAGGTCCGCTCGACACCTTCGCCGTTGGAAATCTTGCGCACGATGAAGCTGGAGTTCAGTCCGCGGTTGCGCTTGGCAATCACGACACCTTCAAAAGCCTGCATACGCTTGCGTGTACCTTCAACCACATTGACGCTGACGATCACGGTGTCGCCAGGGGCGTACACGGGAATGGTCTTGTTGAGGCGGGCAATTTCTTCCTGCTCAAGGGTTTGGATCAGATTCATATAAATTCCATCTCGCTACTTTTTCGTTCATACACGCGCTGCACTAAAGACCGCAAATCCATGGACACATCATTGATGGTCAAGATGGTTGCAGTGGCCGCCAGAGGACCGAAAAGCCTTTGATTATAGCAATTTATTGCCGCCCCGGATAACCACCCTCTGGCGTTTGGCGCCAGGAAGGGCAGAACTCAGGCGTCCTGCTCGGGGTTTTCGACCAAATCGGCCAGAAAAGCCTCGTCCAGAGTTGTCAAATTCCCACTCGCTCTCGCCTTTTGCACCAAATCGGGGCGTTTGAGCAGGGTCAGAGCCAGTCGCTGATCCCGACGCCAGCGTTCAACGTGGGCATGGTTTCCGGAAAGCAATTTGTCCGGCACCGCTTGGCCGCGCCAGGTTTCGGGCCGGGTGTAGTGCGGGCAGTCCAGCAATCCATCCAGCGCCGGGTTGAAGCTGTCCATCTGGTGGCTGCCCTCGTCGTTGAGTACGCCCGGCTGGAGTCTGGCCACCGCGTCGAGCAAAGTCATGGCGGCAATTTCACCGCCCGACAGGACAAAGTCACCCAAGCTGATCTGCCGGTCCACATAGGTATCAATAAAGCGCTGATCCAGGCCTTCATACCGACCACAGACCAGCACCGCACCGGCGCTGGCCGACCAGCCCGCGACGCCCGCATGGTCCAGCGTTTCGCCAATCGGAGAGAACAGCACCACGGGGGCTTGCAGATTTGGAGGCTCAGTGCGATCCTCCCGGATTTTTTCGAGGCAGCGGGCCAACGGTTCAGCCATCATCACCATGCCAGGGCCACCCCCAAAGGAGCGGTCATCGACGCGTCGGTAATTGCCGTCGGCAAAATCACGAGGGTTCCAGAGTTTGACCTCAACCAGACCTGATTCGTAAGCACGGCGTGTCACGCCACTGATCAAAAATGGCGCGAAAAGCTCGGGAAACAGGGTGATGACATCAAAACGCATGGCTGTATTTTGCGCCGGTCGCAACGCCAGACTAATAGTCGGGTTGCCAGTCCACAGTGATTGTCTTGCCCGGCAGATCGACGCCATCCACATAGGCCGCCACAAAGGGAATCATGCGCTCCAGCGTCTGCTCACCTTCGGTGTACTCGACACACAGCACCGAATGGGGGCCGGTGGCCATCAGATCGCGAACGCAGCCGAGGGCCACGCCTTCACGGTTGACGACGTTGAGTCCCAACAGGTCGACCCAGTAATACTCGTCCTTGCCGGCCTTGGGGAAGCTGCTTCGCGGCACAAAAATCCGCGCGCCACGCAAAGCTTCAGCCGGCGTGCGGTCGTCGATGCCCGCAAATTTGGCTACAACGGAATCAGAGTGCGTTTTGGACTCGCTGACAGCCAGCGCAACCGTACCGGAAAAGGCGTCAAAGCCGGGCCGGTGTTTTGCGTCAGGTGGCTGCAAAAGCCAGCGATCCGAATTAAAAAGCGCCTCGGAAGAGGCGCTGTGTGCCAGGACTTTCACCCAGCCCTTGACGCCCCAGGCGTCAAGAATGCGCCCGACTTCGACGGCGTCGTCGGGCAGGCCCGACGTTTCCAGGCCAGGAAGCATGGGCAATTAAGCCGTAGCTGCTGCTTTGGTCGCGCCCTGCTTGACCAGGCGCTCGACTGTGGGGGAGGCTTGTGCGCCCACGCCCAGCCAGTGGGTCAGGCGGTCTTGCTCAATGCGCAGACCTTCTTCGCCACCTTTGGCAATCGGGTTGTAAAACCCGATGCGCTCGATGAAACGGCCATCGCGGCGAACGCGTTTGTCAGCCACAACAATATTGAAAAATGGACGGTGTTTAGAACCGCCGCGCGAGAGTCGGATGACGACCATGATTTATCCTTCGGGTGGTGAGGTGAAAAAATTCACCCCAAAATGTTCCTGCAGCGCTTGAGACACACGACATGGCACCCGGCCAGCGAAATGCTGCAAAGCCGTAGATTATAACCCGCCGTACAGAATTCTTCCACTCCCCCTACTTT
>JBKJIV010000083.1:0-22034 GCA_046598365.1 Polaromonas sp. | reverse complement strand
AGCCGCGCGAAGGCTGGTGGCTGAATCGTCGCTTCCACCAGCCACACACCTTCCTTCCCGAGTTTTATGCGGGCATCGGCCTGCAGTTCCAGGCGATGGCACAGGCCAAGTCCGTGGATGAAGTTTTTCTGCGCCTCGAAGCGGAGGGTTTCTTCCTGCGAGTGGATCCGACAGTCATGCCGAAGATGTTGCACGGGGCCATCCTGAGCGAGGTCGAACTCGCATTGCTTCGGCAGATCACGGACGTGGTGCGGCTCGGCCGGGTGCGGCGCATAGGGCGCGGCAGCATGCTGCTGGACCAGGGCGAAGTCACGATGCCCGACGATGCCGTCTACATCCACTGCGCCGCTGTCGGATTGGCGTACCCGCCGCTGCGCCCGATCTTCGAAGCGGGCCGGCTGACGGTTCAGCCCACCATGTGGGGATTTGCCTGCCAGCAATTTGCCCTGCTGGGCGTGGCGGAGGCCACGATCGACAGCGACGAGGAAAAGAATCGCCTGTGCCGCCCCATTCGCTATTGGGAGCAGAGCGCCGACTACCTCATTGCCTACATGGCGTCGCTGGCAGGCGAGCGGGCACGCGGCGCTTATCCGGCTTTGGCATCCTGGGCGCGCGAATCGCGGCTCAGCCCGCTGAGTCGCCTGGGCGAGTACAGCAACCACCCGGCCGTCGTGGAGACGCGGGGCCTCTTGAAGAGAGTAGCCCCCGCGGCGATTGAGAACATTTCGAGGCTGCTGGCCGAGCGCGGGCGGCAATAAAAGGGCATTTTTCGGTTTGGGTTAACGGCGACTGGCGAATGACTTTACCTTTGATGGCGCGGACGCTGTGCTGGTGGACTATCAGGACGATCACTGAGCAACTGGAGTAACTGGAGTAACGACGATGGCACGCATGTGGAACCCCCACACCCCGGCCTGACGTTGCGCGACGATGTGTTGTCCGCGCTGGCGCTGACCGTGACCGAAGCAGCGCAGCAGCTTGACGTTTCCCGTGTAACGCTGTCCCGCGTGCTCAATGGTCGGGTCGCCATCTCGTCTGAAATGGCCCTGCGCATCGAAGCCAGGCTGGGTGTGGCGCGTGGCGGCGAGGCCCGTCTGTGGCTGGCAGAGCAAAGCGCCTATGACGTGTGGCAGGCCGCACAACGATTCAAGTCCGCGCCCATGCAGGTTCGACCCGCGCCGACGGTTGCCGGAAACCGTTTGTGCCTCTGCGGGGATTGATGTCTTCGCAACTCATGGCACAGCCCTAACGAAATTGGTACTTCAACGGGTCAGAGCACTGGTTGATCTATTCGGCGTCGAATTCGACCAATCTCCGGTAGCGCAAGGCACTACGTCCCGAACTGAAAGTGGCCGATAGGCGGCGGCGAAATCGTTTCAGCGGACTCTAATGACGCGTCCATAGGGGGCGGTTCACGTGCATTGACGCGTTTGTTCGTGAATCGTCTTTCCTTTGAATTTTCCAGTGAAGGGATCTGCTGGTGCTGTTCCAGATACGAACACCAGCCCGCCTGCCTTCACGGCCTGGCTTTATATTGGCGGGGGTTTCGCCGCGTTTGGCGTGAAGACGATTTGTCTTGTCGTTGAATGCTTCCGGTTGGTTTTAAGTGCCGGTCACGGTCGCAAAAAAGTCTACGGTCTATACGTCGTTGAGAAACCGAATAATCTCGGCGTTAACGACATCAGGATGCGTGATGGGCGCCATATGACCAAGGCCAGCGAACCGAACAACCTTGACCTTGGGCAGTAGTGGGATCAAAACTTCCGAAACCGCGTGGGCCGATCTTGGTGAACACTCGCCCAACATGTAAAGAACTGGAAAGTCCAAGCTCGCAAAAGCTGCCCGTGAGGTCTTTTCAGTCATCAAAGCGTGACCCCATCTCCGGACGTTAACCATCGATTCGGCTATGCCGGGCTTACGCTGAACCGGTGTTGATTCCCAGCTCCCAGGGCCCATCCAGTAGTCAATGAAGTGCCTTGACGCAGCATCCTTGTCGCCATTGTCTAGGGCTTGCGCCGCGGCCGCCACGGCACTTCTAATTCCATCCGCATCTTCGTGTACTGCGCCGTGCGAGTCCAGCAGTGAAAACAGTGTGGGTTCGAAGAGTGCCATGGCTTTGACATGGCCTGGATTAGCGACTGCCGCGATGAGCGCTACAGCAGCGCCATAGGAGTGGGCGACAAGGCTGTACGGCTTTCCGGCTGCAGTGAAAACAGGCTCAAGAAATTTGACTTCGTCCTGAAGGGATATCTCACGGGCAGAGTGCCAATCCGGACTTTTTCCTGCCCCATAAGAGTCCGGCGCATAGACGCCGTGGCTGGGCGCGAGCATTTCCATCAAGCCTCGCCATTGCGACGAACTGCTGGCATTTGAATGAAGACACACCACGCCAGGACCTGAACCAGATTGACGCGAAAACGGCGTTTGCATAGAAATTTATGTAGTGAGAGTAGTCAAACCATTTTTCGAAGACTGCAGTCCAAGCCAAGCTAAATTTTCAATCAGCCCTATTCGGCAAATAGTAACTTTCAATCTCACGTTCAAGGCGGGTACAAGGCCTACATCGCAGTGAATCACTTTCCGAGTTGAAGTTCGGTAGCGCCGGCCTTGCGCCGCCGCCATGCGGCCGGCGGCAGACCGTATTCGCGCCGAAACGCACGGCTGAAAGCGGTATCTGTCTGGTAGCCGACCTCTTCCGCGATTTGCGCCAACGGCGCATTGCTTCGCGCGAGCAGGTTCGATGCCAGCAGCATGCGCCACTGGGCCAGGTATTGCATCGGCGCCTGGCCGACGATCTGCTGAAATCGCTCGGCCAGCACCGAGCGCGAACTGTTCGCCACCTGCGCGAGTTCTTCCAGCGTCCATGCACGCGCTGGCTCGGCGTGCAGTGCGCGCAGAGCGGCACCCACCACGCGGTCATTTACCCCGGCAAGCCATCCTGTGCGTCCGTCGGCCTGCTCATTCATGTGTATCCGCAGCACCTCGATAAACAGTACCTCGGCCAGCTTGGCGAGCACCCCATGGCCGCCGGGGCGCGGCGATCGGGCCTCCGCCAGCGCGTAGCGCAGCGAAGCTTCAAGCCAAATGCCTGAATTCGATCCCCGTACACTGACTTTCACGACTGGCGCAAGGCCGGTCAAAAGCATGCGGGCGAGGCGGGCGTCGCACGCAAGGTAGCCGCAAACGAGCTTGGTCGTGGCGCCGCCTCCACCATAAGACAAAAGACGCGGGCGACGCGCCAAAACCTCGTTCAACCGCGCGCCAGAGGCCGGTGGTAAGCCCGGCTGCGATCCCATCCTGTGTGCATCACCTTGAGGAAACAGAACGGCATCACCTGCAACCAGCCGCATCGGTGGGGCGTCCCCTAGCTCGACCCAGCACTCGCCCTCGGTAATCATGTGGAATATCACCACGCGCTCAGCAGTCGGCTCCAGATAGGGCGCCGCGGCGTCAGCGTGCGGCGACTGGTAGCACCACGGTGCGGAGAAGCGTCCGTGCAGGAAAATCGCGCCGACCAGGCGAACCACGCCCAGCGTCTGCGAGAGCGCATCCATCAGGTGGTCACTTCGACCTTCAGCCCGACCGGAAGTGGACGCTCGATGGCATAGGTCACTGGAGAGCAAGCAGACATTTCGACAACCAGCGCTTGCAGGGTGTTGGCATCAACACCCGCAGCTCCGATCCGAACATGCAAGTCTATGGACAGCGGCCCAACAGGTACAGCACTGCCATCCACATCGGCGACGCCGACCAGGCCTCGCAGGTCGCTGCGGCTAGTAGCGTGGGCCTCCAGGGTCGTCAGTATGATGCCCCTGGCCGCCGCTTCCATCGCGATGCGAGTCACCGTGCACGAGGCCAGCGCAGAGCGCATGAGCCAACCTGGTGGAGGCGCACTGGCATCGCCACCAATAGCCTCTGGCATGTCCGTAGCGACCTCAGTGCCAGATTCACTTCGCGCTACCGTGCGCAGGCCCCCCACCCATCGGACAGTGGCCGGTGCGTCGTCCTTGAGCCCCGCCGATGGCTTACGCGTAAGCGCCGTAGACACTCGTTCCATCGCTGCAGCAATTGTTTCCAGAGTCATCGGTTACTCCTGTTGAAGGTAAGGCGATTCTAGTGTTGCCGTCACCGTTGCGCCATCGCACAGCGCCATGTACGGACGCTCGGTCAAACAACGCAGACGAGCGGATAGGACGGCCGGGCGCACAGCCGCGACAGTTGATACCACCTAACCACTGGAGATATGACCATGAACGCACCCATCGACTTCGCCGCCATCAAAACCCGCCAGCAGGCGGCCTGGGGTACCGGCGACTACGCGGTTATCGGAACAACATTGCAGATCGTTGGCGAATCACTCGCCGAGGCATGTGATCTCAAGACGGACGAACGCGTGCTCGACGTTGCCGCGGGCAACGGCAATGCCACACTCGCCGCTGCGCGCCGCGGCTGCCTGGTCACCTCTACAGACTACGTTGGCAGTTTGCTCGAGCGCGGCGCAGAACGTGCACTGGCCGAGAGGCTGGAGGTCAAATTTCAGGTTGCCGATGCCGAGGCACTGCCCTTCGACGATGCCAGCTTTGACGCCGTGGTCTCGACATTTGGCGTGATGTTTGCGCCCGACCACGGGCGTTGCGCCGCCGAGATGGCCCGCGTGGTGCGCCCGGGCGGCCGCATCGGTCTGGCGAATTGGACGCCGGACAGCCTGATCGGGCGCATGTTCAAGGTTCTCGGCAAGTTCGCGCCCCCGCCAGCAGGCGTGCAGCCGCCCTCTCTCTGGGGCACTGAGGCGCATGTGCGCGCGCTGTTCGGAGGCACAGCCTCGGCGGTACAGGCCACCGCCCAGCATTTCGCCTTCCGCTACCGCTCGGCCGCGCACTTCGTTGAAGTGTTCCGCGCCTGGTACGGGCCTGTGAACAAGGCCTTCGCGGCGCAAACACCTGACAAGGCCGAAGCGCTGGCAGCCGAACTGATTGATCTGCTGAACAGCATGAACCGGGCGGGGCCCTCGTCGTTGGTGGTACCGAGCGAGTATCTCGAAATCGTCGTGACCCGCGCCTGATCCATCGGCCATGGACGCCCGCCTTCAGCGCCGCATCCAGCGTTACGGCTGGGACCTTGCGGTGGATCTCTATGCGCAGCACTGGCATGCCCTGCTTGCCGGAGTACAGGCAAATCTGCTGGAACTGGCCGCACCGCAACCAGGAGAAAAAGTGCTCGACATAGCGTGTGGCACTGGCGTCGTCACCCTGGCGCTAGCGACGTCCGTAGGTGCTGGTGGTCGCGTCTTGGGTGTCGACTTGTCAGCCGGCATGGTTGCGTCCGCCGAGTCGCGTGCGCAGGCTGCGGGTATCACGCAGGCCCGATTCGATCGCATGGATGCCGAGGTGCTCTCGCTGCCTTCGGCTTCGTTCGACCTCGTCGTCTGTGCGCTAGGGCTGATGTACGTGCCAGACGCCGATGCCGCGCTGCGCGAGATTTACCGCGTGCTGCGACCCGGCGGGCGCACAGTGATTGCCGTCTGGGGAGAGCGTTCCCGCTGCGGTTGGGCATCGTTGTTTGGTATCGTTGATGCCGAAGTACACAGCGAAGTCTGTCCGCTGTTCTTCCGGTTAGGTCAGGGCGAGGCCCTCGCGCGCTCTTGCGCCGAGGCCGGTTTGAATGTGACGCTCTCACGCCGCGAAGATGACTCACTCTGGCATGCCGATGCAAACGCCGCATGCGAAGCCGCTTTCGCGGGCGGGCCGGTGGCGCTGGCGTGGTCGCGGTTCGACGACGCAACCCGAGCCCGCGTGCGTGCGCACTACCTCGACGCTATTTCCCCCTGGCGTCAAGGGCAGGCTTACAACTTGCCCGCGGAGTTCGTCATCGTGGCAGCGCGTCGGCCCGTCGTCTGAGCAGGCTACGCGGCTGAGCATTGACGTTTCTTTGCAGGCGTTCGCGGAATGGCGGCTTCAATGGATCAGCCACTGTAGGTTAGACGAATGAGTTCAACCAGAAAAAGGAATGGCTGTAGCTGCGGAACATTTGCAGTTGGACGTTTTATCCAGCCCTCTAGTCAAGCGAGCATGCGGCGCAGGCTGGCAAAAAACAGCTCGGACTGCAGGCGCTCACCCATGATCTGCTCTGCCACCCGAGACGCCAGGGCGTCATCCAGCGGCATCAATTTGTGCCCGCTTGAGGCAGCAAGCACTTGTAACTGGCATTCGCGTTCCAGGTAGTAGAGGTCGTCATAAGCGTAGTCGATGCGGTCGCCACATACGACAACGCCATGGTTACCCAAAAATGCCACGTCGGCGTCACCCATTGCACGGGCAATGCGTTCGCCTTCTGCCATGTCAAGCGCCAGGCCGTTGTAGTTTTCATCCACCGCTACCCGTCCATAAAACCGAAGAGCGCCTTGCGACAGTTTGGTGTCCAACCCCCTCGCTTCGGTCAGCGTCAGAGCCGTGGCATGGGGCATGTGGGTATGCAGCACACAGGCCTTGCCCGTGATGCGATGGACGGCCGCATGGATAAACATGGCCGTTGGCTCTACCGGGTGGCGCCCAGCCAGCTGGTTGCCATCTCCGTCAATCAGCACAATATCCTCTGCCCGCACCTCGCTCCAGTGCAAGCCGCGCGGGTTCAGTAGAAATTGATTCGGGTTACCTGGCACTTCAACACTGAAATGGTTGCAGATACCTTCGCTCAACCCATGGTGAGCAGCAGCTCGCAAAGCAAGTGCGAGATCAGCGCGCAGCGTTTGTACTTCGACGTTGTGAAATGCTTCTTCAGGCGTCAATTGGCGGGCATTCATCAGGACATTCTCCTGAAGTTAACGGAAGGGACTTGTAACCGCATGAGGCCCAGTATCGCACCGCAAGCGGTCCCTTTAAAACGAGCTTGCCCTTCGATCACAGTCTGAATTTAAGAGAGTTTGCGCCTCACCACCGCACACCAAACATCGGACCGTCTATGGTCACAACCTTTCCCCGGCGCAGTCTTCGGGAACGTTTTTATGCTTCGGCAAATTTACCAGGCAGTGCACGGATCGCCGGGGAAATAGGGCGGTGATTGGTTTGCCAGCGCCCAGTCCCGCTCGGGATCCAAGCCCGTTTCAGGCTCCTGCGTAGCCCGGTTCTAAGTGACTCAGCTTCTTTTAAGTATGGATTTCAAGCGTGAAGTGCTTTCGATAGCCTGCTGGTTCAACCACTTGGTAAAAACAGCGATTGTGTCCAGCTTGTTCGATGCTGGCCGGTAGCACACGTAATAACCTCTGCCAGTGGACACGCTCTTTGAATAAGGGATCATCAGTTGGCCAGATGCCAGCTCAGACTCTATCAAGCAGGGTTGGATGATCGCGACTCCCATGTCTGCACATGCAGCAACAATCAAATTGTTTCCCAAATCAAAGCCGGCACCCAAGCTCAAATTTGCAGGATTAACGCCCGCGTTCTGCATCCACAGAGACCAATTGTCAGGAAAAATGGTGTGATGCAACAGGTTGAGTTGCATGAGGTCTTGTGGGCTTGGTTTTTTGGGGTTGCGCAATTGAGAGAAGACTTTGGGCGTGCACGCAGGCAAAATTTCTTTGCCGAGTAAATATTGAGTGTGCAAGCCACGCGGCCACGGGCGCCGAGGACGTTTGACCTCTATCCATATGTCCACGTCGTCACGGGTGAAGTCATCGTCGTAATGAAATTGTCGCAATTCGATATTCAGGTCCGGGTGCGCGATTTGAAGTGCGGGTAGCCGCGGAACCAGCCACCGTGACCCTAAGGTGGGGGCTACGCTCAGGCGCATCGTGCTTGACTTGGGCTTGCGCTGCCAACTCGACATGGCCGTTTCAAGGCCGGTGACATGGCTATCTATCGCTTTTTTGAAACGTTGGCCTCTCGCCGTCACTGTCACTCCGCTGGCGCTGCGGTCAAAAAGACGACAGTCCAGGTGCTGCTCCAAACGTGCAACAGCACGACTTACGGCGGCCTGGGTGACACAAAGTTTGTCTGCAGCCTTGCGAAAACTACCGAGTTCAGAGACTGCTAAAAAAGCATGTAATTCGACCAACGAGGGAGATAGAAATTTCATTGGGTCATTACATCAGGTCATCACCCCAGATGAAATAGTTGTTTGCACCGATACAAGCGCATCCCTATGCTTCGTGGCAGCAAAACCCACAGGTAAAAACTTGAACGAATCTCTTTCACACCAGGTATGGGTCCTCAAACCGGCGCATTCACCTTTGCCGTTGATCTGCGATTCGCCGCACAGTGGCACGGTTTATCCCGATGATTTTGGATTTTCAGTTCCCCTGATGGCTCTGCGTCAATGTGAAGACACTTTTGTCGAAGAACTTTGGGCGCATGCGCCTCAGGTGGGGGCAACGCTAGTCCATGCAAACTTTCCTCGAAGCTATATCGACCCGAATCGCGCCGAGACAGACATTGATACAACGATGCTTCTCGGGACCTGGCCACATGCAGTCAATCCTTCCGATCGATGCATCCGGTTGGGCAATGGATTGGTCTATAGAAAGACACCAAAACTGGAAGAAATCTATCAGCGCAGATTGAGTGCGGCTGAAGTAGAAAGCCGTATCAATAACTACTGGCGACCCTACAGGCAAGTCCTGGCGGAAACACTGGATCAAGCTACACGGGAATTTGGGCGGCGCTGGCATTTGAATCTGCATTCCATGCCGAGCAATGCTTATGAGCGACTTGGCATGTCAACCAACCTGGTTTTGGCTGACATAGTGCTTGGAAATATGCATGGGCGCAGTTGCGGTGTCGAATTTACAGATTTTGTGGCAACTGCATTTCGCCACAAAGGTTACAGCGTCGCAATAAATGACCCGTATGCCGGGCAAGACTTGCTGGCTGTGCACGGTGACGCGTCTGGGGAAAAGGAGAGCCTGCAAATAGAGATTAACCGGTCGATTTATCTCCATGAAGACTCGCGCACTCGTTCGGACAATTTTGACCATCTTCAGTCTGATATTGCAGACATCCTCAAGTCAATCGCAACGTATGTGCAATCCGCGCTAAATCATTCTCAGAAAGAAGCAACGTCATGAATTCCAATCTATTTTCTCGCCGCAAGGTTCTGGCTTCTGCGGGCAGTTTGCTGGGTGCCACCCTAAGCATGCCAAGTCTTGGGCAACAGACAAACCCAAAGTATCCCGTTCGTCCGATAACTCTGGTGGTGCCATTTCCAGCTGGCGGTGCAGTCGATATCTCTGGACGTGCAATAGCAGAAAAGCTGAGCAAGGTACTCGGGCAACCCGTACTGGTTGATAACAAGGGTGGAGCGGGAGGCTCTATTGGCAGCAGTTTTGTGGCTAAAGCAGCACCTGATGGGTACACCTTGGTTGTCACCTCGCAATCAACCCATGTAGCCAACCCTGCTGTAAATCCAAATTTGAGTTACGACGCTGTCAATGACTTTTCCCCTATCACGATCATTGACCGACTGGCTAACGTCTTGCTTGTCAGTTCTAATTTTCCGGCCCAAAACTTTGAAGAATTTGTCAAATATGTCAAGGCAAATCCGGGAAAGAATAATTACGCTTCTGCGGGCATCGGGTCGCTGTCGCATTTAAGTATGGAGTTACTGAAGTCAAAGTTGGGTTTGTTTATCACCCACATCCCATACCGCGGCGCTGGCACCGCCCTGACTGACTTGTTGTCTGGGCAGGTGCAAATGACATGGAACAACTTGACGTCGAACTTGACCATGATCGAGAACGGGAAACTGCGCGCATTGGCTATCGCGTCCCCCACTCGATCAACCATAATGCCTAATGTTCCGACATTCAACGAACTTAAATTGTCAGACTTAAACCTCACTTCGTGGACTGGTCTTGCGGCACCAGCAAAAACGCCTCAGTACATCGTGGATCAACTCTATGAGGCCATGCGTACTATTTTGCGAGACCCGCAAACGCAAGTGGCGTGGACTAAGCGCGGAGCGATCCTGCCTGAAGATATTAGTCCTGCTCAATACAAGCAAGAGATCGTTCAGCGCATTGCGTTTTACAAAAAAATTGTTGTCCAGAACAAAATTGTTTTGGAGTAATTGGTTAGCGTGGTGGGCAGGTCAAGTGAAAATCACTAGCGTTCGCCTACCTGCCACCCGCCACATCCAGCAAAGCCCCCGTGGTGTAGCTGGACTCTTCTGACAGCAGCCACACAATGGCGCGCGCCGCTTCGTCGGCGGTGCCGGCACGCTGCATCGGCACTTGCGGCGCCAGGTCGCGTGCGCGGTTGGGCAAGCCGCCCGAGGCGTGGATGTCGGTTTCGATGATGCCGGGCCGCACCGCATTGACGCGTATGCCTTCGGCGGCTACTTCTTTGGCCAGGCCGATGGTGAATGTGTCAATGGCGCCTTTGGAGGCCGCGTAGTCCACATACTGGCTGGGTGCACCCAGCCGCGCCGCCGCGCTGGAGACGTTGACAATCGCGCCGCCTGCGCCGCCGTAAATGGTGCTCATGCGTTTGATGGCTTCGCGTGCGCAGACCATGCTGCCGATCACGTTGATCTCGAACATGCGCTTCAGGCGGGCCGCGCTCATCGCGTCGACGCGGGAGGTCTGGTCGACGATGCCCGCGTTGTTCACCAGGGCGGTGAGCCGGCCGAGCTTCGCATCGACTTTTTCAAACATCGCCAGCACCTGGCTTTCCTCGGCAACGTCGGCCTGCACTGTGATGGCCGTGCCGCCGCCCTGGCGGATCTGGCGCACCACCTCGTCGGCAGCGAGCGAATTGGCTGTGTAGTTGACAGCAACTGAATAGCCGGCACGGGCCGCCAGCAGCGCAGTCGCCGCGCCAATGCCGCGCGAGGCGCCAGTGATCAAAATGACTTGGGACAAAACCAGCCTCCAGCAAGATGTGGCGATTCCGGTTACAAACCGGGTTGACCTGAATCTACATCAATCGGCGCCATGCCGGACGGAGACACCATTGAGCACCACCATCGACTACTACTTCACGCCGCAAAGCCCGTGGACCTACCTCGGGCACCAGCGTTTTGCGCAGATCGCCCATGCAGCCGGCGCGACTGTGCGTGTGTTGCCCGTGGACTTTGGGAAGATTTTCCCGATTTCCGGCGGCTTGCCGCTTGGCCAGCGCGCACCGCAGCGGCAAGCTTACCGGCTGGTCGAACTGAAACGCTTCAGCGAGCACCTTGGCGTGCCGCTCAATCTCCATCCCAAGTTTTTTCCTGTAGCGGGTGATCCGGCGGCGCGCCTGATCACCGCGGTAGCCCAGTCCGATGGCAGTGCAGCGGCCTTGAGCCTGGCGGGGTCCATATTTGCGGCGGTCTGGTCTGAAGACCGCAACATTGCCGATGACCAGACACTGGCCGACCTTCTGCGGGAAGGCGGTATGGATGCCGCGCGGCTGGAGCAGTCGCGCGCCGCCGCCGTGCAGCAGCGTTATGAAGCACAGACCCAGCAGGCGATTGACGCTGGCGTTTTTGGCGCCCCGAGTTATGTCGTTGACGGCGAGATTTTCTGGGGCCAGGACCGGCTGGATTTGCTTGCGGCAAAACTCGCGGCCTGATTTTTTTTCAGCAAACTTTAGAGGGTATTCACATCATGGGTCAATTCATCGATCTCAAAGCGGCGGACGGTTTTGTATTTCCGGCCTATGTGGCCGAGCCGGCGGGCAAAGCCAAAGCCGCCGTGGTGGTGCTGCAGGAAATTTTCGGTGTCAATTCGCACATCCGCTCTGTGGCGGACGGTTATGCGGCGGCTGGTTACCTGGCAGTGGCGCCAGCCACCTTCCACCGCGTCCAGCCGGGCGTGGACCTGGGCTACACCGAGGCCGACATGAACGCCGGGTTTGCGCTGAAAACCGCCATCGAAGCCTTGCCTGCGCCCGGTGCGCTGCAGGACATCCAGGCTGCGGTCAACCATGCGGCACAAAGCACAGGCGGCAAGGTCGGCGTAGTGGGATATTGCTGGGGCGGCCTGCTGACCTGGCGCTCAGCCAGCAGCCTGTCGGGCGTCGCCGCCGCTGCGCCCTACTACGGTGGCGGCATGACGGTGGGTGACGAGCCCGCACGTCAACCGGCCTGTCCGGTGATGGTTCACTTTGGCAACCAGGACCATTGGATTCCCATGGACACCGTCGAAGCCTTCAAAAAAGCGCAGCCCGGCGTGCAGGTGTTTGTGTACGAGGCCAACCACGGGTTCAATTGCGACCAGCGCGGCTCGTACAACGAAGCCGCGGCCAAACTTGCCAAAGAGCGCACGCTGGATTTCTTCGCCAAACACTTGGCCTGATCATGGCTTGCGCCCGTAGTATTAAACATTTTTGGCCGTCAGCGTTTGTGTGGCGGGCGCAGGCGGCTATTGTTTTGGTGGCATGTTCGGCGCTGGCCGAGGCCGCCGACTACAGCGGCCCGCTGTTCGACGCGCACCTGCATTACAACGAGGAGGCCTGGAACGGCAGCGTGGGCCCCCATGGTCCCGCCGACGTGCTGGCGCGCATGCAGCGCAGCGGTGTCAGGGCCGTCATTGCCAACTCGCGCCCCAACGACGGCACCAAGACGCTGTCCGCCATGCCCGAAACGCACCAGGCCGGCGTAACAGTGGTGCCCTTTATCCGCCTGTACCGCAACCGGGCGGACTACGACAACTGGTTTCGCGACGAAACGATTTACGAGATGGTGCAGGCCGAGTTTGCACGTGGCGTCAGCGGCGCCCAGGCCGGTCCGTACAAGGGCATCGGCGAATTCCATTTGTACGACAGCGCCAACGCCAACGGGTCAGTTGCCAGAAAGCTGATGCAGTTTGCCGAGAAAAACAATCTGGCGGTGCTGTCGCACGTCGATGATGTGGCGATCGACCTGCTGATGGCACATGCGCCAAAAGCGCGGCTGATCTGGGCGCACACCGGCATAGGCGGCGCGTCGGCTGCGCGGGTTGACGCGCTGTTCGCCCGGTACCCGACGCTGATGGGCGAGCTGTCTTACCGGCCCGGCCTGACCTGTGATGCCGGCTCGTTCGACGCCGGGCCGCCCCAAGGCGAACGCGCCCCCTCGGGGGGCAGCGAACGACACGCAGTGCGAGAGCGTGGGGGCGTACGTCTTTGCCCCGAGTGGCGCGCACTGTTGCTCAAGTACCCCAGCCGCTTCATGATCGGCTCCGACACCTGGGTCAACCAGCGCTGGCAGTATTACGAAGAACTGATGAAGGGCTACCGCACCTGGCTGGGTGATTTGCCTGCCGATGCGGCGCGCAAGATCGGCTGGGACAACGGCGCCAGCCTGTTTGGCGTCGCCAAGCCATAGAAATCCCCCATGCTTTCCCCGAATCTTCAAGTAGGGGCCGCGGGTCCGGCTTTGCCGGCCCGCAGGCGCAGCGGCCCCCTCGGGGGGCAGGGAGCTACACGCAGTGAGCGACCGTGGGGGCTATGAAACAGCTTCACTACTACCCCAGCACCGCGGCCATGGTGCCGCACATCCTGCTTGAAGAAATCGGCGCGCCTTTCCAGCGCGTGCTGGTGGACCGCACGCAGAACGCCCACAAGACGCCGGACTACCTGAAACTCAATCCCAACGGCCTCATCCCTGTTGTGGTCGACGGTGATTTGGTGCTGTACGAAACAGCCGCGATTTGTCTGCACCTGTGTGATACCCATCCCGAGGCCCGTCTGGCGCCGCCGCTGGGCACGGCAGAACGCGCCCACTTCTACAAGTGGCTGATCTGGTTGACCAACACCCTGCAGGCCACGCTGATCACTTACTTCTATCCTGAGCGCTCGGTGCTGCCGGGCAATACGGCTGGCGCTGCCGAGGTCAAGGCGCAGGCCGAAGCCAAAATTGGCGCCATGCTGGACCAGTTGGATGCAGAACTGGCGCGCCACGGCGGCCCCTGGTTTGCCGGGCCCGGCTACAGTGCGCTCGACGCCTATGTGTTCACGCTGTGCCGCTGGACGCGCAACTTCAGCTCGCCCGCCGCCCGCACCCGGCCGCAGCTCGGTCCCTACCTGCAACGCATGCTGGAAAGGCCTGCGGTGCAGCGCGTGTTTGCATCTGAAGAGCTGACGCCGCCGTTTGTCTGAAGGGCCGCGCGCGGCGCAGACCTAACGCGCGGTTCTGGCCAGGTACTGTTTGCGCCAGAACACCGTCCCCACCACGATCACCAGCAAGATCATGAAGCCGAACACCCACCAGAAACCGGTGGTCGTGTGGATGAGTGGTAGAAACTCGAAGTTCATGCCGAAGAAGCCGGTGATCAGATTCAAGGGCAAAAATACGGCGGTGAGTGCCGTCAGCGTGCGCATGATGCTGTTGGTGCGGTTGCTCTGCGCACTGAAGTGAATTTGCACCACGGTTTCGGCCGACTGCTCCAAGCGCCGGGCGTGGTGAACCACTCGCTCAATATGCTCAATAACATCGCGTGCCCGCGCCACCAGTTGATCTCGCTGGGCTTGCGCGAGTTTGGCGTCTTCTGCAAACGAGGAAAGAGGCTGCTCGCGCAAGGAGTCCAGCCACTCCTGCATGGCGTCGTGCTGTTCATCGCACAGGTCTTCCAGTACATGCAGTTGGCTGCGCGCCCCCATCAGGGAGCCCCAGTTGATAACGCGCGAATTGGGTTTGAGCAACTCAGCCTGCCAGTGTTCAAGTTGCGTGGTGAGTTCCTTGCGAACGTCCAGGTAGCTGTCAACCATGGCGTTGACCATGCGCAGTACCAGGTCGGCCGGGCTCAATGGAATACGGCTGCGCGCCGCAGCGGTGTCCACGCTGAACTTGGCGTCCGTCAGAAAGCGTTCGATGAAGCTCTTGGCCGCGTAACACCCATGGGGGTGCACACTGATCAGGAGCCGGTCAAACACCACAAAACCCACGGCTCGAGAGCTGATACGGTTGAAGGCCGGCAGCCCACCGGTTTTTTTGCGGTGTGCTTGGGAAATTTGTCCGTGGTAGGCAGCAAGTGCCGCGTCATGCTCAACCTCGGCGCGGGTCTCCACCTGTGTCGCAAGGCGGCGAAAGATGATCAGGTCGTAAATGGATGTGTAGTCGTAGTGGGAGGGGTGGGCTGGGTTGGCCAGATCCTGACAATGCAGGTCAAGCAGTCCAGAGCCGCCCAACTGCTGCGCCGCTTTTTGCAGCAGTGGCACATGCGTTTCGAATTCATCACGGTCGAAAAACAGCCACACAAAACCGTCGGAAGGTGCTTGTGTGGGCAAGGCGTCCGAAAAGCGCAGGCTGTCGGCGGTGAATTCGATGATTTGCACGGTGGTCGTCTGCTTGCTACTTGTTTTGCAGCATTTTGGCTGCGGCCAAAGCAAAGTAGGTCAACACCCCGTCGGCCCCGGCGCGTTTGAAGGCCAGCAGGCTTTCCATCATCACGGCGTCGTGGTCCAGCCAGCCGTTTTGTGCGGCGGCCTTGAGCATCGCGTATTCCCCGCTGACCTGGTACGCAAAGGTTGGCACACCAAACTCGTCCTTAACTCTTCGCACCACATCCAGATACGGCATGCCGGGTTTGACCATCACCATGTCGGCACCTTCGGCAATGTCCATGGCCACCTCGCGCAATGCTTCGTCGCTGTTGCCCGGGTCCATCTGGTAAACCTTTTTGTCGGCTTTACCCAGATTGCCGGAGGAGCCCACCGCATCGCGGAAAGGGCCGTAAAACGCACTCGCGTATTTGGCGCTGTAGGCCATGATTCGCGTGTGGATCAGTTTGCGGGATTCCAGCGCCGTGCGGATCGCGCCAATGCGGCCGTCCATCATGTCGCTGGGCGCCACGATATCAACACCGGCTTCGGCCTGGGCAAGCGCCTGTGCGACCAGCAGCGTTATGGTTTCGTCATTCAGGATGTAACCGGTCTCTTTGTCAGGCAGGCCGTCCTGGCCGTGGCTGGTGTAGGGGTCCAGCGCCACATCGGTCATCACGCCCAGCTCGGGGAAGCGCTTTTTCAGCTCGCGCACCACCCGTGGCACCAGACCGTCCGGGTTAACGGCTTCCTTGCCATCGTAAGTTTTGAGCGAAGCATCAATGACGGGAAACAACGCCATCACCGGGATGCCCAGCTGTACACACTCTTCGGCCACGGGCAGCAGCAAATCCAGGCTCAGGCGCTCCACGCCGGGCATGGAGGCCACGGCCTCACGGCGCTGCTTGCCTTCGGTGACAAACACCGGGTAAATCAGGTCATGCGCACTCAGCGCATTTTCACGAACCAGGTTGCGCGTGAAACTGTCGCGGCGCAGCCGGCGGGGTCGGCCAAGCGGGTAGGGGGCATAAGCAGTCATCGGCAAATTGTGCCAAAGCTTTGTAAGGCCTGAGGAATAATTTGCTGAGGAGGACGAGCAGCACTTTCACGGGCAGCTGGCGGCACATGGCAAACCCTTGGTTCCGACTGTTTAACCGTGCTTGTCTTGCCGGGTGGCGGTGTATAGAATTAATACGTGTTGTTACCTTTTGGTGGCAGCATCCCGCTTTTCCTCCCTGAGCGGGTGCCTTGAAGTGTCACAGCAGAAAAGGCTTCCAGGCCCGGTTGACCGCAGTGTCAATCGGGCACTTTTTTGTCCGACGCGTCCATAAATCCCTTTGCTGGGCGAATTGCGTCGTTGTTCTGTGCTCGCAATCCTCATGTACCGAAGTACATTCCGGTTGCTGCGCGCAGTACGCCTAGCACTTCATCCCAGCAAAGGGATTTCTGAACACGTCGAAGCCGTTGTTTCATTGCACACGCACTAAACTACGCGCATGCTCTGGGTCAAATCACTTCACATCGTTTTTGTCGCCAGCTGGTTCGCCGGTCTGTTTTACCTGCCGCGCATTTTTGTCAACCTGGCGATGGTGCCGCCCGAAAGTGTGGCCGAGCATGAGCGACTGATCCTGATGGCGCGCAAGCTGCTGCGCTTCACCACCCTGCTTGCCGTCCCCGCACTGATTTTTGGCCTGTGGCTGTGGCTCGGTTATGGAATTGGCCGCGGGCCGGGCAATGGCTGGATGCACGCCAAGCTGGCCGTTGTTGTGCTGGCAATCGGTTATCACCACGCCTGCAGCCGCATCCTTAAAAAGTTTGTCGCCAAGCGCAACACCCGCAGCCACAAATGGTTTCGCTGGTTCAACGAAGTGCCGGTGCTGTTGCTACTGGCAGCCGTCGTGCTAGTGGTCGTGAAGCCGTTCTAGCATCACAAGGCCAACAACATGCCCCCGCCCTCACCAGCAGACGCGGACGAACCGGCTTCGCCGGGCGTGATGCGTCGTCCCCTGGAAGGGGAAAAGGAACTACACGAAGCGAAGCGTAGTGAGAACGATAGGGGTGAACCGAAATCAGCCACTTGGCCGCTGGCGCTGGCCACGATGGCGCTGATTGTCTATGCCAGTCTCTACCCTTTTGCGGACTGGCGAAACCAGGGGCTCCCGCCGCTTACTTTTTTGACTGCGTCCTTGCCACGCTACTGGACCGGTTTTGACGTTGGCGTCAACCTCGTCGGCTACGCGCCAGTCGGCTTTTTGCTGGCCCTGGCGGCCCTGCGAAGTGGTCGTACGCGTTGGGCTGTCAGTGTGGCGGTGCTCAGCGCGGGCGTGTTGTCGCTGGCCATGGAAACGCTGCAAAGCTACCTGCCATCGCGCGTGCCTTCCAATGTGGATCTGGGTCTGAACACCTTGGGCGCCTGGCTCGGTGCCTGTACCGCATGGTTGCTGGAGAAAGCCGGCGCGCTGGACCGCTGGAGTCGCGTGCGACAGCGCTGGTTTGTGCGTGAGGCCAGAGGCGCGCTGGTGCTGCTCGCGCTCTGGCCGGTGGCCTTGCTGTTTCCGGCTTCGGTGCCGCTGGGTTTGGGTCAGGTGCTGGAGCGACTGGAGTTTGCGCTGGCCGAATTGTTGGCCGACACGCCTTTTTTGGAGTGGCTTCCGGTGCGTGACATTGAATTGCAACCGCTGGTGCCGGGCGCAGAGGTGATTTGTGTTGCGCTCGGTGCGTTGATACCCTGCCTGCTTGGCTATTGCATTTTGCGTACCCTGAGCCAGCGTGTTGTCTTTTTGCTTGGCGCGCTGGCGACCGGCGTTGCGCTGACCGCTCTGTCTGCTGCCCTGAGTTATGGCCCCGACCACGCATGGGCGTGGCTGGATTTTCCAGTTCAGGTGGGGTTGTGGATGGGCGCCGGGCTGGGTTTGTTGTTGTTGCCGGTGCCGCGCAGGGCCAGCGCTGCGCTGCTGCTGCTTGCTTTGAGTACTCATCTGTCGCTGTTGAACCATGCGCCTGTGGGGCCGTACTTTGCCGAAACGCTGCAAATCTGGGAGCAGGGGCGATTTGTCCGCTTCAACGGCCTGGTGCAGTGGTTGGGCTGGCTCTGGCCTTACGCTGCGCTGCTGTATGTGCTGGTGCGTTTGTCCAGCCGCACAACAAGCTCCGGACTTGAAAAGTAAAATACACGCATGACCCCAACGAGCACATTGAGCGCGACGCCCGCTGCCGCGCAGACCGACTCTTATTACGAGCGTCACATTTTCTTTTGTTTGAATCAGCGCGAAGGCGACGAAGGCAGCTGCTCCAACCACAAAGCTGCAGACGCTTATGCGCGTTGCAAGTCGCAGGTCAAGGCCGCTGGACTCTCCGCACCGGGCCAGGTACGGGTGAACCAGGCCGGCTGCCTGAACCGCTGCGCGGCGGGGCCGGTGGCCGTGGTCTATCCCGAAGCCGTCTGGTACACCTATGTGGACGCGCACGACATCGACGAGATTGTGGAGTCACACCTCAAAAACGGACAAGTCGTAGAGCGCCTGCGTACGCCTGCCCATCTGGGGCGCTGAAGAACACAATCAAAAAGTGATGGCCCCTTGAACGCGCAGACGCAAAAAACAATCTTCACCGGCCCGGTTGGCGCAATTGAAATGGCACTTGACGCACCGCCAGGTGTTTCACGGGGCGTGGCCGTCATCGCGCATCCGCATCCCCTGTTTGGCGGTACCCTGGACAATAAAGTGGTGCAGACGCTGGCGCGCGCTTTCACCCAAAGCGGTTGGACGGCGGTGCGTTTCAATTTTCGCGGTGTTGGCGCCACGGCGGGCGTTCATGACGAAGGCCGTGGCGAGGTGGAGGACATGCTGGCCGTTGTGCAGCGTGTGGCGCCCGAGGGCGCGCTGGCCCTGGCCGGTTTCTCCTTTGGCGCCTTTGTAACCTCGCATGTTTTTGATCGCCTGCATGCATCCCGCACCATCGACAAGCTGGTACTGGTGGGCACCGCCGCGAGCCGGTTTTCTGTGGCCCCCATTGCAGAGTCGGCCCATGACAGAGCGCTGGTCATCCATGGTGAGCAGGACGACACCGTGCCCTTGCAATCGGTGCTCGACTGGGCGCGGCCACAGGCACTGCCTGTTACCGTTGTTCCGGGTGGCGGGCACTTCTTTCATGGACAATTGCCGCTGCTGAAAAATCTGGTGCTTCGCCACCTCCGCTGACGCGCCAGCTCCTTTATTCCCCGCTCCTTTACTTCAGGTCTTATTTCCGATGCATCGTTTTTTCCCGGCCCTTCGCGGCCTTGTCGCCTCGTTTACCGTTGGCTCATGCCTCGCTGTTTCGCCCGCTGTGCAAGCGCAGACTCCGCAACCCCCCGAGATTGCCGCACGCTCCTATCTGTTGCTGGACGTCACTGCAAATCAAATCCTGGCTGCCAAGGAGATCGACACCCCGATCGAGCCCGCCTCGCTGACCAAGCTGATGACCGAATACCTGGTGTTTGACGCTCTGAAGTCGAAAAAAATTGACCTCAAACAGACCTTTGGCGTCAGTGAGCGGGCCTGGAAAATGCCCGGCTCACGCATGTTTATCGACCCGAAGATGCAGGTACCCGTAGAGGACCTGATCAAGGGCATGGTTGTGCAGTCGGGCAACGATGCCACCATGGCACTGGCCGAAGGTGTGGGCGGCACGGCGGAAAACTTTGTCAAGCTCATGAACGAGCAAGCCAAAGCGCTGGGCATGAAATCGACCAGCTACAAAAACCCCGAAGGCTTGACCGAGCCCGGTCACACCACCACGGCGCGCGATTTGAGCATTTTGTCGACCCGACTCATGCAGGATTTCCCCGAATACGTTGGCTTTTCTGCCATCAAGAAATACCGCTACCCCGGCACGCCTGCCACCAACGACACCAACCGCAACACGTTGCTGTTTCGCGACCCAACGGTGGACGGCCTGAAAACCGGCCACACCGCTGCGGCGGGATACTGCATGATTGCCACCGCCAAGCGAGATTTTCCCAACCTTGGCGCGGCAGGTGCGCCCGGCAGCCGCAGGCTGCTGGCCATCGTGCTGGGCACGGTCAGCGACAACGCCCGGGCCAATGAATCACAAAAACTTCTCAATTGGGGTTACACCGCATTTGAGGCTGTCAGGCTGTTCGACGGCGGTCAGGTGGTGGCGTCACCCCCGGTCTGGAAAGGGAAATCGGCCACCGTCAAGCTCGGACGGCCTGAGGCGATTGTGATCGCCGTGGCTGCAGGCAGCGCCGCCAAGGTGCAGACCCAGCTCGCCCGACCCGACCCGCTGGTCGCACCTTTTTCCAAGGGGCAATCGGTGGGATCTCTGAAGGTCACCCTCGGTGGTGGAGCGCCCGTGCTGGATGTGCCGCTGGTGACTTTAGAGGCGGTAGAAGAGGCGGGTATTTTGGGCCGCGCCTGGGACGCCATCCGGCTCTGGATCAAGTAGCAAGAGGCAAGAGGCAAGAGGCAAGAGGCAAAGGCGCCTGTCAGAGCCGGCGTGTCATGAAGGCCACGTCCAGCCAGCGCCCGAATTTGTAGCCGGCCTCGCGCAAAATGCCTGCGTTCTCGAAACCGAGGCGCAGGTGCATTTCGATGCTGCCAGCGTTGGAGGCATCGATCGCTGCAACGAGCAGGTGCAAATCCTGCGCCTTGGCCAACTCCAGCAAGCGGGTGACCAAGGCACTGGCGACGCCCTTGCGTCTGCAGCTTTCATCCACGTAGACCGAGTGCTCGGCTGTGAAACGATAGCCCGCCCAGGCGCGAAAGCTTCCGTAACTGGCGTATCCGATCACGCGGCCATCTTGTTCGGCCACCAATACCGGGTATTTTGCAGCGTGTTTTGCGGCAAGCCAGTCAATCTGCACCTGTTCCGTGCGGGGCTCGTAGTCGTAAGTGGCCGTGGTGTGAAGCACGGCCAGGTTGTAAATCGCACGCATGGCCTCCAGGTCGGCAGATACGGCATTACGCAGCGTGAAGTTGGGATTGTTCATGGTGTCCTTTGGCGCTCCATAACCACCAGGTAGCGGCAAGTCTCGGAACGCATGTTTTCAAAACTGACTTCGCCGCCTGGCGTCATAAAAAGCGCGTCACCGCTAGCCAAGTCGTGGATGACGCCTTGGCGCACACGCAGACCGTCGGTCAGGGCAATGACGTGTTGCGAATAGCTGACAGGTGAACCCAGCGAATAGTCCACCCTGGCCAGTGGCGGCAGTTCCACCTCCACGATCTCCACGGTGGAGCCGGTAAGTGGCGGGGTGACGACCTCGCGGACAAAACCCGTTGCGGGATCTTGCCAGCGGGCACGTTCCGCTTTGCGCGCAATCATTCCCGCAGGCTGGGGCGGCGCGAGCAGAGACGAGAGCGGGACGTCAAATGCGGTACAAAGGCGGCTGAGCAAGGCGGCTGTCGCGCTGGCTTCCTGACGCTCAATTCTAGAAATCATGGCTCGGCTGACGCCGCTAGCCTGCGCGAGTTGATCCAAAGTCCAGTCGTGTTGACCCCGCAAGGCTTTGATTTGGACTGCAATTTGCGCGTCAATTTCCATTATTATGGAATTATATCCATGAAGATAGATGATTATGCGGAGACTTTTTAAAGCTGTCTCGGTGTGCTATTGAGCGCAGCCGTGACCCGGGCTATAATGGAAAGCTTTCCCGCAATCAGGGCGGAAATATTTCGTGTGCCGCGTCAAGCGGTAATCAGATTCCAGACGTTTAGGGACGTTTTTAAATGCCAACCATCAATCAGCTAGTTCGCCAGGGGCGCGAGGTCGAAAAGATCAAGTCCAAGAGCCCTGCGATGCAGAACTCTCCCCAGCGGC
>JBKJIV010000018.1:0-3176 GCA_046598365.1 Polaromonas sp. | reverse complement strand
ATGAACCCGCTGACCCACCAATTGCAGCAAAACATTTACATGGCCTCCTACAACGCCTTCCCGAAACAGGAGGACGATATCTTCCGCATCCTCGGGCGCCTGCGACCCGATGAAGTGGAGGACAAGGACAGCCTGCAGCTGTGCAAGCTGGAGTCGTACGCACAGACTCCGACCTACGAGCCCTGAACCACGTCCCAAGACCACAGCCACCCAACCGAAAATACCTTCATGGACTTCATCTTTCAAATTCTTCCGCACCTCGTGAATGGGGTCTCGTTGGGCCTG
Source organism: Polaromonas sp. (assembly GCA_046598365.1). Lineage (GTDB taxonomy): Bacteria > Pseudomonadota > Gammaproteobacteria > Burkholderiales > Burkholderiaceae_C > Polaromonas. The sequence continues at coordinate 2,891 of JBKJIV010000018.1, read as the reverse complement.
TTGTTTGCGCTCATCGCTCTGGGTTTCATGCTGATTGTGGGCGTGATGGAAACCATCAACCTGGCCCACGGGTCGCTATTTGCACTGGGCATGTACTTCGCTCTGTTTTTGGTGGCGCCGCGCTTGGGCATGTTTCCGGAGATGCAGGCCTGGTACATGTCTTTTCCGATTGAAACCCGCTACCTGATCGCCCTGATTCTGGCGCCGGTGTTTGTCGGCATGTTCGGCATGTTGCTGGAGCTGTGCATGCGGCGCACCTATGGCCGTGACCCGCTCTACGGCCTGCTGCTGACCTTTGGCGCTGCGCTGGTGATCGAGGAAAGCATCCGCGTGATCTGGGGTTCGTCCGAGCAGCAGATTGCCTTGCCGCCTGCGATCTCTGGCGCTTTCCTGCTGGGCGACCTGGTGTATTCGAAGTACCGATTTTTCGCTAGCGGCTTTGCCATTCTGATGATTTTGCTGCTGTGGGCTTTCTTGCAAAAGACGCCTTACGGCGCGATCATCAAGGCTGGCGCACACGATAGTGAAATGGTGCGTGCACTGGGCATCAACCTGTCGCGACTGCGCCTGTTTGTCTTCGGTCTTGGTGTGGCGCTGGCGGCGATTGCCGGCGTGGTGATGGCGCCCATCTGGGGCATTCGGCCGCACGTCGGTGTTGACGCTGTTGTCCCGGCCTTTCTCATCATCGTGCTGGGTGGCGTGGGTTCGCTTTGGGGCGCGGTGATTGCCGGGCTCATGGTCGGCATGGTGGTGGGGCTGACCGGCTCTTACGCTTCCGAGTGGTCCCTGATGTCGATGTATTTGTTGTTCATTGCAGTGGTGACTTTTCGCTCACGCGGTCTGTTTGGAAAAAAGAGCGTACTAGACGTTTAGACAACGCTCCCCCCGCCTCGGCTCACTTCGTGTAGCCGGACCCCCCCTCAAGGGGCACCATCTGCAGCCCGGCAAAGCCGGTTCTGCGATGGTCCTGAATTTAGAAGAACGGTGATGCCAATGAAACCTCTTAAAGACAAAGTAGCCTTGGTCACTGGCGCAGCCGGCACCATGGGGCTGGCCGCTACGCGCGTCTTGCTCGAAGACGGCTGCAAGGTCGCCATGGTGGACTTCAATCAGCAGCGCAATGAGGCACTGGCCGCCGAGCTGGGCCCCAACGCGCAGGCCTTCTCGTTTGACATCAGCGACGTTGACGCCGTGCGAAGCGGCTACGGGCACATCGCCCGAGCGCTCGGGCCGGTAGACATTCTGGTCAACAACGCAGGCATTCTTTCCAACAACAAAGTGGAAGCGACCGATGCTGCTGAATGGCGCCGCGTGATGGGGGCCAACCTGGATGGTGCGTTTTACCTGGCGCAGCAGGTGGTGCCGGGCATGAAGGCGCGGCGTTATGGCCGCATCATCAACACCAGCTCACTCGCCGCCAAAACCGGCGGCCTGACGGCGGGTACAGCGTATTCGGTTTCTAAAGGCGCCATGAGCGCGCTGACGTTTTCCCTGGCGCGCGAGCTGGCTTCGTTTGGCGTCACCGCCAACGCCATCGCACCCGCCTATGTCAAGACACCCATGATTACCGAGCAGCTCAACGAAGAGCAGCGCCAAAAACTGCTCAGGGACATTCCCGTCGGACGCTTTTGCGAGCCGGAAGAGTTTGCCCACGTGGTCCGCTTTCTGGCGTCACCTTTGGCGGGCTTCATCACCGGTGAGATCATTGACCTCAACGGCGGCCTGCTGATGGACTGAGCGGCCGGGCGGGGAAAGCCCTCGCGCAGCAAATTCATATGAACGCACAATTCAAGTACCCATGAGCATCACACCACGCATCGATTTCACCGCCGCCCTCACAGGCCTTTTTGACCTGCGTGGCAAAACCGCCTACGTCCCGGGCGGCTACGGCGGCATTGGCGAGGCTATTGCCTGGGCGCTTGCTATTGCCGGCGCGCGGGTGGCGGTGTCAGGCCGTGATGAAAGCAAGGCCCAGGAAGTGGCCGCTGCCCTGCGCGCCGCAGGGCACGAAGCCCTGGGCTTGGCCATGGATGCGCATTCGGTGCCGCAGATGCAGGCCTCCATAGACGCGGTGACCAGTCACTTTGGCAGCTTCGACATCCTTGTCAACTGCGTGGGCATGCAGCGCGAGCAGGCCTTGCTTGAGGTGACCGAGGAAGTCTTTGACGAGGTGATCCAGGTCAATCTCAAGGCAGCCATGTTTCTGGCCCAAGCCGCTGCCAAAAAGCAGATTGAAGGCGGACGCGGCGGCGCGCAGGTACATCTGCTGTCGGTGCGGGCGCAGCTCGGTTTGCGCGGGCGCGGCTACTCGGCCTACTGCAGCAGCAAGGGCGGCCTGGTCATGATGATTCGCCAGCATGCGAGTGAGCTCGCAGTGCACGGCATCACTGTCAACGGCATTGCGCCTACGGTAGTCAAAACAGAAATGGCGCGCCATTGGCTGGAAAACCCGGACACCCGCAAACAGGTGCTGGACCGTATTCCTCTGGGCCGCGTGGCGGACCCTCAGGATGTGGCGGGCGCTGCTGTGTTCTTCGCTGCGCCGGCAGCGTCCTTCATCACCGGTCAGGTGTTGTATCTGGATGGGGGCATCACTGCGTCGCAGTGAAGCGCATACGTGCGGCCTATGTACCTTGTTTGCGGTTGACCAGCACAATACCGGCGGCCACCAGAACAAGTGCTGCGATCAGACTGGGCGTGACTGTTTCGTTGAGCCACAAGGCACCAAACAGCAATGCAAACAGCGGAGTCAAAAACACGAACACTGAAATTTGCGTGGTCGGGTAGTGCCCCAGCATCCACATCCACGCCAGGTAACTGGCAAATGCACCCACCACGGTCTGCAGCAGCAGGGAGGTGATGGCGAATGAGCTAAAGGTCCAGGTCCATTG
>JBKJIV010000201.1:0-27290 GCA_046598365.1 Polaromonas sp. | reverse complement strand
TCGTCGGCGCCGAGTCAGCCCTGGTCGCTCTGGCCGACGCCGAAGGTGATGCCGCGTTGATGGTGGTGCTGGAGCAGTTGCCGCCCAAGGACGTGCTGGCCGTTATCCGGGAATACGACAACTCCCGCGAGTCGGTGGTCAGCCTGCTGGTCACGCCTGCGCAATTTGCCCGTGCCGTGGTGATAGAAAAGCTCTACAAAGACCTGACTCGCACGCACCTGCGGGGCATGATCAACGCGATCATTTTCAGGGACGACGCTGACCCGCTGGATTTTCTCAATGCGATCGGTGACCTGGACGGCGGTAGCGAGGCGCTGGCAGACTATTTTTCTGACCAATGGAGCCGCGTCGAGGGTTTTGCGCGCAGCGGCAGCTTCGAGGCCGCGGACGAGTACGGCAAGATGCTGTCGCAGGCGGCGTTGTTGGCCTGCGCTTACGAAAAACCGCGTGTGCAGCAGGATGAAATCGCCGATCGGGACTGGATGCAGCTTGCCTGGATCCTGCGCTACGAACTGCCAGATCTTTTTATTGAAATGCTGATGGTGCTGCGCGCCAAGGTCAGCGCCCACCAGGCGGCCGCTTCCGATGAGGAGGGAGACGACGATACGCAGGACGATGGCAAGGTCGAGACGGGTGACACCGATCGCGGCAGCGCCACGCCGACAGCGCGCGAGTCTGATGAGGAATCGGCGATCTGAGTCTGCCCAGTCATATCCCTTACCCCGAATAGCTTTACCCCCGTGTCTTCGCCTTCTGCCGTCTCCCTCTACGATGCGCGTCCTTTTTTCGAAAAGGCGCTGCAGCATGGTGTGCAGCACGGCACCATCGACGCGGAAAAAATCGAAGCCATGCGTATCGAGGGTCCCAAAGGCATGGTGCAGATTGCGCGCTATTTCGGCAATGAGTTTTTGCGCCCCGAGCTTGAAAAAGCCAGGGACCGCATGGTGAATCTGGTCAGCATTTACCTTGAAGTCACCAGTGCTGGCGACCTGCGTCAAGCCGCCGAGTCGCTGCGCGATTTTTCGCTGCTGTCGCGCTCCAAGGGGGGCTCAGACATGCTCAAAGCCCTGATTGCCATGCCGCAAAACAGCCACTTCGGCATGCACGAACGCGGCGGCTTCACCGATGCGCACATTCCGCTTCTGGCGAAGTGGTCGCTGCGAAGCCTGGCCGACTACCGGGCCGAACTTGCCAGGCGCAGCCAGGTGGCGCAGGTGGTGGACGCGGCCCTGTGGCTGGCCGGCGAGGCCGGCATGGATGCAGACGAACTCGAGGAGGCAGGCAAGGATGCGGAAGCCGTGATCCGAACCGCCTTGCTGGTCTTGGCCTCAGGCCGCACCGAGATGCCCGACTGGGTGGCGTTTGAAAAAATGATCGCCATGTTGCGAAAAAAACATGCAATCTCGCCGGTCGCGCTGTCGCTTGCCGTTCCGAAAAAGCTGCCTGTCCACCTGCGGGTGGTGGTGGAAGCGGTGCGCCAGTCGGTGCTGGCCGATGCGCCGAAAATACTCGACAACGCCCTGCCGGCTCACGCCTTGTTCGATCGCAGCCCGGCCTTCATGGGCCGCTACTTCTGGATCGAAGACGGGCTGGCCGAGGTCGACCACCATGACCGTGCGGCATCCGCTGCATGGAACAAGGTCACTGGCGGTAATGCGGACGACGGTTCGCTGCTGACCCTGTTCCTGTGCGTGGCCGCAACTGCTCCCCCCAAAACGATGTTGACCGAGAAAAGCGCCGCGACCCTGGTGCGCAAGATCCAGAAATCCGGTTTCAGCCCCGGTTTGGCTCACCAGTACATCCTGGACCATGCCCCCGTGCAGCACCAGGACGCTTACATCCAACTATGGGAAGACTTTGTCGAGGAGGCGCAGTCCACCCTGCAAAGCGATGCCGTTCACGCGCACAGCGACGCCCTGGCTCTCTTGCGGCGGGAATGCCATGTGCAATAGGTAGTAACTGACTGCGGTACTCAGTCCCGCCAGGGTCGAGCTTGAACGCGCTGCAGTCGGGCCCTACAAAATCCGGTTAAACCACAGCAGTGACAGGGAAGCCGATAGCAAGGCCAGCACCGCTGCGCCCAGCGCCAGCAGACCGGAAATCTCGGTCTCTTTTTTCTCGACAGTGAGCCGCGAGCTCAACGTTTCGTAGACCTTCTTCAAGTCGGTCGCAGTGCCGGCGTAAAAGTAGTCAGCCTGGGTCTTGGCGGCAATTGCCTTGAGGGTTTCCTCGTCCAGCCGCACCCGCATGGACCATCCCTCAAAGCCGATGGTTTCGCCGTCCACGGTACCTATGCCCACTGTGTAGATGCGCACCCCCCGATCGGCAGCCATTTTGGCGGCCTCCAGCGAATCAACACCCGTTGTGCGCTGGCCGTCCGTCAGCAAAATGATCGCAGCCGAGTTGTAGGAGCCAGGTGCTACTGGCGTGAATTCCTTGGTTTCCTTTTTCTCCTGATCGATGGCAAAGCCACGCTGGCGCTCACGCCCGCCTTGCAAAGCTTGCAGGTCAATCCCTGCATCCGGAAACAGTGTTGCCAGTGACATGACGATGCCGTTGCCGATGGCGGTGCCGCGCTGCAACTGAAAACGGTCGATCGCTGAGGCCAGGTCTTCCCGGTTAATGGTGGGAATCTGTGCCACCTGGGCCGAACCGGCAAACGCGACAACGCCCACTTTGACCGACCGGGGCAACTCGGTCAGAAAGGCTTTGGCTGCCACCTGCGCTGCGACAAGGCGACTGGGCTGCACGTCGGTGGCGCGCATGCTGCCTGAGACATCTATGGCCAGCATGATGGTTTGCTGGTTTGAGGGCAGGGTGATGACGGCAGAGGGCCGGCTGGCCGCAATCAACATCAGCGCGATGGACAGCAAAAACAGCGCGGGCGGAATATGCCGCCGGACGGTTTGCCCCGCTCCCATGGCCTCGCGCACGATGGACAGGCTTGCGTAACGCAGCGCCATTTTCTTTTTGCGCCGCATCAGCCAGACGTAGACAAGGACCAGCAAGGGCAGTGCCAGCAGCAACCACAGAAACTCGGGCCAGAGAAAATTGATGGGCAGGGTCATGGGAATGCCTTTTTGGCGTGCACTCAGGCAGCCGCTTTCAGATGAGTAGGCAGCTGGCTCTGGCTGCTTCTGCTTGCGCCGGAAGCTTGCCTGCGGCGCTTGCGCATGTCGGTGAAGCGCACGATGGCATCGACCAGGTCGCCGTCGGTGGACAGCTCCAGCGTATCGACGCCAGCGCGGGTCAGGCTTTGGCGCAGATCAGCTTCACGCTGGGCCGCGATTCGCGCAAAACGGCGGCGAAAACCGGCATCATGCGTATCAACCAGCAGTTGCTCACCGCTCTCCGCATCACGAATCGGAATCAGGCCCAGATCGGGTAGCTCCAGCTCCAGCGGGTCCAGCAGCCGCACGGCAACGACCTCGTGCCGCTGCGCCAGCAAACCCAAGGGCTTTTCCCAACCCGGTTCGCAGATGAAGTCCGAAACCACGAAGACAGTGGAGCGCCGCCGTACGAGGTTGGCCGCAGAGCGCAGCAGCTCGTCAAGATGGGTGCTGGTAGTCGCTGTTGTATCGGGGCGGGTCTGCATGGCATGCAGCAGATGCAGCACATGCGCGCGGCCACCGCGCGCGGGAATCACGGTGTCTACACCGGTGCCATACAGCATGGCTCCTACGCGGTTGCCGTGGCGTGTCAGCACCCGTGCCAGAGCCGCGACAAATTCGGCGGAAACCTGGCTTTTACGCTTGTTGCTGGAACCGAAGTCGACCGAGGGACTCAGGTCCAGCAAAAACCAGCTCGCCATTTCGCGGTCTTCCGTAAACACGCGGACATGCGGCGTCTGCAGTCGCGCAGTCACGTTCCAGTCAATATGCCGTACATCGTCATGGTGCTGATACTCGCGCAGGTCAGCCAGGTCCATACCGGTGCCGCGCATCAGGGTTCGGTAGTCGCCCTGCAGCAGGCCGTCCAGCCGACGCAGCACCGTCCACTCAAGGCGGCGCAGGACTTGATCGGCGTTGCCGCTCGCCTGGCCTGCGGGAGCGCGGCTGACGGTTTCGACAGGCTGATTGTTAACGGGTTTACGAAACCAGTTTTTCATGATCAATCGACCGTTTTGGCACCATATTCAGGCGGCGAGTTTTTCATGTTCCAGCGGTTTGGCAGGTGCCGGAATTTTTGCCATGATTTTCGCAATCACGGTATCAGCACTCATGCCCTCGGACAGCGCCTCGTACGACAGCACCAGGCGGTGCCGCAGCACATCGGGTACCAGATCGGTCATGTCTTCGGGTAGCGCGTAGGTACGGCCGCGAAGCATCGCCAATGCGCGGGCGCCTTCGGTCAGGCCGATCGTGGCGCGGGGGCTGGCACCGAATGTGATGAAGCGTGCCAGGTCTTTCATGCCGTGCTTTTCTGGCGTGCGGGTGGCCGACACCAGACGCACCGCGTACTGGATCAACGAGGGGTCCACATAGACGCGTCGGCATTCGCGTTGCAACTCGGCCAACTGCTCCGTGGTGGCGACTGCAGACACCGCAACGGCAGGGCCGGTTACCCGCTGGACGATGACAAACTCTTCCTCGTCGGTCGGGTAGTCCACCAGCACCTTCATCATGAAGCGGTCCACCTGTGCTTCGGGCAGGGGGTAGGTGCCTTCGGTTTCAATCGGGTTTTGTGTGGCCATCACCAGAAAAGGCTCGGGGACTTTGTGCGTCTCGCCTGCAATCGTGACCTGGCGTTCCTGCATCACCTCCAGCAAGGCGCTCTGTACCTTGGCCGGTGCGCGGTTGATTTCATCGGCCAGCAACAGATTGGTAAACACCGGGCCCAACGACGTGCTGAAGTCGCCTGTCTTCTGGTTGTAAATACGCGTTCCAACCAGATCCGCTGGCACCAGGTCTGGCGTGAACTGGATACGCTTGAAATTGCCCCGCACGGTATTGGCCAGGGTTTTAACGGTGAGCGTTTTGGCCAGGCCCGGCACGCCTTCCACCAGCAGATGGCCCTGGGCCAGTATGGCCACCATCACGCGCTCCAGAAAACGGTCTTGTCCCACCACCACGCGTTTGACCTCATAGAGGATTTGCTCCATGAGCTGAGCGGTATCGGGGTTGGGCGTGGAGTTTTGGTTTTGCATGGGGAGACGTCTTTCAGAAGGGATGCATGCCGATGGCGGAGGCGGCGTTTTCAATCGGTACGGCGAAAGCAATACCGACAAAACTGCGCTGCTGGTTGGGGTTGAAGATGGCGGTGACGATGCCGACGACTTCTCCGTCCATGGTGACCAGTGGGCCGCCGGAGTTGCCGGGGTTGGCGGCGGCGTCAAATTGAATCAGGTTCTTGATGGCTTGCCCGCCATCCGGTGAACGGAAGGTGCGTTTCAAACCCGAGATGACACCCGCTGAGGCCGACGGGCCGATGCCGAAGGGATAGCCGACAGCCAGCACATGGTCGCCGGGAGCCAGGTCGCCGGTAGAACGCATGGTGGCCGCAATCATGTCATCGGGAATTTTGTGGGCTTGCAGCACAGCCAGATCGTTCTCCGGCTGGGTGCCGGTGATGTTTGCAGTGGACTCCAGGCCGTCTGAAAAAACCACCTTGATGCTCTGCGCGCCCTGCACCACATGCAGATTGGTCAGGATGATGCCCTTGTCGACAATCACCACGCCGGTGCCAACACCCATTTCCACGTCTTGGGTACCGTCCTTGCTTCTTCCATAACCCATCACACGGACCACCGAAGGCCTGATGACTTCATAAGCCTTGGACTCCGCAGACGGCAACTGGACAGTTTCCAGTGTCTTCAACACAGCGGCGTTGATGTCCGCTTGAGTCAAGCGGCGTTGCATGGGCTTAAGCGACAGCGACAAACTGACAAGCAGAAGTACCGCCAGCAACGTGACGGCGAGCCAAAGAAGACGGGGGTTTGAGGCGGAGAAAAATCGGGGAGTGACAAGGATGGGGGCCTGCCCCGCCTGCGCACTGGTGTCGAGGGGAGGGTCTCGCGCCGGATCCTGAGAAGGTCGGCTGGAGCTGCTGTAGAGGGCTGGCCTGCGCATCCGTATCACCTGCAATTGTGGGTTTTTGGGCTGATGAAATGCACGGTATCACGTATAGGTCATTTCTGCACCCAAGTTGGATATGAGTACCGGCAATTGGTTCAGGCATTATTCAGCCATGCCCTGCTGGATAGATACCCACTGCCACCTGGACGCTGGCGAGTTCGCGGCGGACCGTGCCGCCATGCGGTCCCGGGCCACTGCTGCGGGCGTGACGCACTGCGTGCTCCCAGCCACCGGGGTTGCCAACTTTGCTGCAGTGCGTCAACTTGCGCACGAATTTGGGGACAGTTACGCTTTGGGGATTCACCCGCTTTATGTCAAACAGGCGCATGACGATGACCTGGCGCTTCTGGACACGGAATTGAGCCTGCGCAGAGGCGACCCGCGCCTGGTTGCAGTGGGCGAAATCGGACTGGACTACTTTGTGCCCGAATTAAATGAGAGCCCCTTGCGTGAGCGCCAGGAGTTTTTCTATCGCCAACAACTTTTGTTGGCGCGTCAACATGGTTTGCCTGTGATCCTGCACGTGAGGCGCTCGGCGGACCGGCTGCTCAAGCATTTGCGCGAGCTGGTGCCTGAGGGCGGGTGGAGCGGCATTGCACATGCCTTTAATGGCAGTTCCCAGCAAGCGGCGGAATTCATCAAGCTGGGCTTCAAATTGGGTTTTGGCGGCGCGGTGACTTTTGAGGCGGCCCTGCAACTGCGGCGGCTGGCGGCCGAGTTGCCATTGGATGCGCTGGTGCTGGAAACCGACTCGCCTGATATCCCGCCGCAATGGGTTTACACAACAGCCGCACAGCGCGCGCAGGGTCAGGGCCAAGGCCGCAACGAGCCTGCTGAGCTGCCGCGCATAGCGGCCGTGGTGGCCGAGCTGCGTGGCATGACCGCACTGGAACTCGCCGGGGCGATCACCGCCAATGCACAAACGGCTTTGCCGAAACTGAAGGCATTGCTGACGTGCTGACCGGGCTTGCGCCCCTGGTCTCCAGCCGCACGCGGCTGTTGATTCTGGGCAGTTTTCCGGGTGTGGTTTCCCTGGCGAGCCAACAGTACTACGGACACCCGCAAAACAGTTTTTGGCGGATATTGCAGGCGATTTGGTCAGATGGCCCAGTAGAAAGTGGAGATAAAAGCTATCAAAGTCGCAGCAGATGGCTGTTGTCAAAAGGCCTCGGTGTTTGGGATGTGTACGCAAGCTGCGAAAGAGAGGGTAGTCTGGACAGTGCCATCCGCGGTCAGGTCCTCAATGACTTTTCTGCTTTGACCCGGCGTCGCCCCGCTTTGCAGGCCATCGCCCATAACGGGGGGGAAAGCTTCAGGCATTCACGCCATACCGCTTTGCTGGGCTTACCTGTTTACAAGTTGCCATCAACCAGCCCGGCCAATGCGTCCTGGTCCTTTGACCGCAAGCTCGCGGCCTGGCGCGAAGTGTTTGAAAAAGAGGGGCTGGTTTAATAGCTGCATGCCCCGCAAAGAACCCAACTCCCGAAGCGCCGCTCAACCCCATTTGCCCGAAGTCAACTTTTCAGACTACGGCGATGTTCGCTACCTGCACCTTGGCAGTCCCTGGGTGCAGGGGTCGATGTTGATGGACAAGCCCTACGAGATCGAGCTGGAATATGTCCAGCGCATGATGGTTTGGCTGCTGTTTTGCGAAGCGTCCACGGTGGCGGCGCAGCATGCCATGCAGCTGGGACTGGGGTCGGCGGCGCTCACGAAGTTTTGCTACAAAAAACTGAAGATGAAAACCACCGCCGTGGAGCTCAACCCGCAAGTCATTGCTGCATGTCGGCTGTGGTTTAAATTGCCGCAGGACGACCTTCGCCTCAAGGTGATTAACGCGGACGCCGCGCAAGAAATCTGCCGCGAGTCGCACCGCGGCACCGTGGATGCTCTGCAGGTGGACCTGTACGACCATGAAGCGGCTGCGCCAGTGCTCGACAGCGAGGACTTCTACGCGCATTGCAGAGACTTGCTCAGTGAAGAGGGGGTCATGACGGTCAATCTGTTTGGGCGTGACTCCAGCTACACGACATCTCAGGAAAAAATCACCCGGGCCTTTGGCGCCGATGCGGTATGGGCTTTCAAGCCAACACGGGAGGGCAACACAATTGTTGCGGCACAACGCCAGCCCTCCCGTCCCGATCGCACTGAGTTGGTGCGAAGGGCCGATGTCATCGAATCGCGCTGGGGTTTACCCGCAAAGAAATGGCTGCGACTTTTCAAACCGCTTGCCTGATCCATCGCGCCCCTGATGGTGGGTTACAGTGCGACCATGCGCGCCGCGATGCCCCCTACCTCCCGTCCTGAGCCGACCGCCAAATCCCGCCACGTTGGCCCGCTGGATTGGCGTCGCCTTGTGGAGTGGTTGAGCGAAGACGGTGTGATCTCTGCCGCCGAGGCGCAGCGGACGATTGCGCGCTGCGCTCAGGTGCAAACCGCCCAGCATCCGCTGATCCGTCTGGCCAGTGTCAGCATGACACGTGTCGCCGACGGCAAGCCACTGGACATTGAAACAATCACCCAGTGGCTGGCTGGGCGTGCCAACCTGGGTTATCTGCGTATTGATCCGCTCAAGGTGGACGTGGGCAAGGTGGCAGACACAATGTCGGCACTGTATGCCGAGCGGCACAAAGTTTTGCCGGTGCAAGTGACACCTTCCGAAGTGGTGGTGGCCACTGCCGAGCCTTTTATTACCGACTGGGTGTCCGAAGTGGAGCGCCAGTCCAAGCGCAGCGTGCGCTTGGTGGTAGCCAACCCGACGGACATTTCCCGGTACACCGCAGAGTTTTTTGCGCTGGCCAAGTCGGTTAGAGCGGCCATGAAATCGGGCGGCAATGCTGGCGCGGCCAGTTTTGAGCAACTGGTAGAACTGGGCAAAACCAACAAGCAACTCGATGCAAACGATCAGGGCGTGGTGCAGGTGGTGGACTGGTTGTGGCAGTACGCTTTCGACCAGCGCGCCAGTGACATCCATCTGGAGCCGCGGCGTGAGCAGGGCGTGATCCGCTTCCGGATCGACGGCATCTTGCATCCCGTTTACCAGTTGCCCATGGGCGTTCACAACGCGATGACCGCGCGTATCAAGCTGCTGGGTCGCATGGATGTGGTGGAAAAACGCCGGCCGCAGGACGGCCGCATCAAGACCCGCAACCAGCGTGGTGACGAGATTGAAATGCGCTTGTCAACGCTGCCCACTGCTTTCGGCGAGAAAATGGTCATGCGTATTTTTGACCCCGACACCACCGTCAAGGATCTGGATGCACTGGGTTTTTCACAGCACGACGCCACGCGCTGGGAGCAACTGGTCAAACGTCCACACGGCATTATTCTGGTAACCGGCCCTACTGGTTCGGGCAAGACCACCACCCTGTATGCCACGCTCAAACGCATTGCGACCGAGGAAGTCAACGTCAGCACGATTGAAGACCCCATCGAGATGATCGAGCCGGCGTTTAACCAGACCCAGGTACAAGCCCATCTGGATTTTGATTTTCCTGAAGGACTGCGCGCGTTGATGCGACAGGACCCGGACATCATCATGGTCGGCGAAATACGGGATCTGCAGACCGCTGAAATGGCGGTGCAGGCGGCGCTGACCGGGCATCTGGTGTTCAGCACGCTGCACACCAACGACGCACCGTCGGCGGTATCGCGCATGATGGAGCTTGGTGTGCCCTCGTACCTTATCAATGCCACGCTGCTGGGTGTGCTGGCCCAGCGATTGGTCCGCACCCTGTGTCTGCAGTGCCGCGAGAAGGATGAGGACACGTCGCGCGAAACCCTTGCAGAGGTGGTCACGCCCTGGCAAATCAACGGAGGCTACCGGCCTTACAAACCGGCGGGTTGTGTTGACTGCCGCATGACCGGGTTTCTGGGCCGCATGGGCCTGTATGAATTGCTGACCGTGACCGAGGCTTTTAAAGACAAGGTGACAAAAGAGCCGAGTATCGATTCCCTGCGGCGCCAGGCGGTGGCGGACGGCATGCGTCCGCTGCGGCTGGCAGGCGCGCTCAAAGTAGCCGAAGGCATGACCACCATTGAGGAAATTCTCTCGACTACCCCACCCATGACCTGAATCCGTTGCTGGCGGGTCGCGACCGTGACACCGCAGGCGCAAGGCGCATGACTGTAGGTGAAAGCCACATGCCGAACGCAGCCAGTTGAATGCACAATCCATCGATTCGTTCTGAATAAATAAAGGAGACAAGCTGTGCATATCAAGAGCCAAAAAAGCTTCTTTTGCGGACTCATGTTCATGAGCGTAGGTGTGGCGTTTGCGTGGGGCGCAAGCACCTACAACATCGGCACAGGCGCGCGCATGGGTCCCGGCTACTTTCCGCTGATGCTCGGCATCTTGCTGGCTGTTCTGGGCGCAGCAGTCACCTTCTCGGCCCTGGTTGTTGAAACCGAAGGTGGCGAGAAAATCGGCAAATGGGCCTGGAAGCCGCTGTTTTTCATCATTGCGGCCAACGTCATGTTCGGTGTGTTGCTGGCCGGCGTGCCTGCCATCAAATTTCCCGCTTTCGGGCTGATTGTTGCAATCTACGCCGTGACCTTCATCGCCAGCATGGCAGAAGCAGGCTGGAAAGTTAAAAACACCTTCATCCTGGCGACGGTTTTAGCGATTGGCAGTTATCTGGCCTTCGTCGTGGCGTTGAAGCTGCAGTTCCCTGTGTGGCCCGCCTTCATCACAGGCTAAGGAAAAAAGATGGATCTCATTACCAATCTCTCGCTGGGTTTCAGCGTTGCGTTCACGCCCATCAACCTGCTGTATGCGCTGGCGGGCTGTATTTTGGGGACCTTGATCGGTGTGCTGCCGGGCATTGGCCCGGTTGCAACCATTGCCATGTTGCTGCCGGCCACTTATGCCCTGCCGCCGGTGTCTGCGTTGATCATGCTCGCGGGTATTTATTACGGCGCCCAGTACGGCGGCTCAACCACGGCCATTTTGGTCAACCTGCCCGGCGAGTCGTCGTCGGTGGTGACATGTATTGACGGCTACCAGATGGCCAGAAAAGGGCGAGCAGGGCCCGCGCTGGCCGCGGCCGGCATAGGATCGTTTTTCGCGGGCTGCGTTGGCACCCTGATTCTGGCTGCCTTTGCACCTCCGCTGACCGAACTGGCCTTCAAGTTTGGTCCGGCTGAGTATTTTTCACTGATGGTTCTGGGCCTGATCGGCGCAGTCGTGCTGGCCTCGGGTTCACTGCTCAAGGCTGTAGGCATGATTGTGCTGGGCCTGTTGCTTGGCTTGGTGGGCACCGACGTGAACTCCGGCGTGGCACGCTTCAGCTTTGATGTTCCTGAACTGACAGACGGCATTGGTTTTATTGTGATTGCCATGGGCGTGTTTGGTTACGGCGAGATCATCAGCAACCTGTCGCAGCCCGAGCATGAGCGTGAAGTGTTCACGGCCAAAGTGTCCGGTCTCATGCCCACCAAGCAGGACTTCAAGGACATGGCGCCTGCCATGCTGCGCGGCACGGCTTTGGGTTCAGCGCTGGGTATTCTTCCCGGCGGTGGTGCTTTGCTGGCCGCGTTTGCTGCTTATGCGCTGGAGAAGAAGATGGGGACGAAACCGGGGGAAGTCCCCTTCGGCCAAGGCAACATCCGCGGTGTGGCGGGCCCTGAGTCGGCCAACAATGCCGGTGCCCAGACCTCATTCATTCCTCTGCTGACCCTGGGTATTCCGCCCAACGCCGTGATGGCGCTGATGGTAGGGGCTATGACGATTCACAACATCCAGCCGGGTCCGCAGGTGATGACCAGCAACCCCGAGTTGTTCTGGGGCCTGATTGCCTCCATGTGGATTGGCAACACCATGCTGGTCATTTTGAATCTGCCACTCATTGGCATGTGGATCAAACTGCTGACGGTGCCTTACCGCTACCTGTTTCCCGCGATTGTGCTGTTCTGCGCGATTGGTGTTTACTCGACGAACAACAACACCTGGGACATCTGGATGGTGGCGATTTTTGGTGTGATTGGCTACACCTTCATCAAGCTGGGCGCCGAACCCGCGCCCCTGCTGCTGGGCTTTATTCTGGGCCCCATGATGGAAGAAAACCTGCGGCGCGCCCTGCTGCTTTCCCGCGGTGACTGGAGCGTATTTGTCACGCGTCCGTTGTCGGCCGGTTTACTTGCCGCTGGTGTGCTGCTTCTGGTGATTGTGTTGTTACCGGCGGTGAAAAACAAACGCGAGGAAGCGTTCCACGAAGAAGAGCCGCATGTCTAGTTCTTTCTTTCCGAGGTAAAGCGGCGCCTTCGGGCGCCGTTTTTATGGGTACTCGGAATTGGATATGGGCTCAGCGCAGTCCGGCGAAATCATTCACAATTCTTCGATGTCATCCAAACCAATTTCCTTCGACTACAACAATCCCTACACCTCCACCCGTCTGCCGCTGTTTGCGCGCAATGTGGTGTCCACCTCTCATCCGCTCGGCTCTCAGGCTGGCTTGCGTATGTTGCTCAAGGGCGGCAACGCTGTTGATGCCGCGATTGCCGCTGCCGCGATGATGGCGATTGTTGAGCCGGTCAGCAACGGTCTGGGAAGCGACGCTTTTGCACTTGTGTGGGACGGCCGTGAACTGCATGGCCTCAATGCCTCTGGCCGTGCACCGCAGGCTTGGACGCCGGAATATTTCAAGAAAAAGTATGGCTCGGACGCATCAGCCCCACCCAAGCGCGGCGTGGACTCTGTGAGCGTGCCCGGCGCGGTTGCCGGTTGGGTCGCCATGAGTGAGCGCTTTGGCAAGCTGCCCTTTGCGGACCTGATGGAGCCGGCCATTGAAATTGCCGAGCGCGGCTATTTGGTGCCGACGGTGGTGCAGCAAAAGTGGGCTGCAGCAAGCGACGAACTGAAGTCCTTGCCCGGTTTTGCCGAATCCTTTTTACCCTGGGGCCGCGCACCGGCTGTTGGCGAATTGTTTCAGTTCAAGGCGGCCGGCAAGGCGCTGCGGGCCATTGGTGCGAGCAAGGGTGCGGCCTACTATGGCGGCGAGATTGCGCAGGCCATTGAAAAGTTTTCAGCTCAGCACGGTGGCAGTATCACGGCCAAGGATTTCGCAGCTTATCAGCCGGAATGGGTGCAACCCATAGCCAAAGATTACCGTGGCTATACGCTGCATGAAATTCCGCCCAGCGGCCAGGGGATTGCCGCGTTGATAGCGTTGGGTATTTTGGACAAATTTGATGTGGCTGCCTTGCCGGTTGATGGCGTGGATTCCCAGCACCTGCAGATTGAGGCCATGAAGCTGGCTTTTGCCGATGTGTATAAATACGTGGCCGAGCCATCGTCGATGGAGGTGACTGCCGAACAAATGCTGGATGACGCTTATCTCAGCGCCCGTGCCAAACTCATCGACATGAAAAAAGCGCAGGACTTTGGCGCCGGCAACCCGGTCAAGGGCGGAACTATTTATCTGACCGCGGCGGACGAGGACGGCATGATGGTTAGCTTCATTCAGAGCAATTACATGGGATTCGGCTCGGGCTGCGTTGAGCCGGAATTCGGCATCAGCCTGCAAAATCGTGGCCACGCCTTCAGCCTTGAAGCGGGTCCGAACCAGGTTGCACCGGGCAAGCGGCCTTTTCACACCATCATCCCGGCCTTCCTCACGAAAGACGGACAAGCGGTGATGAGTTTTGGCGTGATGGGTGCCAACATGCAGCCGCAAGGCCATTTGCAAACCTTGGTGCGCATGCTTGACTACGGGCATAACCCGCAATCCGCTTGCGACGCGCCGCGCTGGCGCTACAACGCGGGCATGGAAATCAATGTGGAAGCGGCGATGAATCCAGCAACGGTCGCGGGGTTGACCGATCGCGGTCACCGGGTAGAAGTCATCAATGATTCCTACCAGGACTTTGGTGCGGGCCAGTTCATCTGGCGCGCCGGTGACCCCAAGGTTGAAGGTTATGTGGCGGCCAGTGATGCCCGGCGCGATGGGCAGGCCGTGGGTTTTTAATCCCTATCTTGAACAACAACTCCGAGCACAAAACGCTTTCTGCCAAAAGCTTGCCGGCACAAGTTGCCAGCAACAAGATAGCAACGGGTTTGTTGCTGGCGGTTCTAGGTTCTATTGCTTTCAGCGGCAAGGCCATCATCGTCAAGTTGGCTTATCGCTACGGGGTCGACGCGGTCACGCTGATCATGTACCGCATGTTGTTTGCATTGCCTATTTTTGCGGTGATGGCCTGGTGGGCCAGCCGCGGCAAGGCCGCACTTTCCAGGAAAGATTGGTTGGGCATTTTGTGGCTGGGTTTTACGGGCTACTACCTGGCGAGTTTTCTTGACTTTGCAGGGCTGGCCTACATCTCGGCGTCGCTGGAGCGGTTGATTCTCTACCTCAACCCGACCCTGGTGCTGCTGCTCGGGTTGGTTATTTACCGGCGACGCGTCACGACGCTGCAGATCATCGGCATGGCGATCAGCTATTGCGGCGTGGTATTGGTATTTGCGCACGAGATCACTTTGCTTGGCAGCAATGCCGCGTGGGGTGCTTTGCTGGTATTTCTGAGTGCCATCAGTTATGCGCTGTACCTGGTCTACAGCGGCGAGATGGTGCAACGATTGGGAGCGCTGCGGCTGGTCGGCCTGGCGAGCACCGTGGCATGCCTGTGCTGCATTCTGCAGTTTTTGGTACTCAGACCCTTGAGCGCTGCGGACGTTGCTAGCCAAGTTCTCTGGTTGTCGCTGCTCAATGCGACCCTGTGCACCGTGGCCCCCGTTCTGATGGTGATGATGGCGATCGAACGCATAGGCGCCAGCCTGACCGCGCAGACCGGAATGATAGGCCCGATTTCCACCATCCTGATGGGTGTGCTGATTCTCGGTGAGCCCTTCACGGCGTGGGTTGCCGCTGGGGCTGCGCTGGTGATATCGGGAATCTTTGTGTTCACCCGTGCTGGTAAGTGATGGGTTGTTGGATATTTATGCGTCACGTTCCGTCCCCGGCTCGTTTGAGGCAGTAGTTCGGACTCCCCACTCCCAACCCCCCGCCCTTCCCTCGCCCCGCTGGGCGATGGAAGGGAGCTTCATTTGGCCATGTGTACTGCTGCCGCGTGCAAACTTGACGGCCACGTTCTCGACCTGACGCGCGAAGCGCGTCAGGTCTCCCCGCATCCGCTCCTCCACCCCTTCTGTATGCGCCGAGGAGCGGAGGTTCAGACGGACCAGGGCTGACACTTGTTTGAGCCGAAGGCGAGTTTGTGTCAGACCCCGGCTGGACCGAGCACCGCAGGTTGCCCCGAAGCGAAGCGCAGGGGACGCAGACAGCAGGGTCGCCTTTCTTTTGGGGACTTTTCTTTGGCGACGCAAAGAAAAGTGCCTCGCCCGCCGGGGCGAGACCCGGCCAGCAGGCACACCACCAACGGGAGAGACAATGACAGCTTTGACAGACCCAGTCCCAAAGGCTGGGAAAAGCAGTCCTACTCTTACTTCTTAACAGGCGCCCGCCGCCCGGTGCCCGCACTGCCCCCGCCAGCCTCCACATTGCTAGCACTGCGGCTCGATGCCAGCCGCTCCATGCGTTGCGCGACAGTGACAGAGGGCTGACCTGACAGATTATCCAGCCGGTTCCCCATGGCTTTTTCCAGCAGGTCCAGGCGTTGCTCGGCGGGTGGGTGCGTGCTCAGGGATAAGGCAAACAAGGCATTGTCGGGCGTTGCAGTGCGCAGTTGCTGCAGTACGGCGACCAGTCCATAGGGGTCAAAACCGGCCCGCGCGGCCAAGGCTACACCCGTGCGGTCAGCGTCAAACTCGTCACTTTGGTCCAGACCGCGCGCGTAAAGCTCTCGCCCCAGGCTGAGAAACTGGGCCGACACTGCGCCCGCAAGCTGGCCTTTGACCTGCGATCCGATCACCTGGGTCAACAAGCCCGTGCGCGCTGATTTGGCGATGGCCTGCAGGTGGTGTTTGGCTGTGACATGGCCGATCTCGTGGGCCAAAATGCCAGCCAGCTCAGCTTCATCTGCTACCCGGTCTATCAGCCCTTTGGTCACAAACACATACCCACCGGGGGCAGCGAAGGCATTGAACCCGGGGTCATCCAGCACCGCAAATGTCCATGGCAGTTGCGGCCGCGACGACTGAAGGCTGATCCAGCGACCCAGCTGGTTGACGTAGCGCTGCATCGCCATGTCCGGGTAGAGCGGCTTGCTGCCGAGCAACACGGCTGCCAGTTGACGGCCAATCTCGATTTCCTTGGGCTCATCGATCTGCTCCAGCGACTGGGACAGCAAACCAATCAGATCGCCGGCCCGTGCCGCCTGATTGCCGCCAGCTGGCGCCAGGGTGGCGCCCATCAAGTTGCCCAACACTCCCCCCGGTGAGGCGGGCGGCGTTGCAGGTGTTTCAGCTGGAGTTGCCTGGCGCAGGAATGAGCCGAGGAGGTTGAGTGCTTTTCCCGCATCCTGGCTGAATGCCGGTGCGCTAGCCAAAGCGCCAGCAAGGGTCAGGGAGACGAGCCAGGCGGTGCGAGCAGATGGATGTGAATGCATGGCTTGATTCCTAGCGGTTTGCGTTCGGAGTGGCAGAGGTGTTTTGTACCGGTGCGGGTTCAGGCAGCGGATCAACAGTGCGGGCGGCCAGCGCTGCGCCGCTGGCGAACTGGCGCGCCTGGTCCGCAGTCATCCTCAAGCCATCGATTTGGTCCACGGCTGCAATGCTGGGCTGTGAACGGTTCAGGTCTTCGGCACCCAAACCGCGTATACCAAGGGTGGAGGTGGCTGTGGTGGTAGCGCCCTGCGCGCTGCCTTTGTTGAAAAAGTTGGTCAGACCGCGCAGCGCGTTGGTGCCCGCGCCGGAGGGTGCCGCGCCGCTGGACGATCCGACATCAAACATGTGGACCCAACCCGTGGCACCTTGCTCGGTACGCACCTGTATCCACGCACCCTGACGCGCACCCGAGCGGGTCAGGGCCGTGCGTTCGGCCAGTGCAGCGAGGCTGCGCGAGCTTTCACCAGGCGCTTCGCGCAGCTCTGCGGAGCGTTTGAGGAGAACGGGTTCGCTTTGCGCGTGGGCCACGGAGCTGGCCAGCAGCATCGCGCAAAAGCCCAGCCAGTGAACGCGGTTGAATTTGCTCAGTATCATGGCCTACCCTCTTACAGTATGAAGCGGAATTATTATGGATTTAGGTATCGAAGGCAAATGGGCGTTGGTGTGTGGCGCCAGCAAGGGACTGGGACTGGGATGCGCCCAGGCTCTCGTGCGTGAAGGTGTGCATGTGCTCATCGTGGCGCGAGGCGCTGAAGTGCTGGAAGCCGCCGCAGCGAAATTGATGGCAGACAAAGCCCGTCCTGCTGGTGCGACTGTTCAATTTGTTGCTGCAGATATCACCACCGAAGAGGGCCGGTCCGCAGTTTTCAAAGTGCGCAAAGACTTCGATATTGTGGTCACCAACGCTGGAGGCCCACCGCCCGGTGACTTTCGTGACTGGGACCGTGATGTCTGGCTCAAGGCGGTGGATGCCAACATGCTGACACCCATAGAGCTGATCAAGGCGACAGTCGACGGCATGGCCGCTCGCGGTTTTGGCCGCATCGTCAACATCACGTCCAGTTCGGTCAAGGCACCCATTGACATTCTGGGGCTGTCCAACGGCGCACGCAGTGGTCTGACGGGGTTTGTCGCGGGCGTAGCGCGTACCAAGCTCGCGGCGCAGGGCGTGACCATCAACAACCTGTTGCCCGGCGCTTTTGACACCGACCGCCTGCGCGGCACCATGCAGGGCGCGGCCGCCAAGACCGGACAGCCATTGGACGCAGTGATGGATGCGCGTCGAAAAACCATTCCGGCCCAGCGCTTTGGCACACCCGAAGAGTTCGGCGCGATCTGCGCGTTTTTGTGCAGCGTGCACGCCGGGTACATGACGGGACAGAACGTGCTCGCCGACGGTGGAGCATTCACGGGTACTTTTTAGGCCGCGTTCACATCCTCGACCCCGACGGGGCATCGATCAGTTCCGTCACACACTGTCGGGAACGGAGTTTCCTCGTGGCAGGTTGCTCATGCAGTGCAAAATAGGGGCATGAAACCACCCCCGCGACTGCAATCACTGATAGAAGAAGGCCTGATCGACACCGTTGTGCGCCAGCTCATGAGCGGCAAGGAGGCCATGGTCTACGTGGTGCGTTGTGGCGAAGAAACACGCTGCGCAAAGGTATACAAAGAGGCCACGCAGCGAAGCTTTCGCCAGGCCGTCGACTACACCGAAAACCGCAAGGTCAAAAACACCCGGCAGGCCCGGGCCATGGCCAAGGGCACTAAATTTGGCCGACAGGCGCAAGAGGCCGCCTGGCAAAGCGCCGAGGTGGATGCGCTCTATCGTCTGGCAGCAGCAGGTGTGCGCGTACCTAAACCGCATAACTTTCATGACGGCGTGCTGCTGATGGAGTTGGTCACCGACGAGCATGGCGACGCGGCGCCGCGGCTGAACGATGTGGTGCTCACGCCTGAAGCTGCCCGACGGCACCACGCCATGCTCCTGACGCAGGTGGTGCGCATGTTGTGTGCCGGCGTTGTTCATGGCGATCTGTCCGAGTTCAATATCCTGCTGGCCGAAGACGGCCCCGTCATCATCGATCTGCCGCAGGCCGTGGATGCCGCCGGCAACAACCACGCCGCCCGGATGCTGCTGCGCGATGTTGAAAATCTGCGCAACTTTTTTGGCCGCTTCGCGCCCGACCTGTTGCCCACCCACTATGGCCTGGAAATGTGGGATCTTTACCAGCGCGGTGTGTTGGATCCAGAGACAATTCTCACCGGCCGATTTGAACGCAAAGCAGGGGCCGTCGACATGAGTGCGGTGATGCGCGAAATTGATGATGCCCGGGCCGAAGAAACGGCGCGCCGGGTACGCATGGCCGGGTGATGGCTCAGCGGCGCGAAGAAACCACGATTCCGCCAACAATCAGCCCAAACGCAAAGGCGTGATACAGGCTGGGCAACTCGCCCAGGAAAGCGGCTGAGAGCAAAGCCGCAAACAAGGGCGTGAGGTTGGCAAAAAACCCGGCGATGGCGGGACCTGCGCGCTGCACGCCCAGGCCCCAGCAACGGTAGGCCAGAATGGCGGGACCGACGGCAACAAAAAGCAGGGCGGCGGCCAATGGCCAACCCCAGCTGATATGCGCGTCGGTTAGCGCCCACTCGCCAGCGGCAAACATCCCGGACCAGGCGAGCCCAAAAATGATTTGTGCCATTAAAAATGCAGCCCAGTCCTGGCGTAGGGCAGGCGGTTCTTTCGGCTGCGATAGCAGCCAGCTGTAAAACGCCCACGCCATCGTGGCCAACAGCACATACAGATCACCGATGACCAGCTCAACCTGACTCAGCAGGGCCCACTGACCGCGTGACAACACAACCAGCACACCGGCAATCGACAGGATCGCCCCGGCTATTTGCCGACGGCTCACGCGCTGCCCGAAAAATAGCCAGCCAATGCCCAGCATGAAAACCGGCGTGCTGGATGCCACCAGGGTGACATTGAGCGGCGTGGAGGTCTGCAGGGCCAGGTATTGCAAAGCGTTGTAGGCTCCCACCCCGAGCAAGCCCAGAAGCAAGAACCGCTTCCAGTGTGGCCAGAGGCCACTGCCCCGGCGCAGCACCCAGCCGGCCATCGGCAGAAGAATCACAAACGCCAACGCCCAGCGCAAAAAATTGAGCGTGATGGGCGGCACCAGTTCGTGCACAAGACGCCCCACCACGGCGTTGCCAGCCCACAGCATGGGCGGCACCAGCAGCAGCAGGGCGGTACGAAGATTCAGGCCGGTTGACATGCACCCGACTGTAACCAGCGTGACGGTCTCAAGCTGAAGGCTGGCTGAACACATGGCTCAACGCGGGGAACATGGGCGCTGGTCAAGCAGGCCCGATTGATTCGTGGCAGGATGCAAAACCTTCCATTCCAACCCCAACCGCATCCCAAGGAACCCCATGACCTCTACCACCTCCAAAGCCGTCCAGATTACCCAGCACGGCGGACCCGAAGAGCTCAAGCTGGTGGAGATCACCGTTGGCGATCCCGGTCCGGGAGAAATCCGCATCCGTCACAAGGCAGTGGGCCTGAACTACATCGACGTCTACCAGCGCAGCGGCGTATACAAACTTCCCATGCCCCTGCAACTGGGCATGGAGGCTGCGGGTGTGGTCGAGGCGGTCGGTGAGGGCGTCACGCACCTTCAGGCCGGCGACCGCGCCGCCTACGCCAGCCAGCCGCCAGGCAGCTATTGCGAGGTGCGTGTCATGCCTGCCAAGTGTGTCTGCAAGCTACCTGATTCGATTTCTTTCGAAACTGGCGCGGCCATGATGCTCAAGGGCCTCACTACGCAATACCTGCTGAGCCGTACCCAGCCGCAGGGCGGCCTGCAGGCTGGCGATTTTGTGTTGTTCCATGCCGCTGCGGGTGGTGTGGGCTTGATCGCCTGCCAATGGGCCAAGGCGATGGGATTGCAACTCATTGGCACGGCCGGTTCGGACGAAAAATGCGCACTCGCCACGGCCAACGGTGCGGCCTTTGCCATCAATTACGCCAAGGAAGATTTTGTGGCGCGCGTGAAGGAAATCACCGGCGGCAAAGGCCTTAAGGTGGTCTATGACTCGGTAGGCAAGGACACTTTCCTCAAGTCGCTGGATTGCCTGCAACCTTTTGGACTGCTGGCCAACTTCGGCAACGCTTCTGGCAAGGTCGAGCCGCTGGACATTGGTTTGTTGGCAGCCAAGGGCTCGCTGTACGTGTCGCGCCCCACGCTGTTCACCCACATTGCCACCCGTGAAAGTACGCAGGCCATGGCGGACGAACTGTTTGCCATGGTCAGCAGCGGCAAGGTCCATATCCGCATCGACCAGCGCTTTCCGCTGGAGCAGGTGCAGGAAGCGCACCGCTCGCTGGAAGCCCGCAAGACCACGGGTTGCACCATACTGACGCTGTGAGCGGTGATTTGCTGAAAGGGCTTGACCCTCATTGGCTGGAGGCGTTGCGCGCCGGGAGCAACCTGGCCCCGTTGCGGCCGCGCGTGCCTTTGCTGGCGGGCGGCGTGGTGATTGGATCGGTTGAGCCAGAGGTTTTAAACAAAGCCGCCACCTTGCCCTTTAATGCTGAGCATCGTGTCCTATCAATTTCGGATCATTTCGGTGCCCCCGCCTGGAGCATCGCGGGGGAGCCGACTGCTGGACTGCACGCGTTGGCGTTTGCCCTGCGCGATCTCGGCCTGGCCCATGCCTGGCGCGATGAGCAGTTGGCGGTGAATGACTTGCAAGGCGTACGAGTGGGGACGGTGGAGCGGGCGGTGGTCCGGGTGCTGGGCATTCCCACACGTGCTGTCCACCTTGTCGGCTTGTCGGCAGACGGGCGCCACTGGGTGCAGAAGCGGTCATTGTCCAAGGCCAATGACCCCGGTCTGTGGGATACCCTGATGGGAGGAATGGTCGGCGCCAACGACACATTGGCCAGTGCGCTGGAGCGGGAGACCTGGGAGGAAGCCGGGCTTCGATTGGGTGACCTTGAGAGCATTTCCTTCGGCGGCCAGCTGGAGATCCGCCGTCCCTGTGACGATGGCGGCGGAGCGGGTTACGTGATTGAGCGCATCGATTGGTACTGCTGCACCGTGCCCCACGGCGTGGAGCCGGTGAATCAGGATGGAGAGGTCGAACGTTTCGTCCTCATGGACGCCTCCGACGTCATGGAATGCATGCATAACAACGAGTTCACGCGCGAGGCTGCGCTGATCCAGGCGGATGTGTTGAACATGCACCAGCCGAGGTAAACCCGCCAGGGTTTTATCTGGACACAGCGTCGCCGATCTCAGGCCAACGGTGATGCAGATACAGCCAGGCGAACAACCCAACACCCATCATGAGCAGTGAGGACGCTGCCAATGCCACGGTGGAATGCATGACCAGCGGCGCGATCACGCCAGCGACGATGCCGTTTGCCGCCGAACCAACAAAGGCCTGCAATGACGAGGCCATACCGCGGCGCTCGGGGTAAAGATCCAGCACCAGCAGCGTCACCACCGGCACCATCATTGCCCAGCCAAACGCAAACACCGCTATCGGAAACATGGCCCAGGACACGTGCGCCTTGAAAAACACATTGGCCAGCAGATTGATCACCGCGATGATCAGCATGATGACGAAGCCGTGACGAATTTGCTGCTTGGGCGCAATTTTTCCAGCCATGCGCCCGCTGACCCATGCGCCAGACATGATGCCGCTGATGGTGAGCACAAAAAACCAGAAAAATCCCTTGGGTGAGAGGCCCAGATGTGTGCCCAAAAATTCCGGCGCTGAGAGCACATACAAAAACATGCCGTTGAAAGGTATGCCACTGGCCAGCGCAAGCAGCAGAAAGCGCGCGCTTGAGCCAAGCTGCCAGTATCCGCGCATCAGGTGTTTCACATGAAAGGACTGGCGCTCACTGACATGCAGCGTTTCGGGCAGCAATTTGAAGTTTGCGATCCAGAGGAGCGCCCCGATGCCAGTGAGAAACCAGAAAATGGCATGCCAGTTGGTGTGCACGAAAAGCCATCCGCCAATGATGGGCGCGATGGCCGGTGCCACGCCGAAATAAATCGTCACTTGGCTCATCATTTTCTGCGCCTGCGCTGGCGGAAACATATCCCGGATCACCGCGCGCGACACCACAATGCCCGCACCGGTCGAGAGACCTTGCAAGGCTCGGAAGAAAACCAGTTGCTCAATACTTTGCGACAGCGCACAACCGGCAGACGCGATGGTGAACATCGCAATGCCCCCCAACACCACCGGGCGACGACCAAAGCTGTCTGCGAGGGCGCCGTGAAACAGGTTCATGAAGGCAAAGCCGAACAGGTAGGCCGACAGGGTCTGCTGCATCTCTACCGGCGTCGCACCCAGTGAGCGCGCGATGCCCGAAAACGCCGGAAGGTAGGTGTCTATCGAAAAAGGGCCCAACATGCCCAGCAGGGCCAGCAGCACGGCCAGCGTCCAGCGCGGCCCGCGCCACAACTGATCCGCGTTGGGGTTCATGGCATGGTCGGGTTGGCCGGGGATTCGTCAGCGATCGCGATCTGGCGCAAGCGGTTAGGAGCCAAGGCGCCTGCGGAGTCAAGAATGGGGTAGGCGATTGAACAGATGTGCGAATTGATGCGCTTCATGTCACTGATCAGGTCGATGTGCAGCGAACTGGTCTCTATGCTTTGCGTGGTGTTGTCCGAGAGGCGGCCCAAATGGGTGGTGGCGTAAGCACGCTCCAGGTCGCGAAAGCGGGCTTTTTCTTCCAGCAGTTTTTGCGCGTCGCGCACGCTGCCGTTCAAAAACACGCTCATGCTCAGACGCAGGTTGTCGACCAGGTGCTTGTGCAGCTCGCAGATCTCCGCCATGCCGGCCTCCGAGAAGTTGCGGCCGGGTTTTATTTTTTTGTCCTCGATGTCTATCAGTACGCGCTCGATGATGTCGCCGATCTGCTCCATGTTGATGGTGAAGCTGATGATGTCGGTCCAGCGCCGGCTCTCCTCCTCACCCAGCGCTTCGCGCGAGATTTTGGTCAGGTAGTACTTGATGGCTGAATACAGCTCATCGACGGTGTCGTCCATCTTGCGCAGGTCTTCGGCCAGCCGCAAATTGTTGTAACGAATGACGATGAGCATGCCGTTGAGCATGTTCTCGACGATGTCGGCCTGGTGCAGGGCCTCACGGGCTGCGCAGGAAATGGCCAATGACGGTGTGGCCAGGGCCGAGGGGTCCAGATGGTGTGGCCGACCGTTGCTTGCGCTGCCTTTGACCGGCCGCGGCAGGAGTTTTTCGACCCAGCGCGCCACGACTTGTGTCCAGCCGATGAAAGCCACGCCTACCGCCATGTTGAAGATCAGGTGAAACAGCACCACCGCGGTCGCTGCTCCGCCAAGGTAGGGTGACGAGTAACGCAGCCACAAGCCTACAAACGGCGCGGCGGCGGCGACTCCTAACAATTTGAACACCAGGTTGCCCAGCGGCACCTGCCGCACTTCGATGGCCGACCGGGTGGTGGTCAATACCGCCAGCAGGCCGCTCCCCAGGTTGGCACCCAGCACCAGTCCCAGCGCCACGTCCAGCGGGATGACGTTGGAGGCCGCCAGTGTGGCGGTCAGCAGCACAATGGCCAGGCTGGAATAGGACACCACGGCCAGCGCAGCGCCGACGGTTATCTCCAGCAGCAGGTCGCTGCTGAGGGTCGCCAGCAGGGCCTTGACAGCCGGGTGCGACGTCAGCACTTGCGTCGAGTCAGTCACCAGGCTAAGGGCCAGCAGCATCAGGCCCAAGCCGATCAGAATGCGGCCAAAACGGCCGACATTGTTGGACTGGCGGGAAATGAACAGCACCACGCCTGTGAAGATGAAGAGTGGCGACAGCCAGGAAAGGTCGAGCGAGAACAGCACCGCCATGAGGCTGGTGCCGATGTCGGCGCCCAGCATCACGGCCAGCGCCATCGGCAGCGTGATCAGCCCTTGGCCGACAAACGACGAGACGATCAGCGCGGTGGCGGTGCTGGACTGCACCAGGGCCGTCACACCGACACCTGAGAGTGCGGCCGTGAAACGGTTGCTGATGCTGTGCGACAGAACCTGGCGCAGGTTGGCGCCGAACACGCGCAGGATGCCCGTGCGCACCAGGTGGGTACCCCAGACGAGCAGCGCAATGGCCGCCAGTAGATTGAGCAAATGCTTCATAACGTTACAGGCACTATAGCTGCTTGCCGGGCATGTTTCGCGCCGGCCGAGCGAGCGCTTTCCCTAGCTGCTTTTTTTGACGCGAAGCAGCTCGTCCAGAATCAGGCAAACCGCACCGACGGTGATGGCGCTATCGGCAATGTTGAACGCCGGGAAATGCCAGTTGCCGTAGTGGAAGTCCAGAAAATCGACAACATAGCCGTGCAGCATGCGGTCGATCACATTGCCAACTGCGCCGCCCAGAATGCAGGCGAGCGCAAATGAAAACAGCTTTTGCCCCGCGTGTGAGCGCAACATCCAGACGATAAAAAGCGCGGCTGCAATACCGATGACGGTGAAAAACCATCGCTGCCAGCCCGAGGCTGAAGCCAGAAACGAAAAGGCGGCGCCGCTGTTGTGCACGCGAACCACGTTGAAGAAGCTCGTCACGTAAGTGGCGTCCCCGAGTTTGTAATAGCCCAGGATCAGCACCTTGGTGAACTGATCTGCAATCAGAAGGATCAACGCCAGGCCCAGCCACGGGAGCATCGCGCCTGATGTTTTGGAGGAATTGGTTTTGGCCATATTGTTTTTCTAAGCAAATTTCCGGTCTTCGCCCGCACCAAACAGATTGCTGGTGCAGCGGCCACAAATGGTGGGATGGGCGGCATCATGCCCAACATCATCCCTGTAATGCCAGCAACGCTCGCATTTAGTGAACGAACTGGTCTCTGTCTTCACAGACATGTTTTCGCCAGCTACCAAATCAATAGCAGAGGTTATGAAGACGAACTTCATGTCATCGCCCAGGCTGGCCAGCAGCGCATGGTCGGCGTCGGGAAGTTCCAGCGTCACATGGGCCTGCAATGACGAGCCGACTTTGCCATCGGCACGCAAAACTTCGATGTCCTTGTTGACAGTGTCGCGCAACTCGCGGATGCGTGTCCACTTCGCCAGCAAGGCTTCGTCGGGCGTACCC
The DNA here is from genome assembly GCA_046598365.1 of Polaromonas sp. Classification (GTDB taxonomy): domain Bacteria; phylum Pseudomonadota; class Gammaproteobacteria; order Burkholderiales; family Burkholderiaceae_C; genus Polaromonas. The sequence continues at coordinate 1,577 of JBKJIV010000201.1, read as the reverse complement.
AAGTCAGCATAGGTTTCCATGAAGATCGACTCCGAACTGCCAAACACGGTCCACGCTTCTTCAGCCGTGAAGCTCAAGAACGGTGCCATCCAGCGCAGCATGGCGTGGGTGATTTGATACAGCGCGGTTTGCGCACTGCGCCGCGCCAGCGATTTGGGAGCGGTGGTGTAGAGCCGGTCTTTCAGGATGTCCAGGTAGAAGGAACCCAGGTCTTCGCTGCAGTAGATCTGTAGTTTCGAGACCACCGGGTGAAACTCATACACCTCGTAGTGCGCCAGGATGTCGGCCTGCAGCTGCGCCGCGCGGTTTAGGGCGTAGCGGTCTATCTCCAGCATATGCCCAAGTGGCACGGCGTCCTTGGCCGGGTCGAAATCGCTGATGTTGGCCAGCAGAAAGCGCAGCGTGTTGCGGATGCGGCGATAAGCATCGACCACGCGCGCCAGGATTTTGTCGTCGATGGCGAGGTCGCCCGAGTAGTCGGTGGACGCGCACCACAAGCGCAAAATTTCGCCGCCGTACTTCTGAGCTGACTCAGCAAGCGGCATGTAGTTGCCCATACTCTTGCTCATCTTGCGGCCTTGCCCGTCCACGGTGAAGCCATGCGTCAGCAAGCCCCGGTACGGCGCGCGGCCATTCATGGCGGCGCTGGTCAGGAGGGAGGAGTGGAACCAGCCACGGTGTTGGTCGTGGCCTTCGAGGTACAGATCCGCCTCGGGGCCGGTGTTGTGGGCGTGCAGGTAGCGACCTTGCTTATCTTTTTCACCATGGCTGCCTTTAAGCACGGTGAAGTGCGTGGTGCCCGAGTCAAACCACACTTCCAGAATGTCGGTGCTTTTGTCATAGTCGGCGCCTTCTGGCCCGAGCACGTCAGTCGCACTCAATTTGCTCCAGGCCTCCACACCCCCTTTTTCAACAATGGCTGCTGCCTGGTCGATGATCTCCAGCGTGCGCGGATGCAACTCGCCAGTGGCTTTGTGCATGAAGAAGGGGATATTCACGCCCCAGTTGCGCTGGCGGCTGATGCACCAGTCGGGTCGGCCCGCGATCATGTCGCGTAGGCGGGCTCTACCGTTCTCGGGGTAGAACTGGGTCGATTCAATGGCGGCCAAGGCCGTTTGGCGCAGCGTCTGCGGGGCTTTGTCGGTGGTGAATACGCCCACGCCTTCGTCCATGCGAATGAACCACTGGGCCGATGCGCGGTAGATCACCGGTGTTTTGTGCCGCCAGCAATGCGGGTAGCTGTGCTCGATGTTCTGTGTGGCGAAAAGGCGGCCCGCATCGCGCAGCGCGTCTATCACCATCGGTGTCGCCTTCCATATGAACTGGCCACCGAACAGCGGCAGATCGCGCGCGTAGACGCCGTTGCCTTGCACGGGGTTGAGTACCTCGTCGTAAGTCATGCCGTTTTTGATGCAGGAGTTGAAGTCTTCCACACCATACGCGGGCGCGGAATGCACCAGGCCCGTGCCGTCGTCTGCTGTGGCGTAGTCGGCCAGGTACACGGGGCTGGTTCGGTCGTAGCCTGCGTGCACGTGGGCCAGCGGGTGCTTGAAGTTGATCAAATTAAGCGCCGCGCC
>JBKJIV010000141.1:0-29800 GCA_046598365.1 Polaromonas sp. | reverse complement strand
GCCCGACGTGCCTGAGAGCAAATACCCCGAACTCGGCGCGCGTTACCGGCACCACTACGTCGGCCACCAGAACGACATCAGCCTGTTTGACGGCGTGTTGCCGATGCTGGTCGCACTCAGGACGCGCGGTCACAAGCTGGCGGTGGCCACCGGGAAAAGCCGGCACGGGCTGGACGAGGCGCTGCAGGCGGTGGAGCTCAAGGGGTGTTTTGACGGATCGCGCACCGCCGATGAAACGGCCGGCAAGCCCCACCCGCGCATGCTGCACGAACTGATGGACGAGTTCGGCGTGACGCCGGCCCGCACGCTGATGATCGGCGACACCACGCACGACCTGCAAATGGCGGTTTCTGCCGGCTGCGCCAGCGTGGGTGTGAGTTACGGTGCGCACGAGAGTGCAGCGTTTCATGTTCTCGAGCCGCGTTTCGTTGCGCACTCCGTGCAGGAACTGCACGACTGGCTGCTGCTCAATGCCTGACATGGCAGAACTGGCCGACGTCCCCATCACCCTGTGCCGGGCAGGCGAACTGGCCGAAGGCGGCGAGGCCGTGCCTTTTGATGTGTATTACGCCGGCCAGACCTGCCGGGCCTTTGCCATCCGCTTTGAGGGACGACCGCACGCCTATTTGAACCGTTGCACCCACGTGGCGATGGAACTGGACTGGCAGCCCAACCGGATCTTCGACAACAGTGGGCAATGGCTGCTGTGCGCCAGCCACGGCGCAGCCTACCGCCCCGACACCGGCGCCTGCAGCGGCGGCCCCTGCCACGGGGGGCTGGTGAAAATAGACCTTTCCGAGCGTGATGGACTTGTTTTCTGGCATACCTCCTACAAATTGAAGGCCATCGACTTCTAATCGGGTTCTAAACTACTGCTTATGAATGATTCAAACCGCAACGACCCGTACGACGACCCGGATCACGATCCAAATCGGCCTCCAGCCCATGTCGGGTCTGCATCAGCAGCTCCTGAAAACATAGCGAAGCGCAGTGCGGCCGACCCCGCGCTGAAGCCCGGCTGGGAGCGCGCCACGCTGGAGAAACTGGCGTTTTCGGCTCTCAATGAGCAAAAAGCCACGCGACGCTGGAAAACGTTCGTCCGCCTGTCCTGGCTGGCATTTTTTGTGTTCCTGGTCTGGTTTGCGATGCATCGGAGCACCACCTCCAGCGTGACCACGCCGCACACCGCGGTGGTCGAGATCAAGGGCGAAATTGCTGCGGGCGCCGACGCCAGTGCCGAGTTTGTCAACGCCGCGTTGCGTGCCGCTTTTGAAGACGAGGGGGCCAAGGCCGTGGTGCTGCTGATTAATTCACCCGGCGGCAGCCCGGTGCAGGCCGGCATGATGAGCGACGAGATTGTCCGCCTCAAGGCCAAACACAAGAAGCCCGTATACGCCGTGGTCGAGGAAACCTGCGCTTCCGCTGCCTACTACGTGGCCGCCTCGGCAGACCGGATTTTTGTCGACAAGGCCAGCATCGTCGGCAGCATCGGTGTGCTGATGGACGGCTTTGGTTTCACCGGTCTGATGGACAAGGTCGGCGTGGAACGCCGCCTGCTGACGGCCGGCGAGAACAAGGGCTTTCTCGACCCCTTCAGCCCGCAGACCGACAAGCAGCGTGTTTATGCGCAGTCGATGCTGGACCAGATCCACCAGCAGTTCATCGCTGTTGTCAAAGCCGGGCGCGGCAAGCGTCTGAAGGAAACGCCGGAGATGTTCAGCGGCCTGTTCTGGACTGGCCAGCAGGCGATCGAACTGGGGCTGGCCGACAACCTCGGTTCGCTCGAATATGTGGCGCGCGAGATCGTCAAGACCGAGGAAATCATCGACTACACGCGACGGGAAAACGTTGCCGAGCGCCTGGCCAAACGGTTTGGCGCAGCGATTGGCGACGGCGCGATCCGCAGCCTGAAAGCGATCCCCTCGATTCGGTGAATGGCCCCCACGGTCGTTCGCTTCACGTAACTCCCTGCCCCCCGAGGGGGCCGCTGCCCTTGCAGGGCGCCACGCCGCCAGAGGCGGCGCATCTGAAGGCTGTCCAAGCCCGCGCAGGCGTGCTCGGAGCCGCAGCCTTCAGCCTGCGGCCCGGCGAAGCCGGTTCCGCGGCCCCGGCTGGCACAAAACCTCCAAGAATTGCGCTAAGTGGTTGATTCCATGGCATAATGTGAGGCTTAACGGAAAGTGCCTGGAAATGGTTCAGGTGGCTGCCGAAACGAACAAGGATAGATCATGAAAGAAGGCATTCACCCCAACTACCGCGAAGTTTGTTTTATGGACTTGTCCAACAACTTCAAATTCGTCACACGCTCATGCGTGAATACCAAGGAAATGGTAAAGATGGACGACGGTCGCGAACTGCCCCTGTACAAGCTCGATACGTCCAGCGAGTCGCACCCGTTTTATACCGGCACACAAAAATCCGTGGACAACATGGGTGGCCGCGTTGAGAAGTTCCGCAACCGCTTTGGCAAAACTGCCGCCAAAGAAGCAGCGCCCGCTGCTGCCGAGTGAGCTGAGACACCCTCTCCCGCCTCACCAAAAAAAGCAGCCTGAATCTCAGGCTGCTTTTTTTTGACCCAAAATCGGGCATTCCCCGTTTAGCGTTGACATCCATTGAACAAGCCTTCCCCAGCCATCATTGCCCAGTCTGCGGTTCGCCGCCTGCCCCGGCTCGCCCTGCTGTTGTTCTCTCTGGCCTACGTGTTGCCCGGTTTTCTGGGCCGTGGACCATGGAAAAATGAAGACCTCGCCGCCTTTGGCGTCATGCGTGCGTTGGCCAGCGGTCAGACCAACTGGCTGCACCCGCAACTGCTGGGGCAGTCGGGAGAATTTGAAGCGCTGGCACCTTACTGGATGGGTGCATTGGCCATCAAGCTGTTTGCCTTTCTTGATCCCGCCCTGGCAGTACGCATCCCGTTTGTACTGTTGCTGACCCTGACCTTGCTGGCCACCTGGTACGCCATTTACTACCTTGCACGCAGCCCTCAAGCCCAGCCAGTGGCGTTTGCCTTTGGCGGTGAAGCCGATCCAGTCGACTATGCCCGCGCCATTGCAGACGCCGGTCTGCTGGCCCTGATTGCCAGCCTGGGGTTGGCCCAGCTGTCTCATGAAACCACACCCGCCCTGGCGCAACTCGGTTTCATGGCACTGGTGTTTTACGCGATGGCGGCCAGCGCCTTCCGAAACGCCTATGCCATTGTGGGACCAGCGTCGGGGTTGGCGGTCGGGCTGGTCGGACTGGCCTTGAGTGGTGCGCCTACGGTGGCCGCCCTTCTGGGAACCGGCAGCGTGGTGATTGCACTGAACAACCTGCAACGGGTCTCGCTGGAAAAAAACCAGGCTCCCGTCTGGCGTTGGGTGCTGCTGACCACCTTACTGACACTCGCGGTGGCGGGGCTGGCCTACGGGCTGGACCTCTGGCGCTGGCGCATCGAAATCCCGGGCCTGCAAACCCCGGCTGACCGAAAGGAATGGCGCAGTCTGGCCCGGTTGCTGATCTGGTTCACCTGGCCCACCTGGCCCCTGGCGGCCTGGACGCTGTACCGTTGGCGCCGGCAGCTGGCCAGTCGACATGTGGCGCTGCCCTTGTGGTTTGCTGTTGTGGCACTCGCAGCCACCGTCACCACCACAGCCTCTGACCGCAGCTTGTTGCTGAGTCTCCCTCCGCTGGCAGCTCTGGCTGCTTTTGCGCTGCCCACTCTTAAACGCAGCGTCGCCTCATTGATTGACTGGTTCACGCTGATTTTTTTCACTGGCTGCGCCTTGATCATCTGGGTCATCTGGATCGCCATGCAAACCGGCATGCCACGGCAGCCGGCTGCCAATGTTGCCAAATTGGCTCCAGGATTTGAGCCCAGCTTTTCATGGCTCGCGTTTCTGGCCGCTGTGCTGGCCACGCTGGCATGGACATGGCTGGTCAAATGGCGGGCCGGGGGGCAGCGCGCCGTCGTGTGGAAATCGATGGTGTTGCCCGCCGGTGGTGCCACCTTGTGCTGGCTGTTGCTCATGACTCTCTGGATGCCCCTGCTGGACTACGCACGCAGCTATGCGCCGTTGTCGCGGCAGGTCGCGGCACGGGTCGACCCGACATCCTGCGTTGAGGTCCATGGGCTGAACAACGTCCAGATTGCCGCCTTCCAGTACCACGGTCAGCTTGATTTGCGCCAGGCCGGGGTCAAGGCGAGTTGCCCTTATCTTGTGGTGGACACCGATTCGCAAGGAACACTGAGCGAAACAGTCGACATGCCGGAATGGGCCTATCTGGCAACCCTGCGCCGCCCCACCGACAAAAACGAGAACGTGGCGCTTTACAAAAGAGTCAGCATATCCGCACCTGATCCGGCTACTGCGCCGCCACCTCGCCCCGTTCGCCAGGGCTCGTGAACGATTTAAAAATCATCAGCCAGCATGCCGGTACGGTGCTGGTCGGGCAGCTGGCTGTGATGGCTTTCGGCGTCTCCGATACCGTGATCGCCGGTCGCTACAGCGACGAGGCGCTAGCGGCGTTGTCGGTCGGCTCTGCCATCTACATCAGCGTGTATGTGGGCCTGATTGGCATCGTTCAGGCGCTGCTTCCCATCTGGGCCGAGCTTCAGGGCGGGCGCCAGCACGCGGCGCTGGGACGGTCCCTGCGGCAAAGCCTGTACCTGTGTGTCTGCATTGCAGCAGTGGGCATCACCGCCCTGCTCTTTCCGGGGCCTTTGCTGCGATGGGCCCAGGTGCCTGCGGCCATGCAGAACGATGTCCAGACCTACCTCGCCGTGCTGGCGGCCGCATTGGTACCGTCGCTGCTGTTTCGTATCTACAGCAGCTTCAATCAGGCGCTTGGGCGGCCACTGCTCGTCACATGGCTGCAGGTGGCAGCTCTGCTGGTCAAAATTCCGCTGTCCGTGTGGTTCGTGGCGGGCGGTGCGGGCGTGCCTGCCATGGGCGTGGCTGGCTGCGCCTGGGCCACCCTGGTAGTCAACTACGGCTTGCTGGTGCTGGCTATTGTGATGTTGCGCACCCAGAATTTGTATCGACCCTATCAGCTTTGGGTGCGCATGGAGGCACCGAACTGGCGACAAATCGGCGAGTTTGCGCGGCTGGGGATTCCGGGAGGTCTGTCATACCTGATTGAAGTGACCTCGTTCACACTGATGGCCCTTTTCATAGCGCGCTTGGGCACGGTCGCTTCCGCCAGCCACCAGATCGCCGCCAGCGTAGCGTCTGTGCTCTACATGGTGCCGCTTTCGATAGCCATTGCGTGCAGTGCGCGGGTGTCATTCTGGATAGGTGCAGGCCAAGCCGATCGGGCGCGACGCGCAGTTTGGACAGGTTTTTGGCTTGCCGTATTTATGGCCATTGCTTCAGCAGCCATTATTTTTACGGCAAGCCACAGCTTGACGGCTTTGTATTCGCGCAACCCCGTCGTCACCAGCATGGGAGCCGGCCTGCTGCTGTGGGTGGCCGGCTACCATATGGCCGATGCGCTGCAGGCGGTCTGCGCCTTTTTGCTGCGCTGCTACCGCATCACGCTATTGCCACTGCTGCTGTACGGCGTGCTGCTCTGGGGTCTGGGGTTGCTCGGCGGCTACCTGCTGGCCTATCGGGGCTGGGCAAGCCTGGCTGCCACGCAGTCGGCCGTCAGCTTCTGGTTGGCAAGCACAGCAGCCCTGTGGCTGGTTGCCATTTGTTTTACGGCGCTGCTCTGGTACGTAGTCAGGCAGAGCGTGCGGCATCCGCCGGCGGCTGAACCCGCGTAGCCGGAAAAACAATCGAAAAACACGACCCCTGGCCAGGCTGACTCTCGATGCGCAGCTCGGCGCCGTGCCGCTGCGTGACGTGTTTGACAATCGCCAGTCCAAGCCCGGTGCCACCCGTTTCGCGGGAGCGGCTGCGGTCAATACGGTAAAAGCGCTCGGTCAGACGCGGAATATGCTCAGCAGAAATGCCGGGGCCGCTGTCGGCCACGCGAAACTCCCCCCGACCGTCTTCCAGCACCCGCCAGCTGACCCGAATGAGCCCCGCAGGCGGGGTGTAACGCACCGCGTTGGTGACCAGGTTGGACATGGCACTGAGCAGCTCGTTTTGCACACCCGCCAGCTGGCACGGAGGGCCCGCCTCAAACTCCAACCGGTGGCCGGCCGGCGCAAGCACGGCAGACAGCGAACGCGCTTCCTGCTCGCACTGCGCAAGCAGCGCACTGGTCGTTACCCAGTCGCTGATGTCCGGAAAAGGACTCCCCTCCAGCCGCGACAGGGTCAGCAGGTCGTTGACCAGTGTCTCCATGCGCTGCGACTGCTGCGCCATCAGGCCCAGATAACGTGCGCGTTCGGCATCATTGAGCGGCAGGGTTTGCAAGGTTTCAATAAAACCCGACAGCACCGTCAGCGGGGTACGGATCTCGTGCGAGACATTGGCCACAAAATCGCGGCGCATCGCCTCGGCCAGCTCCAGCGCAGTGATATCGCGCGACAGCAGCAGCTTGCGATGGTTGCCGTAGGCATGCAGATGAACCGACAGCCGCACCGGCCGCGCCGGCGTGGACTGCCCACCGGGAAGACTCACGTCGCGCGAAAAGTTGTTTGACGCAAGGTATGCAGTGAACGCCGGGTCGCGCACCAGGTTCGCAATGTGCTGCATCACGTCGCGCTGTGCGTCAAAGCCAAAATGCTGAGCCGCCGTCTGGTTACACCACTCAATGCGGCCATCGGCATCGAGCAACACCACGCCATTGGGCGAGGCCTGCATGGCAGAGAGAAATTCGTCGAGGCGGGCCTGGCTTTCCAGGTACTGGCGGTCCCGGCTGCGCAGCAGTCTTCGGGTGCGGTCCGCGACATCGCCCCAAACCCCGCCCGTCCGGGGCATCGCAGCCGACAGCACGCCAGGCTCCTCGGCATGTTGTTCGGTGCGCAGCCACTTGAGCAGGCGCGCCAGGTAGAGTGAGTCGAGCAGCAGCCAGGAAAATCCGGCGAGCAACAGACCTGCATCAATGCCGTCCTTGCCAGCCACCCACCAGCCTACACCTGACCCCAGCAGCAGGCAGGCTGCAAAAGTCAGCCAGCGATTGATCATGTACCCGATTGTGCCGCAGCACGCACGCCGGACGGCGTGAGCGAGGTGAGGCGGTAGCCCGCGCCACGCACGGTTTCGACCATCACGCCAGCGGCACCCAGGGCCTCTCGCAGACGCTTGACATGCACGTCAACCGTGCGCTCCTCTATGAACACGTGGTCGCCCCAGACCTTGTCAAGCAGCGTGCCGCGGCTGTGCACCCGCTCGCCGTGTTTCATCAAGTAGTGCAGCAACTTGAACTCGGTCGGGCCGAGTTTGAGCTCCTGGCCCTGGTATGAAACGCGGTGCGTGGCAGCGTCCAGCAGCAGCTCGCCAACTGCCACACTGTCGTTGACCGACTCGGGCGCGCGGCGGCGCAACACAGCGCGGATACGGGCGAGCAACTCCTGCGTCGAGAATGGCTTGGTGATGTAATCGTCCGCCCCGGCGTCCAGTCCGGCAACCTTGTCTGGCTCATCCCCCTTGGCGGTCAGCATCAGAATAGGGATGCCCTTGGTGCGCGACTGCTTGCGCAAATGGCGCGCCAGCGCCAATCCACTTTGTCCCGGCAGCATCCAGTCCAGCAAGATGGCGTCGGGCAGCACAGCGTCAAGCTCGCGCTGCGCAGCGACGCTGTCACCAGCGATCACTGGCGTGAACCCGCCGTGCGTCAGGTTCACAGCAATCAACTCGGCAATCGCCGGTTCGTCTTCGACGATCAGTATGCGTGGCTGGTGTTTCATGGAAGAGCCACACGCAGTGAGGGGCCGTGGGGACTCATCTGACAGCCGATTCGATCTGCTCCATCGGCGTGTGGCGCACATCGGCACCCTTGACGATGTAGATGATGAACTCGGCAATGTTCTTGGCATGGTCACCCACACGCTCGATCGCCTTGGCCACAAACAGCAGGTCCAGGCTGGGCGAGATGGTTCTCGGGTCTTCCATCATGTATGTGATGAGTTTGCGCACAAAGCCATCAAACTCCTGGTCGATCAGATCGTCTTCTTTCAGAATCGACACGGCCACCGCTGTATCAAGCCTCGCAAACGCATCCAGCGCCTTGCGCAGCAGGCCCGAAGCCAGCTCTGCAGCCACATTGAGCTCCGAGGCCGGCAAGGCACGCGCGGAGCCGCTTTCAATAATGGACTTGACCATACGGGCAATTTTTTCGGCCTCGTCGCCGGCGCGCTCCAGGTTGGCGGTAGTCTTGGAGATCGCAATCAGCAGGCGCAGGTCACGCGCAGTGGGCTGGCGCCGCGCAATGATGGACGACAGGTCGCGGTCAATGTCGACCTCCATGGCATTGACCCTTGCCTCGGTCTCGATCACCTGGTTGGCGGTCTCGGCGCTGAATTGAGATAACGCGTATATCGCCAGGCGAATCTGGGACTCGACCAGACCGCCAAGCTCCATCACGCGCGATGACACGGTGTTGAGTTCGCTGTCGAACTGGGTTGACAAATGTTTATCGGGCATGTTGTTCTCCTGGTACCTGATCAGCCGAAGCGGCCAGTGATGTAGTCTTCAGTCTCCTTGCGCTTGGGCTTGAAGAAAAGGTCTTCAGTGGCGCCAAACTCAATCAGGTCGCCCAGGTACATATAGGCGGTGTAGTCGCTGCAGCGCGCCGCCTGCTGCATGTTGTGCGTCACGATTACCACCGTGTAGTCTTTCTTGAGTTCGGCAATCAGCTCTTCAATTTTGGCCGTGGACAGGGGGTCCAGGGCTGAACAGGGTTCGTCAAGCAACAACACCTCGGGCTTGATCGCAATGCCGCGCGCAATACACAGCCGCTGCTGCTGCCCACCGGACAGGCTGGCACCGTTCTGGTTGAGCTTGTCCTTGACCTCGTTCCAAAGCGCCGCCTTGCCCAATGCCCATTCGACGCGTTCGTCCATATCGCTGGAGCTCAGGCTCTCAAACAATTTGACGCCGTAGGCAATGTTGTCGTAAATGGACATTGGAAACGGGGTCGGTTTTTGAAAAACCATGCCGATGCGGGCACGGATCAGAGACACATCCTCTTTGGACGTGATCATGTTCTCACCACCCATCATGACCTGGCCCTCGGCGCGCTGGTCCGGGTAAAGCTCGTACATGCGGTTGAAGGTCCGCAGCAGGGTAGATTTGCCACAGCCTGAGGGACCGATAAAGGCGGTGACCTTTTTTTCGGGAATGTCCAGGCTGACGTTCTTCAGTGCGTGGAACTTGCCGTAGAAGAAGTTCAGGTCTCGCACAGACATCTTCACGGGGTCGTTGGCCGCCACAGTTGACGTTTGCATTTTTTGGTAGTCCTCAGTTTTTGTTTCGGAACAGCACGCGGGCAAGAATATTCAGCCCAAGCACGCCCAGTGTGATCAGCAACACGCCGGCCCAAGCCAGCTTCTGCCAGTTTTCAAACGGGCTCATCGCGAACTTAAAGATAGTCACTGGCAGACTGGCCATCGGCTGGCTCAGGTCGCTGGTCCAGAACTGGTTGGACAACGCGGTGAACAACAACGGCGCTGTTTCACCAGCCACGCGGGCTACTGCCAGCAGCACACCGGTGACCACACCAGCCTGCGCCGCTCGCAGCGTAATGCCCATGATCACCTTCCATTTTGGGCTGCCAAGCGCATAGGCGGCTTCGCGCAGTGCGTTAGGTACCAGACGCAGCATGTTATCGGTGGTGCGAATCACGATCGGAATAATCAGCAGCGCCAGCGCCACCACCCCGGCCCAGCCAGAAAAACTTTTGACGCGCGCCACAATCATGGCGTACACAAACAGTCCGATCACGATGGACGGAGCCGACAGCAATATGTCGTTGACGAAACCGGTCAACTTGCCCAGACGCGTGTGGGCACCGTATTCGGCCAGATAGATACCCGCCAGCACACCGATTGGCGTGCCCAGAGTGGTGGCAAGCAGCACCATGGTGATCGAGCCAAAAATCGCATTGGCCAAGCCGCCCACTTCTGCATTCGGCGGCGGCGTCATTTCGGTGAACAAGGCCAGACTCAGGCCGCCGAGGCCAAGCCGGAAGGTTTCAAACAATATCCACATCAGCCAGAACAGGCCAAACGCCATGGCTGCCATGGACAGCGTGATCGCCACAACATTGAGCAGCTTGCGGCGCCTGAACTTCGCCATGCGGTCCTGCTGCGGGCCGGTGAGCGTTGTCATGTGCGGGCTCCTTCGCCTTTTTGCAGACGTGACAATAGCAGTTTGGACAGCGTCAGCACCACGAACGTGATGAAAAACAGCACCAGCCCGAGATAGATCAGTGCTGCTTGATGCAGACCCTCACTGGCCTCGGCAAACTCATTGGCCAGCGCCGATGTGATGCTGTTGGCCGCCTGAAACAGCGACAAAGAGTCGAGTTGGTTGAAGTTGCCAATCACAAAAGTAACGGCCATGGTCTCGCCGAGCGCACGACCGAGCCCGAGCATGATGCCACCAATGACGCCCGCCTTGGTGTAGGGCAGAACGATCTTGAAGACCACCTCCCAAGTGGTGGCACCCAGCGCATAGGCCGACTCCTTGAGCATGGGCGGCGTGACGTCGAACACGTCGCGCATCACGGAAGCAATGAATGGAATGATCATGATCGCCAGGATGATGCCGGCCGCCAGGATGCCAATGCCGACCGGCGGACCGGAAAAGAGCGCGCCCAGGTAAGGCACGTCGCTAAAAGCAGCTTGCAGCGGCGCCTGGACATATTCGGCCAGGATCGGACCGAACACCAGCAGACCCCACATGCCGTAAACAATGGATGGCACGGCCGCGAGCAGTTCGATGGCTACCCCCAGCGGGCGCTTGAGCCAGCGCGGCGAGAGTTCGGTCAAAAACAGCGCAATGCCAAAACTCACAGGTACCGCGATCACCAGCGCCACCAGCGAGGTCATCAGCGTGCCGTAAATCATCACGAGCCCGCCGTATTTATTCTGGACCGGATCCCATTCGGAAGTCCAGAGGAAGCTCAGTCCATATTCTTTGATGGCCGGCCATGCCCCCATGACCAGGGCGAGGATGATGGCAGCAAGTAACAACAGGGTCACCACGGCTGCCATCCGTGCCGCCCACTCAAACACAACATCGGCTGTTCGGCTAGATCGGCGTTTGGAAGGCGGCGGCGGAACGGCCATGGTTGTTTCTCTGCGGTATGAACTTGCAGGAAGTGTAGCTGCCACGATAGGTCCCATCTGGAGATAAAAAAGGGCGAGGCAGTCCGCGCCGCCTCGCCCATTCAGTGCAGGTTTACTTGAAGCTGACGGCCTTGCCCGATGCGTCGCCAATTTTGCTCCAAGACTGGCGGATCACGGTTTTCACCGAGTCGGGCATGGGCACATAGTCCAGATCGTCGGCCATCTTGTCGCCACTGCTATAGGCCCAGTCGAAGAACTTCAACGATTGTGTGGCCTGCGCGGGCTTGTCCTGCTTGACGTGCATCATGATGAAGGTGGCGCCGGTGATGGGCCAGGAGTCCTTGCCGGGCTGCTCGGTCAGTATTTGATAGAAGGACTTTGACCACTCGGCGCCGGCAGCGGCAGCCTTGAATGCTGTATCGCTGGGCTGGACGTAGGCACCGCTGGCGTTGCGCATGGACACATGGGTCTGCTTGTTCTGCTTGGCATAGGCGTATTCGACATAACCAATCGAATTGGGCAGGCGCTGCACAAACGCGGAGACGCCCTCGTTACCCTTGCCACCCGCACCGGTAGGCCAGTTCACCGCCGTACCCTCGCCCACTTTGGTTTTCCACTCAGGGTTGACTTTGGACAGGTAGTTGGTGAACAGAAAAGTGGTCCCAGAACCGTCAGCACGACGTACCACCGCTATGGCCGCATCGGGCAGTGGAACACCGGGGTTCAATGCAGCCAACGCCGGATCGTTCCATTTGGCGATTTTTCCGAGAAAGATATCACCGAGCACTGCGCCGGTCATCTTGATCTGCCCAGCTGCAATACCTTTGATATTCACAACTGGCACCACTCCGCCGATTACTGTGGGGAACTGGACCAAGCCATCCTTGGCCAGTTCGGCGTCCGTCAGCGGCGCGTCAGAAGCGCCGAAGTCAACGGTTTTGCCACGGATCTGGCGCATGCCCGCACCTGAACCCACGGACTGGTAATTGATACGCACCCCGGTCGCCTTGTTGTAGGCATCGGCCCACTTGGCGTACACCGGCGCCGGAAACGACGCACCCGCGCCGGTCACGTCTTGCGCGTTAGCCACATTGACAACTGCCATTGCCGCGAAGGCCACCATGCCGGCCATCGTCGCTTTGAAGTTCAATTTCATTCGTATGCCTCTTGAGTTAAGTGAAAGGGATAGACGGACTGTAAGAAGCTTTTGTGACAACGGTATGACAGCGCAAGCGTCAGTATTTCCACACCCCTACCCTGCGCCCGTCACACCTTTGTCATACAAGCTCACTACGCTCACGCCTATCCAATCAACCAAGGAGTAAAAATATGTTTTTTCGTCGTACCCTGCTCGCCGCGTCGGTGGTCGCTCTCGTTTCGGGTTGCGCCAGCGTGTCTGCCCCTAAAACTGTGGGCGACACCTTGGCCGCTAACCCCGCCCTGAGTACCCTCAATAGCCTTGTCGTCAAGGCTGGCCTGGCGCCTACCCTACAGGGCGCTGGCCCGTTCACGGTATTTGCACCAACCAACGAGGCATTCAAGGCGGTCCCGCAAAAGACCATGGATGCGCTGGCCAAGGACCCGGCCATGCTCAAGGACGTGCTGACCTACCACGTCGTTTCTGGCAAGCTGGCGTCGGCCGACATCAAGGCTGGTCCGATGAAAACTGTCAACGGCGCCAATGTGGCACTGGCTAGGGCCGGAGACTTCGTCACGGTAGAGGATGCCATGGTACAAACCGCCAACATTGCGGCAAGCAACGGCGTGGTTCACACCGTGGACCGCGTGATGATCCCGCCGCCAAAGAAGTAAATAGTAGGGTCTGACGCGAACCACCCTCCTGCGGCACACCCGTCAGGAGGGGGTTTCCGGCCTGCGCGCCCCTGCGGCGCCAGCTGCCGAAATTTCCCTTGTATTGCCCAACCATGGGCGTTGCCTCATTGGCCGCGCCAGGAGGAAAACCGTGCCTGTACAAATCACCCGCCTTCACCGCCGCCACATTCTCCAGGGAGCCGCAGCGCTGGCCGCCAGTTCCATCGACCTCGCCTGGGCTCAGCCTGGCAAAACCGCCCATTCATCACGCAGCCTCACGGTGGCGCAAGTAGTTGACTTTTCACTGGCCCAGCAGGATGTCTCGAAGGACTTTCTGATTGGCTCGCGTGCAGCTTGGCAAGACATCAACGCCCGTGGCGGCTTGCGCGGTCGGCCGGTCCAGCATATGACGCTTGAGACCGACGGTACGGCCGCCAGCGTGCGCGCCGCGCTGGACAAGGTGCGCGACGACCCCGGCTGCGTGGTGTTGTCAGGCAGCGTCGGTGACAGGATTGCCGGTCTGGTGGTGTCCGAGCTGCAGCGGAGTCGCATGAACATTGCCCACGTCGCACCCTGGCTGCAAAACTCGGTTGTTGCCATTGATGAGCAGACCTTTCCGATTTTCGCAGCGCGCGAACAGCAGATCGCACATGCACTCAAAACCTTGTCTGTGATGGGGCTCAAAGAACTCGGAGCTGTGTATGCGACCGAGCAGGACCACGCCACTTACCGACAGGATGTCGAACGCATTGCCGCCAGCATGGGGTTCAAGGTGCTGGCCCTGCGCGGCAACGGTGACCTTTCTGTATTGGGCCAGAAGTTGACTCCGGCCACACCGGCGGTGCTGCTGTTTCTGGGTGGCACGCCAGAGTTGGCGCAGTTCACCCAAGGCCTGGACCGGCAGGCACGGCAGCGCTACGTCGTGGCACTGGCCGATGTCAACTTGCAGACCATGATCCAGATGGGGGGGACGCGCCACACACCCATCATCGTCACCCAACCCGTGCCATTGATCAAGTCCAGCCTGCCGGTGGTGCGCGACTACCGCGAAATCCTGGCACGCCTGTTTGACGAGCCACCAGTGCCGCTGAGCCTGGCCGGCTTTATTGCCGCGCGCTACACCCACGATGTGCTCCGGGGAATCGACGGCAGCGCGACGCGCCAGAACACGCTGACTGGTTTTCAGCGACGGTCGGACACCGATGTCGGTGGATTCCGGGTCAGCTACGACGCGCAAAAGCGCAGCGCCACCTATGTCACGCAAAGCATGACCACGCAGGACGGCCGGGTGATCGGATAGCATAAAAACCGATCAGTGCGCTTCCCCCGTGAATGCTATGCTGGGCTTCCAACAAGACGCCCATACATGCAAAACGGAACCCGCCTGGCCGCAGTTGATTTAGGCTCCAACAGCTTTCGCCTCGAAATAGGCCGCCTCGACCACGGCCGGATTCACCGCACCGAATACCTCAAGGAAACCGTCCGTCAAGGCAACGGCCTTGACAAGGACCGCAACCTCACCACCGAAGCCATGCAACGTGGCTGGGACTGCCTGGCGCGCTTTGGCGAGCGCTTGGCAGGTTTCAAAAAAGGCGAGGTGCGCGCGGTAGCCACCCAGACCTTGCGCGAAGCCCGCAACCGCGAAGAGTTTCTGTCAAGGGCCCATGTGGTGCTCGGGTTTCCAATCGACGTGATTTCCGGACGCGAAGAAGCCCGGTTGATTTATCAAGGGGTGGCACACATGCTGCCGCAGTCCAATGAACGGCGCTTGGTGGTCGATATCGGCGGACGCTCCACCGAAATGATTCTGGGCAAGGGTCTGGACGCGCTGACCATGGAGTCTTACCGGGTTGGCAGTGTCGCCTGGTCCATGAAGTACTTTCCCGACGGGCAATTCACGGCACATGCTTTCCAGTCAGCCGAGATTGCGGCCAAAGCGGTGCTTGACGAAGCAGTCAACGTCTACCGCGCCGGCAGCTGGGACATCGCCTACGGATCTTCGGGGACCATAGGGGCCGTTGGGGATGTATTGGTCGCCGCAGGGCACCCTGCGGGACTTGTCACCCGAGAAGGACTGGATTGGCTGCTGGATCGCCTGCTAAAGGCGCAAAACGCGGACCGGCTGAAGATAGACGGCATGAAGGATGACCGGCGCGCAGTGATTGGAGGAGGCGTGAGTGTGCTGCGGGCCGTGTTTGAACTGCTAGGCATTGATGAGATGCATGCCGCACAAGGCGCTTTGCGCCACGGCGTGTTGTATGACCTGCTGGACCGGGAGCAAGACACAACCGACTTACGCTCCGCCACCATACTGCGCCTTGCGCAAAAATTTGTGGTGGAAACCGCCCACGCGCAGCGCGTGAGCAAAATCGCTCGCTTCCTTTTTCAGCAGGCAAGCAGCGCACTGTCGGCGCCCGACCTGGGGCGCTTTCAGCGCAAGCTGGATTGGGCCGCTCAGCTACACGAAATCGGCAGCCATATATCCCATAGCGATTACCACAAGCATGGAGCCTACATTCTGGACAACGCGGATGCGCCGGGCTTTGCGCTACCGGAACTGCACCGGCTCAGCCTGCTGGTATTGGGCCATCGCGGCAAATTGCGCAAACTTGAGGTTGACTTCGGGGACGAGGTGTTTGTGCAGCAGTTGATGTGTCTGCGTTTGGCTGTCATCCTTTGCCATGCGCGTCGCGAACCCGACTACAAGGCCATACAGATGGAGGGTTCCGCAGGAGGCCTGGGTTTTGTACTTAGCTGCCCTCCGGGTTGGAGCAACGCCTACCCCCAGTCAGCCCATTTGCTACAAGAGGAAGTGCTAGCGTGGCAAAAGACCCCCTGGACGCTGACCCTGAACGGCATCTAATCTGGCAGGTCGAATGAGGCTCAAATCTCTTAACACTCAAAGCACTTCAGGTGATTGCACAGTCACCACCACCGTCTGGGTGCCGCCCAGGCGTTCCCGGTTGCGCAGCCACCAGAGAGCGCCTTTTTTTACGGCGCAGTCGCTTTCCTGCAAATTGAGCAGTTGGGCAATAACCTGGCCTAAGGTGGGCTGATGGCCTATGACCAGAATGGGCAGCTTGTTCGATGGCCATTGAACCAGCTCCAGCAATTGCGAAGGCGGTGCGTCTGGGCCGAGCTCCGCACGAATCTTGTATTTGCGTCCCAGGGCCAGCGCTGTTTGCTCGCAGCGGCGGGCTGGGCTGACCAGGATGCGCGCACCCTCGGGCAGTTGACGGTCCAGCCATACAGCCATGCGGGCTGCCTGCTTCTCGCCGCGCGCTGTTAATGATCTGTCGAGATCGCTCACAGCACTGGCATCATCAGGTAGCCAGTCTTCGGCTTCCGCGTGGCGCCAAAGAATCAAGTCCATCTCAGCGTTCTGCCAATTCGCTGCTCGCCGTGTACCGGGCCATCAAAGCAGCCTGAGCGCCATGGCGCTCACCCGAACCGGAGCTACCAACGCGAAGATAGGTGCCGTCGGCTTGCAAGTCCCAAGCGTCCTTGCCATCGTGGAGGTAAGCCACCAGGCATTCATCAACAATGCGCTGACGGATGACTGGATCGGTTACGGTCCAGGCCAGCTCCACGCGCCTGAGCATGTTGCGGTTCATCCAGTCGGCGCTCGACAAGTAAAGTGTTTCTTCGCCTGCACAGCGGAAATAGAAAACGCGGGAGTGCTCCAGAAAGCGGCCAATGATGGACCGCACCCGGATGTTGTCGGTCAGGCCCGGCACCTGCGCTGGCAGCATGCAGGCGCCACGCACCACCAGGTCAATCTTCACACCCCGCTGCCCCGCCCGCACCAATGCCAGCATCATGGCCTCGTCGGTCAGCGCATTCATCTTGGCGACGATGCGTGTGTCTTTGCCCTGCGCAGCCGCCTCGCCCAAGGCGTCAATCTGTTCAATCAGCTTGCGATGCAACTGGAACGGCGCCATCAGCAAACGGTGAAGCTTCGGCAATTTGCTCTGACTGGCGAGGTGGACAAACACGTTGTCGATGTCCGCCGTCAACGCCGCATCCGCGGTGAGGTAACTCACATCGGTGTACAAGCGGGCGGTTCGGGGGTTGTAGTTGCCGGTGGACAGGTGCGCGTACCGCTTCAGGTGCTGGCCCTCGCGCCGTGTCACCAGCAGCATTTTGGCGTGGGTCTTCAGGCCCACCACGCCATACACCACCTGGGCGCCTATGGACTCCAGCATCTCGGCCCAATTGATGTTGGCCTCCTCGTCAAACCTGGCTTTTAGCTCAAGCACCACCATGACCTCCTTGCCACGGCGCACCGCTTCGCGCAGCAGCACCATCAGTTCCGAGTCCGAGCCCGTGCGGTAAATGGTTTGCTTGATGGCCAGCACCTGCGGGTCGTTCACGGCTTCGCGCAAGAAATCAAGTACACCGTCAAAGCTCTCAAACGGCTGGTGCACGGAAACATCACCCTGCTTGAGGCGCTCGAAAAACGACTGGCCGGGTGTCAATTGAATGGGATAACAGGCTTTGTACGGTGGGAACAACAGCTTGGGGTCGTTGACAAGATCCACCAGTTGACTGAGGCGATACAAGTTGACGGGCCCGTGGACGCGATAGAGCGAGTCGGGCGGAAGATTGAACTGCGTGAGCAAAAACCCTGACAGATGCTCGGAACAGCCCGCCGACACTTCCAGCCGCACAGCCTGGCCATAGTGGCGCTGCTCCAGCCCCAAACGCAGGGCCGTACGCAGATTTTTCACATCGTCTTCGTCGACTGCAAGGTCGGAATGGCGTGTGACGCGAAACTGCGAAAACTGTCCCACATCGCGACCTGGAAACAGCTCGTCCAGATGCGCCCGGATGACGCTGGACAAAGACACAAAACACCGGAGCTTGCCCGACACTTTTTCAGGCATGCGGATCAGGCGCGGCAATACGCGCGGGACCTTGACGATAGCAATGTCGTTTTCGCGGCCGAAGGCATCGCGGCCACCCAGACGAACAATGAAGTTGAGTGACTTGTTGGCAACCTGGGGAAAGGGGTGGGAAGGATCCAGCCCTACGGGGATCAACAAGGGCCTGACCTCACGCTCAAAGTAGGCCTTGACCCAATGCCTCTGTGCGGCGTTGCGATCCCCATGCGAAACGATCTTGATCCCCTTCTTTTCAAAGGCAGGCATCAGCTCGTCGTTGTAAAGCGCATATTGACGCGCCACGATGTCATGCGTGGCCTGCGACAGCGCCTTGAACGACGCGGCGGTGTAGGCGCCCTTGCGATCGTCGTTCATGGCGGCAGTCAAATGCAGCGCAGCACGGACTTCAAAAAACTCATCCAGATTGGAGGAAACAATGCACAGAAACCGCAAGCGCTCCAGAAGCGGAACATCGACCCGTTTGGCACCGTCAAGCACCCTTTCGTTGAATGCAAGAATGCTGTGGTCACGGTCCAGAAACTCAATCGTTGCCGGGCCTGCCGTCGTGGGTGCAGAAGAATGTGACATCGATTTGAAATGGTCTTGTAATAAAACTGACTTTTAGTATTGCTCAGGTAGATGACAAATCTGTGACAAACCGCTGTGCTAAAGCGCGTTTGCTACGGTCAACTTGTGTTCAGGCGCCTTTTGGGCCGGAACCAGGTGGCCTTCAAATAGCCGCGCCGCATGGGTCCAACTGAAATCGTGTGCGCGGGCGCGGGCTTCATGCCGCGGGACGGCTAACGCACTATAGCAAGCACGCTGGAGGTCTTCATCCATCACCCCGCCGTGACAACCACCGTCCGGCGTACCTAGCACTTCCAATGGCCCGTCAACCGGATAGGCAGCCACCGGCGTGCCAGTGGCCATGGCCTCCAGCATCACCAGACCAAAGGTTTCGGACTTGCTCGGAAAGACGAAAACATCTGCAGAGGCATAGACCTTGGCCAGCTCGGACCGGGCGAGTACGCCCAGCCAGCGAACCTGCGGATAGCGCGCCTTCAGCGAGTCTTCCAGCGGGCCCACACCACACACCATCTTGGTACCCGGAATATCCATTTGCAGAAACGCTTCGATATTCTTCTCGTAGGACACACGGCCCACAAACAGCGATACCGGCCTGGCCATCACCCCCGTTGGCGGGTACAGGCGTGGCTGGGGAGCAAAGGGGAAAAGTTCGGTATCCACACCGTGAGTCCAACTTCGCAAGTTGCGAAAGCCCCGCTGCTGCAGCATGCGCAGCACACCGTTGGTAGGCACCATCACCCCCGACGAGGCCCTGTGGAAATAACGAAACAGCGCGTAGCCCCAGGACAGGGGAATCTTTAGCGCAGCGTGGAGGATTTCTGGAAACTTGGTGTGAAAAGCCGTCGTAAAACGCAGGCCCCGCTTGACACAATAACCCCGTGCAGCCCAGCCCAACGGGCCCTCGGTGGCAATGTGAATCGCGTCGGGTTGCAATGCGCTCAGCCTTTCGGTAAGCAATGCCTTGGGCCTGATTGCCAAATCAATTCCCTTGTACCCCGGGCATGGTCGGGTTTTAAACAGGCCGGGGTGAATGACCTCGACCTGGTGCCCCAGTTCTTCGAGCTCAAGAACGAGTTCAACCAGCGTCGTGACGACGCCATTGATCTGTGGTTTCCATGCGTCAGTAACCAGTGCGATTTTCATACATTCACCGTACCGATGGTCTGTCCGCGCCCTTGGGGAACTACCGCTGGAACCCAGTGCAGCAACTCCAGCGTGCCGTCAAAGTGTTCGACCAAGGCGGTTCGGCTCTCGACCCAGTCACCGTCATTGCAATAAAGCGTACCGCCGATATCGCGCATTTCAGCCCGATGAATGTGTCCGCACACCACACCCTGGTGTCCCCGGCGGCGTGCTTCGTTGGCAACAGCCACTTCGAAGTCAGTCACGTAATTGAGCGCGGTCTTGACCTTTTGCTTGAGGTAGGCCGAGAGGGACCAGTACGGCAGGCCCATGCGTGCGCGCAGGCGGTTGAGGTAGCGATTGAGTTTGAGCGTGAATTCATAGAGGTTGTCGCCGACCATGGCGAGCCACTTGGCGCACTGCACCACTGCGTCGAAATAGTCACCGTGAATAATCCAGAGCTTGCGGCCATCGGCCGTCGTGTGGACAACTTCTTCCATAACTTCGATGCCACCGAACTGGTGGCCAATAAATTCACGCGCAAACTCATCATGGTTGCCTGGCACGTAGATGATGCGGCACCCTTTGCGCGCACGCCGAAGCAACTTTTGCACAACGTCGTTGTGCGACTGAGGCCAATACCATTTGCGGCGCAGTTGCCATCCGTCCACGATGTCGCCCACCAGGTAGAGATAGTCGCTGGGGTGAGCTTTCAGAAAGTCCAGCAGCTCGCCTGCCTGGCAGCCGGGCGTGCCCAGGTGCAGGTCAGAAATAAAGATACTGCGAAAGCGCTTGCGCACGTCGGCCTCGTCGCGGGCATCGTCCCCATCTGCCGGATATCCGTTGTCGATGGCGCCGAGCTTGTCAAACAGCGTGCGCATCAGTCTGCCTTGCTTGAGAAATGCTTGCGATAGCGCGGCGGCAAATCTGCAATGCGCATCATCATGGGCAGATCGGCAGAGTTGAAGTCAGGGTCCCATGCTGGCGCACCCAGCACTTTGGCGCCCAAGCGCAGATAACCCTTGATCAGCGCGGGCGGCTCGACTTCCAGCGAATCATCGAGCCGATCGACCGGCAGCGGCAACCGCGGGGTTACGTGATACTCAATGGGCGCCAGATGCGTCTGACGGACCTGGCGCCAGATGCTGGCCGCCGCCTGCCCGCTTGAGGCGCCGGTATGCTGCATGGGGATGCTGGCGCAGCCGATCATGGTGTCCAGCTGGTTGCGCGCCATGAATTCGGCCAGAGCTCCCCACAGGGCCAAAATCACGCCGCCGTGCCGGTGGTCGGCATGCACGCAGCTACGCCCCAGCTCCACCATGCGCGAACGCAGGAGGCGCAGTCGCGTGAGGTCAAACTCGGTGTCGCTGTAGGTGCTGCCGGCCCGCTTCGCTTGAGTTGGCGTCAACACCCGATAAGTGCCAATAACTTCCTGACTGTCTTCGTCGCGCACCAGCAAGTGTTCGCAATAGTCATCAAACAGATCAATGTCATGACCGGGCAAGGTGTTGGGCAGCGTGGCCCCCATTTCCAGTGCAAAAACCTGGTATCTCAGACGCTGTGCTTGCCGGACCTCATCCTGGTGCCTGGCCCAGCCGACCTGGATTTTCCCCACGGAAGGCCTTTGAACAAGGGCTGGAGCGGAAGCATGAGAGCTTTGATGAAGTAACCCCCGTGAAAAATGCGCCGGGGCGACTGGGGACAAGGCAAAGGTGGGGTTGGGCAGTTCTTTCATGATGACTCCTTTTTGTTTCGTCTGGCTACTCGAAAGCTGTAAAAAAGCCCCGTTGCAGGGGCTGATGGAATTTGAATTTCACTCAAAGGCAAGTACCTGATTGGCCTGACAGAGCTGCCTTTGCGTGCCGGGCCACATGGCGTGCATCGGAAAGGCCGTCAAGCCACGGACGGGCTCCGGGTCGATACCTCAAACCGCCGGAACTGGCTGCCATGGCTTTGGCAGTGCAGCACAAAATGCGCAGGCATTGAGCGTCGAAATCGAACTCGCCGAATGCGGCTTGTCGGTCGGTAGATGGCTTATCGGTGTTGAGGTCGAAATCAAATGCCACAGAGCGCTCCAGGTCATGCTATGGCGTGATTCTGCGCAGCCGAAGTGACGCGCACATGTCATTTCGAAGGCACTTCCATGACACAGGTGAGCACCCGCAACGGATGGGCGCTGCACTCCTGTCACTGATTTGTCACAGCAATCCCTCAGACTGTCGACGCCTTTCACGCCCTTCCATGAATCTGTCGGGCTCCGACCAACCCATCTTTTCTGAAATACAAAAAATGACGCAAGAAACCCCACGCCCATCCGATTTCTTCAACAATGAAGACTCCAACACCACATCCAACCCCACTTTTGACTCGGTGTTGAGTGCGCGTCTGAGCCGCCGCAACATGCTGCGTGGCGGTGCCAGCGCTGCGGCCTCCGCCGTGTTGGGTGGCGCTGCTTTGACCGGATGCGCAACGGGCATGGGGGATGAAATGACTTCATCCATGGCTCTGCCTGGCGAAAAACTCCTCGGGTTTGGAGCGGTACCCAAAAGCCTGGCAGACGTGGTGAGCGTTCCACCCGGATACAAGGTAGAAATCATCTACGCCTTGGGCGACCCGATTCTGGGCAACGCTGCGCCGTTCAAAAACGACGGTTCCGATGCGGACTTCGACAAGCGCGCGGGCGATCATCACGACGGCATGGAGTGGTTTGGCCTGAGCGAAACCGGTCAGCCCTCGCGCTCAAGCACCAGCCGCGGCTTGCTTGCAATCAATCACGAAGCGACCACCGACGAAAAACTCACCTCCTTTTTCATCCACACCGATGGCGGCAAGGCCAGCCTGCCGCGCCCGGCCGTTGAGGTGGACAAAGAGACGGCCATTCACGGCATTGCAGTCGTCGAGGTGCGCAAGTCTGCAGGCAAGTGGGAGTACTTGCGCAGTTCACCATTCAATCGCCGCCTGACGCCTGATAGCGAGATCGAAATTGCCGGACCGGCAAGGGGTAACCGCTTGCTGGTTACCAAATACTCTCCCACGGGCACCAAGACACGCGGCACAGTGAACAACTGCGGCACTGGTCTGACCCCATGGGGAACGTTTTTGACCGGCGAGGAAAATTGGGCGGGCTATTTTCACCGGACAGCTGGTGACGACGCACGCCGCAACAACGACAAGTCGGCCACGTCACTGCGCCGGTATGGCCGCGGGCAAGGTGCGGCTTCCCGTCATGGATGGGAAACGGCAGGTACCGAGGATAAATACGCGCGCTGGAACAACAGCAAAACCGGAGCCTCGGCAGATGGCAGCGACGACTACCGCAACGAATTGAACGGCCAGGGTTATGTGGTCGAGGTGGATGTGTACGAACCCACCAAGCTTGCCAAAAAGCGCAGCGCACTCGGACGTTACGCACACGAGAGCGCCGTTTTCAGCAAAGCCGTAGCCGGTCAGCCATTGGCTGTGTACATGGGTGATGACTCCCGCAACGAGTACATCTACAAATTTGTGTCCGATGCGAAATGGGACCCAGCGGACGCCAGCCCTGCCAACCGCATGGCAGCGGGCGACAAGTACATGGACAACGGAAAACTCTACACAGCCAAGTTCAACGCTGACGGCACAGGTCAGTGGATTGAGCTCTCACTGAACACGCCAGCAATCAAAAGCTTCGCGGGCTACGCCTTTGCAGACCAGGCCGACATCTGCGTCAACACACGTCTGGCCGCTGACGCAGTGGGCGCCACCAAAATGGACAGGCCTGAGTGGTGCGGCGTCAACCCGAAAAACGGCGAGGTCTACTTCACGCTGACCAACAACAGCAACCGTAGCCTCACACCCACCGGTTCGTCGCAGCTGCTGCCAGATGCGAGCAATCCGCGTGTCTACACGGACATGAAAGACGGCAAGGCACAGAACGGCAACCCCAATGGCCACATCCTGCGCCTGCGGGAAGCTGGCAACTCACCATCGGCCACCACGCTGACCTGGGACGTGTACCTTTTTGGCGCGGAGGCTGGCGCACCTGCAAGCCCTGTCAATCTGTCCAACCTGACCGATGACCAGGACATGTCCAGCCCTGACGGCCTGTGGTTCAGCCCATATACCGGCATCTGCTGGATCCAGACCGATGACGGCGCCTACACCGACAAAACGAACTGCATGATGCTGGCCGCCCTGCCAGGGCAAGTAGGTGATGGCAAAAAGGTGACCCTGAACTACCCGGGCGCCAATGGCAATCTGGCCGTGCAGACCCAGGTCGGCAAGGCACCCACCGCCAACACGCTCAAGCGTTTCCTGGTTGGCCCTGCCGGTTGCGAAATCACCGGGGCGTGTGAGACGCCAGACGGCAAAGCGCTGTTTATCAACATCCAGCACCCCGGTGAGGGCACTGCGATGGCTGCGATTTCCGACCCAGCCAAGTACCAGAGCCAGTGGCCTGCCAACGCCGGATACGGCGCCGGCAAGCGTCCACGGTCAGCCACCATCGTGATCACAAAAACCGACGGCGGCCGCATCGGTACCTGATCGCCATTGACCACAAGTTTCCCGGGGTTTGGCTCCGGGAAACTTGTTTCTCATCTGAGACTGTCAATTCGATATCAGATCGCGTCCGCCTTCATGGGCGAGGGGTCAACTTGATCCTCAAGATTAGAGCGCCCGCTGATTCACCCGCTTAGCCAGCGCCTCGGCACTCTCTTTGCGCTCGCTGTACCTGTCCACCAGATACGGCGCCACATCGCGCGTGAGCAGCGTGAACTTCACAAGCTCTTCCATCACATCCACCACGCGGTCGTAGAACGCCGATGGCTTCATACGCCCTGCTTCGTCAAACTCGAGAAAAGCCTTGGCAACTGACGATTGATTCGGAATGGTCAGCATGCGCATCCAGCGGCCCAACACGCGCAACTGGTTGACGGCGTTGAAGGATTGCGAGCCGCCGCTGACCTGCATGACGGCAAGCGTTTTTCCCTGGGTAGGCCGTACCGCACCATCGGCCAGCGGAATCCAGTCGATCTGCGACTTCATGATGCCGGTCATGGCGCCGTGGCGCTCTGGCGATGTCCAGACCATGGCTTCGGCCCACTGCGCCATTTGCCGCAATTCTTGCACCTTGGGGTGGCTGTCGGGCGCGTCGTCGGGCAGCGGAAGGCCGCGCGGGTCAAAGGTTTTTGTTTCTGCGCCCATGGCCTGCAGCAGGCGCGCGGCTTCTTCGCTGAGCAGGCGGCTGTAAGACCGCTCGCGCACCGAGCCATAGAGCAGCAAAATACGCGGTGCGTGGGTCGAGGGGCTGAACGCCTGCAGTACGTCGGCCGTGGGCGGCGCAAAGAGGTTTGGGTCGAGATTGGGAAGATCAGTGACCAGCAACACGTTCACCCTTCTCGTTGATTACCTGTTCGCCGTCTTCCTTGGTGAAAGCACCCTGCTGCGGATGGGGAAGGATGTCCAACACCGCTTCCGAAGGCCGGCACAACCGTGTGCCCAGTGTCGTCACAACGATGGGGCGATTGATCAGGATCGGATGGGCCAGCATGGCGTCCAGCAGTTGCTCGTCGCCGAGTGCGGGGTTGTCCAGCTTCAGTTCTTCGTAGGGTGTGCCCTTTTGCCTGAGCAGCTCGCGCACGGAGATGTCCATGCTGGCCAACAGTTGCTTCAAGGTTTCACGGTTGGGCGGCGTCTTCAGGTATTCGATGACCTCGGGCTCTGCGCCGCTGTTGCGTATCAGCGCCAGGGTGTTGCGCGAGGTGCCGCACTGCGGGTTGTGATAAATCGTGATACCGGACATCGGTGTTTTCCTTCTGCAATTGCCTTGTTTCAATAATTCAATTATATTTGAACTATGGAATCAACTCTGACAACACTTATAGATGAAGCCACTGCCGTCAAGGCATTGGCCGCCCTGGCGCAAGCCCAGCGCCTGCGTA
Source organism: Polaromonas sp. (assembly GCA_046598365.1). GTDB lineage: Bacteria > Pseudomonadota > Gammaproteobacteria > Burkholderiales > Burkholderiaceae_C > Polaromonas. The sequence goes on along the minus strand of JBKJIV010000141.1, from coordinate 4,313 downwards.
CTTTCCGCGCGCTGGTGGTCGCCGGGCCCAACGGACTGACGCCGGGCGCCATTGCCGAACTGCTCGAAGTGGCGCCCAGTGCCCTGTCCTTCCACCTGAAAGAGCTGGCCCATTCCGGCCTGGTCAGCAGCGAGCCGCGCGGCCGCAACCTGATTTACCGCGCCAACTTTGAGCAAATGACAGCCCTGCTGGGTTACCTGACCGAACATTGCTGCCAGGGCGAGACCTGCGGCGTGAACTGCTGACCATGAACCTTGCCGAAACACTGAACCTGGGTTGCCTGTGCCGCACACTGAGCCCGGACCGCTTGCGCCAGCAACTGGAGACCGATCCCACACTTCAGGGCATGGCCGCCGGGCTGGCGGTCAGCCACCCGCATTTATTCTCTGAAACCGCTGTTTTTCTGGACCCAGCCATCAACGCCACGCTGGCCCAGGCGATTACGGCCATCGAGCGCGTGGTGGCCCTGCCCGCCTACCAGCAGCACGCCTTGTCCGCTGCGCCAGACATCGCCCGGCATAACTTTGGCCCTGACGGCGCCTTCATGGGTTATGACTTTCACCTGGGGCAAGACGGCCCGCGCCTGATCGAGATCAACACCAACGCTGGTGGCGCACTGCTGAACGCTGCACTGGCGCGCGCGCACCGCGACTGTTGCGCACCCATGCAGGGGCTGATGGATGCCACCAGCCATCTGACGGGGCTGGACAACACCTTTGTGGCGATGTTTCGCAGCGAGTGGCAGGCCCAGCGCGGCTCGGCACCACTGCGCAACGTGCTGATTGTTGACGACGCACCCGATGACCAATACCTGGCGCCGGAATTTTCGCTGGCGCGTCAGCTGTTTCTGGCGCACGGCATCAACGCTGCGGTAGGTGATGCGCGCGATCTGCAATGGAAAGACGGCGCCTTGTGGCACCCGGCCCTGCCATCGGACGAGGCGGTGGACCTGGTGTACAACCGCCTGACTGATTTCAGCCTGTCCGAGCCCGCACACGCCGCCTTGCGAGCGGCCTATGTGGCAGGCGCGGCGGTGGTCACGCCGCACCCTCGAGCCCATGCGCTGTTTGCTGACAAGCGCAACCTGATCACGATGGGTGACGATGCGCTGCTGGCCTCATGGGGCGTATCTGCTGAAGACCGGCGAGTGCTGCAAGCCGTTGTGCCACACACCGAGCTGGTCACTGCCGAACATGCGGACGATCTGTGGGCGCGGCGGCGGCAACTGTTCTTCAAGCCGGTGGCGGGATACGGCGCCAAGGCCGCTTACCGGGGCGACAAACTCACCAAAAGTGTCTGGGCCCACATCACGGCGGGTGGTTTTATCGCCCAGGCGCTGGTGCCGCCCAGTGAGAGGCTGGTCGATGTGGATGGCGTGGCGACGCGACTGAAGTTGGACATACGCGCCTACACCTTTCGCGGCCAGGTGCAACTGCTGGCGGCGCGCACCTACGCCGGGCAAACCACCAATTTCCGCACATCGGGTGGCGGCTTCTCGCCGGTGGTGGTCCTGGCCCTGACGCCCCTGATATCTATTCCGTCACCCACCCAAACCATCGCCCCGGAGAACCTTCATGTCTGAGCGTGCCCTCAACGTCTTGTTTCTGTGTACCCACAACTCCGCCCGCAGCATACTGGCAGAGGCCACCCTCAACCACATTGGCAAGGGCCGCTTCAAGGCCTGGTCAGCCGGCAGCAGCCCCCGCGACAACCAGCAGCCGAATCCACTGGGCCTGCAGGTGCTGCGCAGCGCTGGCATTTCAACGGAGGGCTTGCGCAGCAAAAGCTGGGACGAGTTTGCCGCTGCCGACGCGCCACGCATGGATCTGGTTATCACCGTCTGCGACAACGCGGCCGGCGAGGTCTGCCCTTACTGGCCAGGCCAGCCCGCCACCGCACACTGGGGATATGCCGATCCGTCGGAAGGAGATGGTGACGAGGCGCGCAAACTCGAAGCCTTCCGTCAGACCCTGCACGCGATCCACAGACGCCTGGAGCTGCTCATCAGCTTGCCGGCTGACAAGCTGGAGCGCGCCATGCTGCAGCAGGCCGTGCGCGATCTGACCAGCGCATGAGCAGCGCGGCTTCCACTGCGGCAAGCCCACCGCCGCTAGGGCAGCGCCTGTTCGCCGAATTTCTGGGCACCACTGGCCTGCTCTGCGCCGTCATCGGCTCGGGCATCATGGCCGAGCAACTCGCGGGCGGCAACAACGGTGTGGCACTACTGGCCAACACCCTGGTGACAGTGTTTGCGCTGTACGTACTGATTGAGGTGCTGGGGCCAGTCAGCGGCGCCCACTTTAACCCGCTGGTGACTCTGGTTGTGTGGTCAAAAACGCCTTCAGCCCTTGACAGCCGTGCGAAAACAGCTCTCTTTTTTATAGCAGCTCAACTACTGGGCGCCGTCGCCGGTGCCTGGCTGGCGCACGCCATGTTTGACCTGAACATCCTGCAGCTGAGCAGCAAGCTGCGCGGCGGCTGGACAGCAGCCGGCAGCTTCAGCGGCTGGGGCCAGTGGCTGGCTGAAGCAGTCGCCACCGCGGGGCTGATTCTGGTGATTCTGCGTGCGCCACCCGGCAAGGCCGCGGCGCTGGTGGCCTGCTACATAGGCGCCGCCTACTGGTTCACCGCCAGCACCTCGTTTGCAAATCCTGCCGCCGTGCTGGGCCGCATGTTGTCAGACAGCTTTGCCGGCATTGCACCGGCCAGTGCGCCCGGCTTTGTGATCGCCGAAGCCGTGGGCGCCGCTATAGGCGTGTGGATGAGCCGCTGGCTCGAAGGCAGCAAACCCACAGGCCCGGCCTGATGCTGCACGGTGCGCTGAGCGGAGGCCAGCGCCGCAGCGCCACTGTTGCCGGTATCGGCACTGCACAGACGCTGGCCTGGGCGTCGAGCTACTACCTGCCGGCCATGCTGGCCACATCGATGGCGCGGGATCTGGGTATCGGCACACCCACCGTTTTTCTGGGTTTCTCTCTGGCGCTGGCGGTGTCCGCACTGCTCGGACCCTCGGCCGGCAAGCTGATAGACAGCACGGCGGCCGGCCCGTGCTGGCCGCCAACAGCCTGGTGTTTGCAGCGGGCCTGGCCACGCTGGCTTTGGTTCGTGGCCCTGATGCGGCTGCGCAGTCCGTCAGCAATACACAGCGCGCATTGATTCAGCGCAGCCTCAAGCCAGCCACTGTTGCAGAAACTGCGCCTGGCCCAGGGTCGGGTCGAGCTGGTAGCCGGCAAAACCCTACCCGTTCATACAGGGTGATCGCACTGCGGTTGCCTTGCAGCACCTCAAGCGTCAGCTTGCATGCGCCGCGCTCACGCGCAAGCTGCTCAACCAGACGCTTACCCAGCATCTGCTAGCCGATACGCCGTGGCCGGTGGCTCGCCAGCAGCACCACGTCATGGACATCGACCAAGGGACCCTCTGCCTGACACGCGGCGCGCGGCTGCGTGATGTTGGCGAGCAAGTCATCCAGTTTTGGACTCGAACGCGAATGGCGTGAGTCAGGCAGAGGGTCCCTAAGCGGCAGGCAAAGGTGGAAAAGCCCTCGAGTCGGGGATCGAAAAATTCAGACCTCATCGGGCCGAATAAATAGCCCAACCGGCAGCGGGTCATCAACACGGTGCAGGGTCGGTGCAGCCAGTCAGCCGCACTGGGCTGCTGAGCTGCACGCTGCCGGAAGGGCCTGGAAGCCCGACGGGCTTCTAGCCGCCGAGCAAGCCCTGGATGATGTCAACAATCAGGTTGTTTTGCTGCTGCACCAGCACGATGTCGCCGCCAATGCGGGCATAACGGTAACCGTACGGTGCCGGCGGCAGCTGCACAATCACTGGTTGCGGCACCGAATACAAGGTCACGTTACGCGGAATCGGCTGGCCGACCACCCAGGTGCGAACCTGGCCGGGAGGCATGCAACCGTTGCCTTTTTTGGCCAGGCCAGGAGGGCATTTTTTGCCCGGTCCGTAATTGGTTGTGTAGTACTCGCGGACGTAAGTGCGTTGCTGGTCATTGAAATACTTGCCTTGTTCAATTTCCTTGCGTTCGCGTTTTTCGGCTTTCTGAGCCTGCTTTTGATTCTGTTTTTCGTATTTTTCGGCGTGTTTGTCTTTGTCTCTGCCTTTGTCGTCATCATTGCCTTTGGCAAAGACCGGACCGGCTACAAAGATGGAGGTGATGGCCAGCGCGATGAGGCGACTGGATAAGTTGAAACGGGTCATGTTGTGCTCCTGAAAGTTTAAAAACGCTTTGAACAAACTTAACGGTCAGGTTCGCACTGCGGTTGACCTTCAGTTGTAGGACAGGCCCGCGCTTGTTGC
>JBKJIV010000137.1:0-7250 GCA_046598365.1 Polaromonas sp. | reverse complement strand
GAGAGGGTTGGGGTGAGGGCTCTTCGTCATGCAGCCTCCTTCAAAGCGCGTGCGCGCTGTTTGGCCGCGTAGGCCTGCGCTGCATCACGCACCCACTGGCCGTCTTCGTGTGCCTTCACGCGATTCGCCAGGCGCTCCTTGTTGCAGTGCCCGTTGCCGTTGACGACGGCCCAGAAATCGTCCCAGTCGATCGCGCCGTAGTCGTGCTGCTGGCGCGCTTCGTTCCATTTCAAATCGGGGTCGGGCAGCGTCACGCCGAGAATGGCCGCCTGCGGCACGGTGGCATCAACAAACTTCTGGCGCAGGTCGTCGTTGGAGATGCGCTTGATGCCCCAGCGCATGCCCTGCGCGCCGTTGGTGCTGTCGGCATCTGGCGGGCCGAACATCGCCAGCACGGGCCACCACCAGCGGTTCACCGCATCCTGCACCATGGCGCGTTGTTCGGGCGTGCCCTGCATCTGCACCATCAGGCTTTCAAAGCCCTGGCGCTGGTGAAAGCTTTCTTCCTTGCAGATGCGGATCATGGCGCGCGCATACGGGCCATAAGAGCAGCGGCAGATCGGCACCTGGTTCATGATGGCTGCGCCGTCCACCAGCCAGCCAATCACGCCGACATCGGCCCACTGCAGCGTCGGGTAGTTGAAGATGGAGCTGTACTTGGCCTTGCCTGTGTGCAGCGCGTCCAGCAATTGATCGCGCGAGGTGCCCAGTGTTTCGGCCGCGGAGTAAAGGTAAAGGCCGTGGCCGCCTTCGTCCTGCACCTTGGCCAGCAAAATCGCCTTGCGTTTGAGCGATGGCGCGCGTGAGATCCATTGCCCCTCAGGTTGCATGCCGATGATTTCGCTGTGCGCGTGCTGGCTGATCTGCCGTACCAGGGTGCGGCGGTAGGCCTCGGGCATCCAGTCCTGCGGCTCGATTTTCTGGTCAGCGTCTATCTTGTGATCAAAGCGGGTTTGCAGCGCGTCGGGGGCTGCTGTCGACGTCTGTGTTGGCGCCGACGGATCGGCCACGTCCAGTGATTGGGTATACATGCTCGGGGCTCCTGGCTAGGGCTGTCCATGGCAGTATAGCAATTAACCGACCGATCGGTCGGTTAATTATTGGGGGCAAGGTCAGCTGTGTTTTTCAGGCTGTTTGCGTCAGATCTGCGAGCAGTGCATCGGCGGAGGCATACCGGTCGTCCGGGTTCTTGGCCATCAGTTTGTTGACGATGGGTTGAAGCTTTGCGTGGCCAGCTGGCAGTGCTGGCGTCTCGGCATTCAAATGTTTGGCCAGCAGCAACTCCAGCGATTCGGCGTTGAAAGGTCGGCGGCTGGTCAGCATTTCAAAAAACATCACGCCCAGGCTATACAGGTCGGAGCGGGCCGTCACTTCTTTGCCGCCAGCCTGTTCGGGGCTCATGTAATACGGTGTGCCCACCAGGTCACCGTGGCGGGTCTGGGTAAAGCCCATGTTTTCAGACTTCAGCATGGACTTGGCAATGCCAAAGTCCGCCAGTGCAACGCTGCCGTCCAGACGCAGCATGATGTTTTCGGGCTTGATGTCGCGGTGCACGATGCCGTGGCTGTGGACAGCCGCCAGCGCAAGCGCAATCTGCTGCACCACGGTAAGCGCCCGCTGTGGCGTCATTTCGGGGCCGAACAGAGTACGCAAGTCACCGCGCTCAAAATATTCCATGGCGATGTAAGCGTATTCGTCGCTGAAGCCCTGGTCATGGATCTTGATGACGTGCGGGTGATCGATTTTGCACAGCAACGCGTATTCCTGGATGAAGCGGACCAAATGCTCCGATGCCTCCTTGCCCCGCGAGTCCAGAATTTTGAGCACGATGGGCAGGCCGTCGGCCTCGCGCTCTGCAAGGTAGACCTCGGTCATGCCTCCTGAACCAATCTTCTGCGTGATGCGATAGCCTTTCAGGCGCACTGTGACTGCGGTCGGATCAAAGCCCTGGCCACGCAATACCGACAGCTTGGAGTCCAACGCACTTTTAACGGCGCGCGCAGTGATTTCCGAGTTGACTTTGACGGCGGCGCTGATTTCAAGCGCACGTTCGGTGAGGCTGGCCATGCCATGCACCTTGTCAGCCATGGAGGTGACGAGGCCGGTGACCTCAAATACGTCAATGGCCATTTCCTTGCCCCGGACCGAGAGCGCCGTACGCGAGCCGGTTTGAATGCCTTCACCTGCATTTGTCAGCACGGCATTGCTGGCAACAACCGTCCAGCCCAACTCCTTGCTTGCTGCCTCCAGGCGCGCGGCCGTGTTCACCGTGTCGCCAATAGGCGAGGTTTCCTTGTTGTGTACAACTCCCAGCTGGGCCAGCGTGACCTCGCCGCAATGCAAGCCAACACCAATTGCAAAGTCCGGCAGGCCGCGGCCGGGAAAGCGATTCTCCAGCCAGCCGCGAAATTCATGCGCGGCCAGGGCCATCGCAAGTGCAGCGGAAATGGCGCGTCGCGTCGCGGGAAGGGGTGAGCCATGCGCTGTGTTGGTGAACACCGACATCAACCCGTCACCCATGAATTTGAGGTGCGTGCCGCCGTTTTTCAGGACCGGCTGGCAGGCGTGTTCAAAATAGGCGGTCAGCAGTTCGGCGACTTCGCCGGAGTTGAGCTTTTCGGCCAGCGAGGTGAAGTTGCGGATGTCTGAAAATAAAACCGTCGCATCGGGCAATTGCTCGGTGATGGCGCCCTCAGGCATGTCGCTGCGAAAAGTCCCCGAGAGGTCGCCGCCTATGCGGTCCGAAAAGATAGAGCGCAAGCGCTCTTCGCTCGCAGCCAGCGCTGTCTCCAGCGCTTCCTGTACCAGGCCGCGCTTGCGGATCTGGGCGTTCACGGCATCCAGCAGCTCCACTCGGGTGAAGGGTTTGGCCAGGTAGTCATCGGCGCCGGTGGTCATGCCGCGGCGCATGCTTTCCCTGTCGTCCAGCGCGGTGAGCAGGATGAAGGGCAGCGTGGCCAAGGCCTTGTCAGCGCGTACAGCGGCCAGCAGCTCAAACCCGTTCATGCCGGGCATACCGACATCCGAGATGATAAGGCCCGGCTTGAAAGCGAGCGCACGCTCCAGCCCGGTGCGGCCGTCGGGAGCGGAGATCGGATCAAACCCTTCGAGCTTGAGCAGGCGCACGATGTTGTTGCGGATGGCGTCGTCGTCTTCAACGATAAGAATGGTGATCATGCTGCGTTGCTGTTGGTCTGCTGTGTAACCATACCCGAGATCGGCAGGCGCACGGTGAACAATGTTCCCGACCCTGGCTGACTTTCCACCGCAATGCTACCGCGATGCAAGTCCACAGACTGTTTCACGATGGCCAGGCCCAGGCCGGAACCGGGTTGACCGCTCACGTTGGCGCCGCGGTAAAAGCTTTCGTACAGGCGCGGAAGGTCTTCTGCACCAATGCCAACACCGCTATCGCTGACTTGCAAAACCAGGTGGTCAGCTTCGCGGCTGACCCTGAGCAGCACTTCGGTCCCGGCCGGGGAATATTTACACGCATTGGACAGCAGGTTGCTCAAAATATGACGGATCAGCCTTTCGTCTGCCACTACGGCGGCAAAATCGCCGCCTTCCCCGGTGCATTCAAGGCGAATTGTGTGGGCGCCGCCGTCGCTGCTGCGGGCCTCGGTCAGAAGTTTTTGGCACAGGCGCAGCGCGTCCAGAACGTCAAGCTTGAGTTTGAGTCGGCCCGCGTCGGCCTGACCCACGGTCAGCATGTCTTCGAGCATGCCCTGCATGCGTTTCACGGCGGTGACCAGGTCGGACATGATCTCGTGACGCTCGCCGGGATTGATTTTTTCGCCGTAGTGTTCAATCAGTTCGGCGGACGAGAGAATGGTAGCCAGCGGCGTGCGGAACTCGTGCGAAGCCATGGACACAAACCGGGTCTTGAGATTGCTGAGTTCGCGTGCGCGCGCCAGGGCATGGCGGGTTTCCTGCTCCGCTTCCTTGCGACGGGTCACGTCCACGTAGGTCCAGACCGTGCCTTCGTCCGGTTTGTCCCGGTTCAGGACCGTGCCGTCCAGCTGCACCCATATCAGTTCACCGTTTTTGCGCTTCATGCGGGCCTCGGCGGAGAAGGTGCCGGTTCGAGCGATCTGCACATAGGCCTCGCGTCCGAGCTCGTCAAACTCTTCGTCACTGGGGTAGTGGAGTCGGGTTTCCTGACCCAGCAGTTCGGCTGGCGTGTAACCCAGCATGGTCGCCAGTGTGCGGTTCAGCCATTGATGGCGCCGGTTGATCAGAAAAGTCACGCCAACGGCCGTGGTTTCCAAAATGGCTTCGCGCTGGGCAAGGGCGCTTTTGAGTCGCTCGTCGAGTTCGCGGCGCTCGCTGATGTCGGACATCATCACCAGCAAGGCAGCCTCGCCGTCCCAGTCGATGCGGGTGCCGTAAATATTGGCCCAGCCAACGCGCGGCGCCGGCTTCAGAGCCGAGTCCAGGTGTTCAGCGGGCGGGCTCAAAAAGCGGGCCTCATAGGCATCGACCAGCGTACCCGCTTGCATCAGCTCGCGCCGTTGTAAAACGATGGCGCGATCGTCCGGGTGAATCAGGTGCAGTGAAGGCGTGCCGGCGAGTGGCCCACCAAACAGCAGCTCGGCGCTGGCGTTGGAAAAACGGATCACACCTTTCTGGATCACCACAATGGCGTCGTTGACGTTCTCAACGACGGCGCGGTAACGCTCGGCTGCAGCGTGGGTCAGCGCCTCCAGGCGCCTTCGTTCGGTGACGTCTTTGAGGAAAAACAGGTTGGCAGGCGCGCCTTCCCAGTCAATCAATACGCCGTTGATTTCCACCCACGAGATGGACCCATCGCTGCGCTGAAAGCGGGATTCAAAAGCGGTCACCCGCTCACCGCGGGCGCGCTTCTCCTGCTGCCCGGCGACGAACGCCCGGTCGTCCGGATGAACGTACTCAATCATGGGTCGGGCGGCCATGTGTTCGGCGTCAGTCCCGAGCAAGGTGAGGCAGTAGGTATTGGCAAAGCGCATCAAACCGTACTGACCAACGCAGATGCCTTCTGCAGCATGCTCGACCATGGTCTGGTAGTGAGCCAGGGATGTGTTGGGTGCCGTCATGGCTGCAAGGGCGAAGGCTGGCTGAAACGAATGTTCATTTTGCCGCTCTGCATCGTCTGGCTACAGCGGGTGAGGCTCAGGACCCATGGTCCAGCGTGAAGCCGGCATTGCGGTCCTGACCCAGACGCGCCACCATTTGCGGCAGCGCCGCCTGCAGATCGGCCTTGAGGGTGTGCGGCGGGTTGATGACAAACATGCCGCTGGCTGGTAGCCCGGGACGTATGACTTCACCCTCCTGATCGGTGGTGAGTTTGCTGGACTTGACGGTCAGCGTCGCGTTGAGCCAGCTGCGCCCGGCCTTGGTTGCCAGGGTTTTGAGCTTGCGCGGCAAATCATGCGCTTCCGGTCGCGGGATGATGGGGTACCAGACCACGTAGGTCCCCGTGGCAAAACGCTTCACCGCGTCTGCCATGCAGGTAGCTACGCGGCCGTAGTCGCTTTTGATTTCGTAGCTCGGGTCGCACAGCACCATGGCGCGCCGCGCGGGTGGTGGCAAAAAGGTTTTCAGGACTTCAAATCCGTCCTCCCTTGCCACGCTGACCTGCCGGCCCACGCCCAGTTGTTCTATGTTGCCGGTCAGTGACTTGAAGTCTGTGGGGTGCAGCTCAAACAATTTGAGCTTGTCGCGGCCACTGAGAAACTGCTGCTCGATAAACGGCGATCCAGGATAGATTTTCAGATGGGCTGGATCGCCGGTTTCAGAAAACTGCTGGTTCAGGCCGCGCAACACATTCAGATAATCCTGCAGGGCGGGAGCCAGGGCCTCATCAGCGGGAGTTGTTTTTTTGGCAGCCACCTTGGCTTTGGCGGCCGGGGCTGGCGGCGGTTTTGCGGCTTGAAACAGCTTGAAGACCCCCTCCCTGGCTTCCCCGCTGGTTTCGGTGTAGTCGCCGTCCAGGCGGTACAGTCCGGCCCCCGCATGGGTGTCGATCACGGTCAGCGCCGTGTCTTTCTGGGTCAAATACTTCATCAACGCGATCAGCGTGGTGTGCTTGAGCACGTCGGCGTGGTTGCCTGCGTGAAAGGCGTGGCGATAGCTAAACATGGGGCTATGTTAACGGTCGTTACCCGCTTCATGTGAGGCTAAAACAACGGGTATTGGCATGGGCCGCCTGCTTTTGAGGCTCTTTTGGGCCCAAATTGTAAAAAAGGCACGCGAAAGTGCGGGTTTTGACCTCGGGCGGTATTTAGTGGGCACGCAGAGCAGCAGTTTTGTATAATCGAGGGCTTCGCAGCGATTGGCTGGCCCCGCGGCGAAGCTTGATCCCCACCTAAGAGGTTTCCATCAGAGAAACACCGACCGTGGAAAAGGGCTGCTCAAACCAACTTGAAAAGTAAACCCATGACAACCTTCAGCGCAAAACCCGCTGACGTGGTCCATGAGTGGTTTGTGATTGACGCGACCGACAAGGTCCTCGGACGAGTAGCCAGCGAAGTTGCTCTCCGTTTGCGCGGCAAACACAAGGCCATTTATACGCCCCACGTCGATACCGGTGACTTCATCGTCATCATCAACGCAGCCCAGCTTCGTGTCACCGGCGCCAAGTCGACCGACAAGATCTACTACCGCCATTCGGGTTACCCCGGCGGTATCTCGGCGACCAACTTCCGCGACATGCAGTCCAAGCATCCTGGCCGCGCGCTTGAAAAAGCCGTCAAGGGCATGTTGCCCAAAGGTCCGCTGGGTTACGCCATGATCAAAAAACTCAAGGTGTACGGCGGTGCAGAGCACCCGCACACTGCCCAGCAGCCCAAAGTGCTTGAAATTGCAGCTTTATCGAACGGGGTGGCCAAATGATTGGTGATTGGAACAATGGCACCGGCCGTCGCAAATCCAGCGTCGCCCGCGTGTTCATCAAAAAAGGCACTGGCAAGATCACCGTCAACGACCGGGACATCCAGACCTTTTTCGGTCGCGAAACCTCGATCATGATCTGCAAGCAGCCGCTGCACCTGACCAACCATGTCGAAACCTTTGACATCATGGTCAACGTCCACGGTGGCGGTGAGTCCGGCCAGGCCGGCGCAATCCGCCACGGCATCACCCGCGCGCTGATCGACTACGACACCACCCTCAAGCCGGTTCTGAGCCAGGCCGGGTTTGTGACGCGCGACGCGCGTGAAGTCGAACGTAAAAAGGTCGGTTTCCGCTCGGCACGCCGCCGCAAGCAGTTC
>JBKJIV010000090.1:0-13287 GCA_046598365.1 Polaromonas sp. | reverse complement strand
CTTTGACGTGTCACAAGTCGACAAAGCGCTCATCAAAAAGCTGTCGGATTTGAGCTTTACCGAGGACGCTCAGAACGTCGTCCTGATTGGTGGGCCTGGCACTGGCAAGACCCACCTTGCAACTGCACTGGGTATATCTGGCTTGACCCACCATTCAAAGCGTGTGAGGTTCTACTCCACGGTAGATCTGGTCAATGCGTTGGAGCAGGAGAAAGCCAAGGGAAATCCGGGGCGTATAGCCATGAGCCTGATGCGCATGGACTTGGTCATTCTGGACGAACTGGGCTACTTGCCATTCAGTCAAGCAGGTGGTGCCTTGCTGTTCCACCTGCTGTCAAAGCTCTACGAACACACCAGTGTTCTGATCACAACCAACTTGACGTTTGCGGAATGGTCTGCCGTCTTCGGTGATGCCAAGATGACGACTGCATTGCTTGACCGGCTCACCCATCACTGCCATATCGTTGAGACAGGCAATGAGTCTTTCCGTTTCCGGCACAGCTCCAAAGAGGCCAAGGGCAAGATCAAAACAAGGGAGCTGCACCGTAGGACCAATGCCAGTCAGGAGGTACGAAGTCTGTAAAAGGCTATAGTTATTCACAGCTGACAAACTAACCGTTGGCTACAAGCCCTCTATCAAAGTTGGATTGGCACTCACTGTCAAGATTCAATCGGCGCCAACAGCGATGCAATGAATGCAATGTTCAAGGGTGCTGTGGGCTTTGTGATTAGCTACCTGGTTTTCATGGTGCCAACCTATTTGCTGCCTTACTTCGGGTCTAACTCCGCCATCGTAGGAGCCATTGGTGCTGCGATGGGTCGCGGTTTCACGCCGATGTTTTGGCTGCACGCGTGGTGCCTGGTCATGCTGGTGTTGGTGACCAGTGTCAGGGCGAAAAACATCGGTAAAGGTTGGCTGCTGATATTCCCGGTGCTGGCGAGCCTGTTTGACTTGGTGCCCGTACTAAATCTGATTCCGCTAGTTCCCACGGTCATGCACCTGCTTGCGCTTGTTCTTGGTGCAATGGGAACTGCGGTTGTGTTGAACAACGCTGAACATGCAAACACCCCGGTCGCCAAAAATTTCAGTTGGGAACCTTGGGCCGCAGGCTTGATGTCTCTGAGTGCAATTAGCGGGGCCTTTCACTTTATGAATGGTATGAAAGCGACAGGAAAACCGGTGCAAGCGCTATCTGCTCCAGTGTCAATTCCCCCAAAGGCGGAGCCCGTCAAGGCGCTTATTTCAGCCAACGCCACGACGCAGGCACAGCCCGTAGCACTCGCCTCTGGCACCGCAGCACAGTCGACTCAATCTACTGCTTCCACCACTGTGGCGTCGCAGACTGCCTCGCCCGTGTCGGCCAAGCCAGTGGCTAAAAAGATACCTCGCCCGGCGGAGGTTCGTCCAGTTGCTGAGCCTAGAAAAGTCGAAGACAAGCCAACCGTTCGATATATCAATATCAATAACTGAATGCGGGCGACAAAGAATCCAGTCAGGGGGATTGAGTGAAAACCGGCAAACGCCGCCGATACCTAAATCGCGTTTTGAATCCGCCGGGCTGTAAGCGTAGGGGTTTGAATCGGGAAAACGAGATGTTCACAACTGAATTTAAGTCCGAATGGCAACGGCTAACTTCAATAAATGGGCAGCCAAGCAATGGTTTTTTGGATGCAATGAAGAATACTTGGCTGAGGAGCTGGCATAACTACTTTGCGCCGCTGCGCATGCTTTTTTGGCTGATCAGTTATCCATTCAAAAAGTGATGGGATGCCACGTGACTGAAAGCAACCCAAAACTTCGACGGAGAATAAGAGGTATGAGTTGTAATAGGTGGGTCATTCAAGTAGCTTTGAGGTAGTCGCTCATCTTCTTCTCGTCCTCCTGAAGCTGCTTGCGCATTATTGAAATAAAGTTCTTTGCTGTTCCCGATAGCACGTGTCCCGCAGTGATCGCAAGGAGGCAAGAAAATGTCACGTCCACCGATAACTTCCGAATCACGAGGCCCCGGTCCGCGTAGTCGAGGGCCGTAATTGGATTGACAACGCCGACCCCGAGACCTTGTAAAGCCATCTCACAAACGCTAGCAGCATAAGGTGTGTGCACCAGCACCGAAAGGCTAACGCCCTGCTTACTAAGCACGGCCTCAAGTCTGCGGCGCGAAGCGTCCTCCGGGTTCAACGCCAAGAACGGCAACTCCGCGAGTTGCTCTGGTTTGATCTGCCTGTGCCTAGCTAGCGGGTGCGCCTTCTGCATCACGACCACACCTGGGAAACTGGCAAAGGTGGAGTGCTCCAATCCTTCCACCGACACTTCGTCGGCCATCAGGCCGAAATCGGCCGAGCCCGAGATTACACGGTCCCGCACATCTTTGGAACTCAACACCTGAAGCGAGACGTGGGGCAGCTTGTTCTTGTCGGCTTGATTCATAAGCCGACCCAAAGCACGCGCCATGAAGCCCAGTCCGAAAGCCGGGTAGCAGGCCAAGTGCAGGCTGTTAACACCGAACTCCTTCAGACTTCGAAGCCGGTGCTCAATGGCACTGATGCCAACAAACATTTTCTCGACCTCTACTAACAAGGCCTTGGCTTCGGGTGTTGCGTGAAGTCTGCCACGCAAACGTTGAAACAGAACGAACCCGGCTTCGTCTTCCAAACGCTTCAGGGATTGACTAATCGCTGGCTGCGAGACGCCCAGCAGGGTGGCCGCTTTGCGGGTGGAACCCGTTCCCATAATGGCCCTGAAGGTTTCAATCTCTGTTCCACGCATATAACCACCGCTTTTCAAGTAGGCAATAAATCTAATAGTTATTTTATATATAGCGCACGACACTGCAACTTCTTAATTACCAACTAGGAGATATTCATGAACGTTCGCAGCATAATTCTTTCGGGCTTGCTCGTGCTTTCCGTGGTCGCGGAAGCTCACGACTTCGGGCCAGATATCGCCAAGTTCCAACAGACGGCCGCCAGCAAAAAGCTCGACAGCAAAGAAGCGATCCAAGCCCGTTTGGCCTTGGAAAGAGCCCAGGGGCAAATGGATCAGGCTGACATCAAGATGCTGCTTCGAATCCGAAGCCTGACCAATGCTGGGTTGCGCGAATTGGGCGAACAGCCTGCATTTCTGTCCAGTGAATTTAAGCGGCTGGAAGCTGCGTTGGCTACCCCAAAGACTACGGATCCCGCGAAACTTGCCAAGGCTCGCGAAATTTTCGCCACGCTCAACTATGAAAAACCCGTTTACGAGGCGCTCGAAACCGAAGCGGTGGAAAACATGAAACAAGCGCTCAAGTTGATTGAGTCTGCGCCAGCCAGGTAGTCCATCCCATCCATCGCGGTCACGATTTCCAAAAGTAAACCAAGACAGGACACTTGAAAATGAGCTCGGAGTTTGCCAGCCTGTCACCGCCAATCTGGCGAGCATCCACCGTCGTTTTCCGATCACTGGAAGACTTCGTTTTGCGCAAGAGTCGATTGCCCGACGGGTTTACCTACGGAACCACGGGGACGCCTACCCAGCGCACTTTGGAGGCGCGCATCGCCCAACTTGATGAAGCGGCGCACTGCGTTGTAACCCCGTCTGGCCAAGCCGCTATATGCCTAGCCCTGCTGGCCACGGTTAAATCGGGCGACCATCTCTTAATGGTTGAATCGGCCTATGTGCCAGCTCGGACCTTCGCTACGCAACATCTGACTGAACTTGGCGTAGAGGTCGAGCTCTACGACCCGCGCATCGGTTCGGAAATTGCGAAGCTTTTCAAAAGCAACACCAAACTAATTTGGATGGAGTCGCCTGGGTCCCTCACTATGGAGGTGCAGGACATACCGGCGATCGTGGCGGCCGCGAGTGCCCGGTCAATCCTTACAGCGATCGACAACACGTGGGCCAGCCCGCTGGGATTCAAACCCCTGGATTTCGCGGTGGATCTATGCGTGCAGGCCTGTACCAAGTACATGGGGGGGCATTCCGACATCCTAATGGGAAGCATCACCACCAACGACACAGGCTTGTACCGGCGCTTGCGCCAGTTGCAAGCCGTAATGGGCCAAGCTGTCAGCGCCGAGGATTGTTTTCTGATGTCGCGCGGGCTGGACACATTGCGGGTGCGCATGCGCCAACAAGTGTCATCGGCCGACATGATCGCCAAATTCCTTGCCCGTCATCCCATGGTCGATCGTGTGCTCTTTCCCTCGCTGACGGATTCGCCGGACCATGCTTTGTGGCGGCGTGACTTCGAAGGGGCCGGTTCGCTGTTTTCGCTGGCTCTGGTGCCAGCGCCTTACCAGTCGTTTTGCGCGATGTTCGCCAGTTTCAAACTATTTGCTATCGGGGCAAGTTGGGGAGGGGTACACAGCATCGCTGCTTTTTACCCCGAAGAGGAACTTTCAGCGCGCAAGTGGAAGCCTTGTGTTGGTCCCCTCATTCGCCTGTCGATCGGGCTGGAGGAGCCCGGCGAGCTGATTGACGAACTTCACCAGGCGCTGCAAGCGTTCGAGATGGCCCGCACATGAGTTTCGACGCAATCAACGTTCCAGTCCATCGTGCATCCACGATCCTGTTCGCGAGCACGGCCGAGTTCCTCAAACGACGGGAGCGGCTGTTCGACGGCTATTCCTACGGTCTTTACGGAACACCCACCACGCGGGCATTGGAGCAGGCCGTGGCGGAAGTTGAAGGGGGTAGTCGCACAGTGGTAGTTCCTTCAGGACTGGCAGCACTGACCCACAGCTTGCTGGCAATTTGCAAGACCGGCGATCATGTGTTGGCAGCCGATTGCATCTACGGCTCAACCCGCGCATTCTTAATCGGCACCTTGTCAAAGCTGGGCATCGTTGTCGACTTTTTTCCCGCGTCGGCAGCGTCGGTGGCGGAACGGCTGCGACCGAACACCAAGGCCGTGCTGCTGGAATCGCCCGGCTACTACACCATGGAAATCCAGGACATCGCAGCCATCGCAGGCGAAGCGCACGAAGCCGGTGCGCTGGTGCTGATCGACAACAGCTGGGGCTTCGGAGCATCACAGATGTTCAGTCACGGCGTCGATATCTGCTGTACGGCGCTATCGAAGTATGCAGCAGGCCATAGCGATCTGTGCATGGGCGCTATCACCGTAAATGACGAAAACCTGTTTCGCCAGATGAAGACCTTCGTGGCGGGGATCGGCATCGGCGTCTCCAGTGACGATGCATATCTGACGCTCAGGGGCCTGGCGACCTTGCAAACCCGGCTGGCAGAGCACGCCCGGCGCGGCTTGGCCGTCTCCGAATGGCTCAGCGATCAACCGTGCGTGGAGCGAGTCTTGAATCCCGCATTGCCAAGTGACCCGTATCACGAGCGTTTCATGCGTTACTTCAGCGCTGGCAATGGATTGGTATCGGTGCTGTTGCGCAAGCGTAGTCTCATGCCCCTTACCGCCATGCTCGACGGTTTTAGCCATTTTCGCATTGGCGCAAGTTGGGGTAGCAGCCATAGCCTGGTGTCGCTGGCTGAACCTGCGGCCAGCCGCAGTCTGGACACTTGGCACGGCGGCGAGTATGTCGTGCGGTTTCACATCGGCCTGGAGCCCATGGACACCTTACTCGCCGACATGGCGGCCGGGTTGGCGCGGCTGGAACATTTCGATTGACTTTCAACAGGAGCTTGCATCATGACCACTCAATTTACCCGTCGAACTCTCGCAACCGTCCTCATGCTGTGTTTTGCCGCCGGCGCGGGCGCGCAAACCGCGGCGAAATCACAACCCAAGCCTCAGCCCGCGACTCCGGCACTAACGACCGCGCAACCGCTAACCGGCACCTTGGCCAAGATTCGCGACACTGGCACCATCACCTTGGGCACCCGCGCCGCGTCGATCCCCTTCAACTACCTGGACGACAACAACAAACAGGCCGGCTATTCCTGGGAAATCGCGCAGAACGTGGTGGCACGAGTTAAAAAAGAATTAAACCTACCCAACCTGCAGGTCAAGACGATGGAAGTGGCGCCGCAGTCGCGCATCCCGCTCGTAGCCAACCAGACGGTGGATCTGGAATGCAGCTCCACTACCCACAATATCGAGCGCGAGCGGCAGGTGTCTTTTTCCAATACCTTCTTTGTGGTGGGTGCGCGCCTTCTGGTACGCAAGGACTCGGGGATCAAATATTGGGCCGACCTTGTGGGCAAGAATTTGGTGGTGAGCGCAGGCACCACGGCCGAGCGGCTGATACGTCAGCTCAATGAAAAAAACGGCTGGGGCATCAATATCATCTTAGCCAAGGATATCAACGAAAACTTCCTGATGGTGGAAACTGGCAGGGCCCAGGCGGCGATGCAGGACGATGTCATCCTGTACGGCAATATCGCCCGCGCCCGCGAGCCCTACAAATGGGAGGTGGTTGGCGTTCCGCAGGCACAGGAAGCCTATGCCTGCATGCTGCGCAAGGACGATGCGCAATTCAAGGCACTGGTCGACGACGTGATGGCCAAGATGATGAAGAGCGGCGAGATGGAAAAGCTCTACATCAAGTACTTTCTGGGAAAGATCAACGTCAAAGGCGGCATCACAGTGGGGTTCCCGGTGCAAGAAACCACGCTGGAACTTTTCAAGAAACCCAACGACAAACCGTTTCAATGACGCAGCGGTTTGAAGAGGCAATGAGATGAATTACAGCTGGGACTGGCTGGTGTTCTTTCGTCAGTCCGTGACGGGCGAGGGCTACTACTGGCAAATGATCGCGCGCGGCCTGGGTTGGACGATAGCGATTTCGCTACTGTCGTGGGCTGTGGCGCTGGTGCTTGGAACAGTGGCCGGGGTGGCCCGCACCCTGACCAACCCTGTGCCGCGCTGGATCGCCACGGTATACGTGCATTGTTTTCGAAACACGCCACTGCTGGTGCAGTTGTTCCTCTGGTACTTCGTCGTGCCGGAGCTGCTGCCGGTTAAGTGGGGTGACGCCGTCAAGCAGATGAATCCGACGCTCAACCAGTTCTTGACGGTGCTGGTGGGACTGACGCTGTACACCGCGGCAAAGGCGGCCGAGCAGGTGCGCGCGGGGATTGAATCGGTCCCCAAGTCGCAATCGCATGCGGGGCTGGCCCTGGGGCTTAGCACCGCTGGTCTGTACCGTCATGTGCTGCTGCCCCAGGCCTTTCGAATCGTCATCCCGCCCATGACCTCTGACTTTCTCAATGTCTTCAAGAACTCTGCAGTGGCGTTAACCATTGGCCTGATGGAACTCACCGGTCAGACGCGCCAACTTAGCGAATTCAGCTCGCAACCGTTCGAGGCCTTCACGGCCGCCACGCTGATCTACATGCTAATTACCTATAGCGTCATCCTGCTAATGCGGTGGATCGAGAACCGCAGCCGCGTACCCGGCTATCTGGGAGCCTGAACATGGGTTACAGCTTTGAATGGGGAACGATCCTGCGCGGCTGGCCTTACCTGGCTGAGGGGATGGCAATGACGTTGTTCCTGGTGGCAGTGGCCATGAGTTTGGGCATCTTGATCGGAACGGTGCTGGCGGTAACCCGTATTTTTGGATCGAGCTGGCTGCAAATGGCGGCCGGCGGCTACGTCAACCTGTTCCGCTCAGTGCCGCTGATTCTCACGATCTTCTGGTTTTACTTCCTGATGCCGCCAGTGCTGCGGATGGTGACCGGCGACCCGAATTTGACAGTAGGTGCTATCTACTCGGCGCTGGCCGCCTTCACCCTTGCCGAATCGGCCTATTACTGCGAGATCATGCGCGCCGGCATCGGCAGCGTGCGCGGCGGGCAGATGCAGGCTGCCATGGCTGTTGGGCTGACGCGCTGGCAGGCCCTGCGTTTCGTGATTTTGCCGCAAGCGTTTCGGAATATGACTCCCTCATTAATCAACCAGACTGTGGCGCTGCTCAAGGACACGTCCTTGGTCTACGTCATCAGCCTGAACGACTTCCTGGGTGCAGCCAGTAAATTGGGCCAGCGCGACGGACGGCTGGTGGAGATGTACATTTTTGCCGCTGCCGTCTACCTGGTGCTGTGCACGATGGGGGTCTGGCTGGTGGGCCATTTGCAGCGTCGTCGCCAAGCACCGGCCTAATCGGAGAAAGCAAATGATCGAAGTCAAAAACGTGTCGAAATGGTATGGGGACTTCCGGGTCCTCGACGATTGCAGCTTATCGGTGAAGCGGGGCGAGGTGGTGGTGGTGTGCGGGCCGTCTGGCTCGGGAAAATCAACCCTCATCAAGACCGTCAACGGGCTGGAGCCCTTCCAGCAGGGCGAAGTTTCCATCGACGGCACATCGGTTGGCGGCAAGAATACCAATCTTCCCCTTTTACGAAGCCGAGTGGGAATGGTGTTCCAGAATTTCGAGTTGTTCCCGCATTTGAACGTGACTGAAAACCTCACGCTGGCGCAAATTCAAGTGTTGGGCCGGACACGCGAGGAATCGATCGCCAAGGCGTATCACTTCCTGGAGCGAGTGGGCCTGCTGGCCCACAAGGACAAGCACCCTGGACAGTTGTCGGGCGGGCAGCAGCAGCGGGTGGCGATTGCCCGTGCCCTATGCATGGACCCGATCGTCATGCTGTTTGACGAGCCGACTTCGGCCCTGGACCCGGAGATGGTTGGTGAGGTGCTCGACGTCATGACTGGTCTGGCCAAAGAGGGCATGACCATGATGTGCGTCACCCACGAGATGGGATTCGCGCGCCGCGTGGGCCACCGGGTTGTCTTCATGGACGCCGGAAAAGTCGTCGACGACCTGCCCGTGGCGGACTTCTTCGCAGAGGGTGCGGCCAAGTCGGACCGCGCGGTGACTTTTCTGTCGCAGATAGCTAACTGAGTTTAGTGACACCGTGCGGCCAAAGCGCCAAAGACTCAGGGTGTACCAAAGAAGGACGTGGAAGTTCAGCTGTGCAAAATTCCGGACTCTCACGGCATTTAGTGTGTTATCCAATGAAAGGACATAGAGATGAATAGATTCAATACCCTGATGGCGGCGGCGCTGATTAGCCTGAGTTTGGGTGCCGCAGCGCACGAAGGCGAAGATCACACCAAGAAGGCTGGACCGGCGAAGAAAGAGCAAAAGGCTTGGGGCATAGCGGGGGATACAAAAGCAGCCAAGCGGACGATTGAACTGACGATGAAAGACAGCATGCGCTTTACGCCCGACAAGATCGAAGTCAAGCAGGGAGAAACCGTCAAATTCATCGTCAAGAACTCCGGGCAGATCATGCATGAAATTGTGATTGGCACCAAGAAGGAACTAGATGAGCATGCCGCGCTGATGGTGAAGTTCCCCAACATGGAGCATGAAGAGCCGTACATGGCCCACGTCAAGCCAGGCACCACCGGCGAGCTGGTCTGGACTTCAACCGACCGGGCGAATTCGACTTCGCGTGTCTGATAGCAGGCCACTATCAGGCTGGAATGGTTGGCAAGATCAAGGTTGTCACCGAACGCAAAAGCAATGGGCACTCGAATCCCAAGCATTGAATAGCCGGCACCAAGACCATCCACAAAGTAATTTATGGCAATTTAATGAAAGTATTGATGTATCTTTTTGGGTCCGCGGCGTTAAGCGCTGCCGATCTGATCGCACTCGTCGCCAACCTGCGCAGCGCGTGGCTGTTCTCACGCAACGACTCCATCGGCAACCTCGCGGTGATGCTGGCCGCCTGGGGCGTGTTCGGCACCTGCAGCGCCTGGCCCGACTTGGCGGCTGCAGCCGTCATGGCCGGACCGGCTATAACCAGCGGTTGGGCCATGCAGAAACAAACCCGCGAGGAACTGCGCTGGGACCGAGCTGCATGGAACCGCATATTTCCGGGCGATTTACATGCCTACACGTGAACTAAAAGCCTTGGGCCTTATCATTCCATTCATGCGCCATTTTCTCCTCGTCCTCATGATCGCCCTGCTGCCGGTGCGCGGCTGGATCGGTGATGCCATGGCGACCAGTATGGCGGCCGGACACGCGCAGCAGATAGCTATAAAAACAATAGCGCACAATCACGATGAGTCAAGGGCAGAGGCTCAATTTGATCACCATGCTGCCCTAAGCGAGGCTGTACCGGAAACGGCGGACTGTTTGAACCACGTCTCGAGCGACGCCCCTTCAGTGGCCGAGGCCAACTGCGATTCCTGCCCCGCCTGCCAGTCTTGCCACACAGTCGCACTGTCTCTCGCGGCGCCGGATTCCAGCCCGGTGTTTCATGCCTTTAACGTGCCGCCTGCTGCGGCCCACCTTTTTGCCAGTGCCGACGCCGCACTGGGCCAAAAACCACCTATCTCCTGATTTCCAGGCCCGTACTGGGCCTGTACTTGCACCGGCACGGGCTTGACTGCCTTCCCTGCCAGGTTTAGCGCGATTGTTTTCAATCGTCCCGCTCGTATTTCAGGAGATTTTTTGTGAATACCCGTTATTTTTCTAAGCTACCCCGCTGGCTTGCTTTGCTCGCGATGTCGCTAGGGGTCACGGCTGCGCATGCGCAGACGGCTCCGGTAGCTCCCCCCATGACTGAAAAAGCCCCCACGGCTCAAGTAGCACCTGCACCCTATCAATCGGCATTGGACGGCTACAAGCCTTACACCGAAGAGAAGACCGGCAACTGGAAAGAGGCCAATGACCTCTCGGCCCGGATTGGAGGCTGGCGAGCGTACGCCAAGGAAGCGGCGCAGGGCGAAACCGATCCGCGCGCCGGACAAAGGAAACCGACACAGGGCAAACCATGAACACTTTTTTTCGACTGGGCGCCGTAGCGGCAGCCACACTCATTCTGGCCGGTTGTGCGTCAGTCAACTTTGACCAAGCGGTACAGGATACCAACGATAGCAACGGCAGTTTCACGCAGGGCAAGCTTGAATTGAGCCGCAGCACACAACAGCAACAGGCACGCAGCAAGCTGAGCGGCGAGTTGTTGGCCAAACCCCTGAGCCAGGACGATGCGGTGCAACTGGCTCTGGCCAACAGCCCCGCTGTTCAGACCCTGCTGGCACAAAGCTGGGCTGACCTGTCCACGGCCAACCAGACTGGTCGCATTGCCAACCCGGTTTTCACGTTTGAACGCATGCGTTTTGGGAGTGAGCTGGAGTTGGGTCGCCTGCTGTCGTTTGGTTTGCTCGATCTCCTCACGCTGCCCAGGCGTATGGAAATCTCGCGCGGGCAGACCGCCCAAGCCAAGGTCCAACTCAGTTCTAACGTTGTTGAGCAGGTCACCCAGGTCCGTCAGGCTTGGGTTCGTGCCGTGGCCGCGCAGCAGACTCTGCAATACGCTGAACAGATCAATGCCACCGCGCAGGCCAGTGCCGAGCTCGCCAAACGCATGTACCAGGTCGGCAACTTCAACAAAATTCAACGCGCAAGGCAGCAGTCCTTTTACGCCGACAGCGCGGCGCAACTGGCGTCTGGCAAACACGCCAGCACTGCAGCGCGCGAGGAGTTGGTCCGGCTGTTGGGCTTGACCGACGAGCAGTCTGCTCAACTGAAACTTCCAGAGCGCCTTCCAGACTTACCCAAAGAACCCCGACCCACTGCGATCGTCAATGCCGCCGCTCTGCAGCAACGCCTGGATGTCCAAATGGCACGAAATCAGCTTGATGTGGCCGGCAAGTCACAGGGCCTGAACCTGCTCAACAGCCTGGTCGATGTAGAGCTGGGCATACGCCGCGATACCGTCTTTGACAACGCCGCTGGCACCAGCACGCCCAGGCGCGGTTTTGAGCTAGGTATACGCCTGCCCATCTTTGACTGGGGCTCTACTCAACGAGACAACATGAATGCGCAGTCGCTGGCCGCAGCCAATCGTTACGAAAGCACGGTTCGCGGTGCGTCATCGCAGCTGCGGGAAAGCTACTCGGCTTACCGCACAGCCTACGACGTGGCCAGGCACTACCGCGACGAAATTGTGCCGCTGCGCAAGACGATGGCAGAGGAAAACGTGCTCCGCTACAACGGCATGTTGATCGGCGTTTTTGAGCTGCTGGCGGATACGCGCGACCAGATTTCCAGCGTGCAGGCTGCCATCAATGCATATCAGCAGTTCTGGCTTGCAGATGCGGCCCTCGCAGCATCAATAACCGGCAAACCCACAGCAGTGGGCGCGATGTCCATGGCGGGCGGCGGTGCCGCCGCTGAAGCTGGTCACTAAAAAATCAAACAGATCACACATATGAACAACAGAAGAAATTTTCTCGCAGGCGCGGGAGCCATCACCGGCGCCGTCGCAGCGGCGGCCGTCAGCCGGGTCGCCATGGCGGCCCTCCCCGAGCCCATGATCCAGACCAAACCCGACACCATGGCGCCGCTGGTGCCCAACACCGGTCGGCCTTACAACCCGGTGGTCACCCTCAACGGCTGGACCCTGCCCTGGCGCATGAACAACGGCGTCAAGGAGTTCCACCTGGTGGCGGAACCCGTGGTGCGTGAAATGTCGCCCGGCTTCAAAGCCCACCTATGGGGCTACAACGGCCAATCACCTGGCCCGACCATTGAGGTGGTGGAAGGCGACCGCGTGCGCATTTTTGTCACCAACAAACTGCCCGAGCACACCAGCATCCACTGGCATGGCCAGCGCCTGCCCAACGGCATGGACGGCGTGGCGGGGTTGAACCAGCCAGCCATTCCCGTGGGAAAAACTTTCGTTTACGAGTTTGTGGCCAGGCGCCCCGGCACCTTTATGTACCACCCACATGCCGATGAAATGACGCAGATGGCCATGGGCATGATGGGTTTTTGGATCACCCACCCCAAGGTGAAACACCCGCTCATCGACGAAGTGGACCGCGACTTTGTCTTTCTGCTTAATGCGTATGACATTGACCCAGGCGCCTACACGCCCAAAATCATGACCATGCTCGACTTCAACATCTGGAGCTGGAACAGCCGGGTCTTCCCTGGCATTGACCCGCTGGTGGTGCGCAAGAACGACAAGGTACGCATCCGCATGGGCAACCTGACCATGACGAATCACCCGATCCATCTGCACGGGCATGAGTTTCTGGTCACCGGCACTGACGGAGGGCCGACACCGAAATCAACCCGCTGGTATGAGGTGACGACTGACGTGGCGGTGGGCCAGATGCGACAGATCGAGTTTCTGGCAGATGAAGAAGGCGACTGGGCTTTTCATTGCCACAAGAGCCACCACACCATGAATGCGATGGGCCACGACGTGCCCACACTCATCGGCGTGGACCACCGCAAAATCGTGAAAGACATCACCAACGTGATTCCCGACTACATGGTGATGGGCGAGCGCGGCATGGCCGACATGGCCGAGATGGACATGCCCCTGCCCGACAACACCGCCAAGATGATGACCGG
>JBKJIV010000039.1:0-10141 GCA_046598365.1 Polaromonas sp. | reverse complement strand
AAACCTGGAGCTTGAGCTCAGCCCCGAAGACAAGGCGAAGATCGAGAAGATGGGATGGGACGAACTCATGGAAACGCTGAAAAAGCGTTTTGAAGAGCAGAAAGAACGCCACGAAGGCGGCAGCAAATGGATAGGCACCGGCGGCACCTCGCCGTTTGGCGCCAATGGTTTCAACCCGCAGGGCATACGCATCGGCCAGGAAAAAAGCCGCAACAAGAGCGCGGTGAAAGTGTGGGACCAGCGTGCCTACAAGGACTACGACGACACGCAGGAGCTGGGCACACGCAACATCAAGGTGGCGCTGCGCCGCCTGCGCAAGTTTGCGCGCCAGGGCAACGTCGAAGAACTGGACCTGGACGACACCATCAAATCCACCGCAGCCAACGCTGGCTGGCTGGACATCAAAATGGTGCCGGAGCGCCACAACAACGTGAAAGTGCTGCTGCTGATGGACGTCGGCGGCACCATGGACGAACACATCGCGCGCGTGGAAGAGCTGTTCTCTGCCACCAAGACCGAGTTCAAACACATCGAGTTTTATTACTTCCACAACTGCGTCTATGACTTCATGTGGAAGAACAACCGGCGCCGCTTCAGCGAAAAGTTTGCAACCTGGGACATCATCCGCAAGTACAACAAAGACTACAAACTCATCTTTGTCGGCGACGCAACCATGAGCCCGTATGAAATTTTGCAACCAGGCGGCAGCGTTGAATACAACAACGAAGAAGCGGGCGCCGAGTGGATGCAACGGCTGACCAACGCCTTTCCAAAGTTCGTCTGGATCAACCCCGAGCCGCAAGGCGTCTGGCAATACCGTCAGAGCATCAGCGTGATTCAGCAGTTGGTAAACCAGCGCATGTTCCCGCTGACCATCAAGGGGCTGGAAGAAGCGATGCGCCTGCTGTCCAAGTGACGCGCCGGAACAAACACAAGGCGAGAAGTGGTGCCCTTGGCAGGAATCGGACCTGCGACCTATCCCTTAGGAGGGGATCGCTCTATCCACTGAGCTACAAAGGCAGACGCATAGTTTACCAATGTGGGGGAGCAGGACGCCTATCCGTGGCGCGCAAGCCTCAATCCCGCTTGGCCCACTCCAAAAACTCAGGCTGATACCCCTTTGACTTCAAAAAGTCAGCCATCGCGTAGCCGGTGCCGGCTGGCCAGCATTTCACGTCTTCGTGCGCGTAAAGTTTGTAGTCCACCAGCTCGGGTGAAAGTTTCACCTCACCATGGCCGACGGCGCTGTAGGCAATGATGATCTGGTTCATGCGCTGGAAGTCGTAGACGCCGATCAGCTTGAGGTTGGTGACGTCGAGGTTGGTTTCTTCTTTCACTTCGCGCGTAATGCCGCCCTCCGGCGTTTCGCCAGCTTCCATGAAGCCAGTGATCAGCGCGTACATCTTGGCCGTCCAGGCGGCGTTGCGTGCCAGCAGGATCTTGCCCTGGTATTCAATGACTGCCGCCAGCACCGGCACCGGGTTGTTCCAGTGGGTGAAGTCGCAGGCAGTGCAGCGCAGGCGGGCTTTCTCGCCGCCGTCTTCCATTTGGGTGACCAGCGCAAGCGGTGTTGCGCAAACGGGGCAAAATTTGAACTCTTGACTCATGTGTGTTTACTTTGCGGATCAGGCGGGGAAAACGCCGGTGGACAGGTAACGATCACCCCGGTCGCAGACGATGAAAACAATCACCGCGTCTTTGACCGTTTTGGCAATCTCCTGCGCTACCCAGCAGGCGCCGGCTGCCGAAATGCCGGCAAAAATACCTTCCTCGCGCGCCAGACGGCGGCACATGTCTTCAGCATCCGCCTGGCTCACCAGCACGGTCTCGTCGATGTGGCGGGGATCGTAAATTTTTGGCATGTAGGCCTCAGGCCATTTGCGTATGCCGGGAATGCGCGAGCCTTCGCTGGGCTGTGCGCCGATGATGCGGATCGCCGGGTTTTTTTCTTTCAGGAAACGTGACACGCCAGTGATAGTGCCGGTCGTGCCCATGGCACTGACAAAGTGCGTGACCTTGCCCGCCGTGTCGGCCCAGATCTCGGGGCCGGTGGTCTCAAAGTGAACGCGCGGGTTGTCCTGATTGGCAAACTGGTCCAGCACCCTGCCCTTGCGGTCTCTGGCCATCTGATCGGCCAAGTCGCGGGCGTGTTCCATGCCGCCGCTTTTGGGCGTGAGGATCAGCTCGGCGCCAAAGGCCTTCATGGTTTGTGCACGTTCAATCGACAAGTCCTCCGGCATGATCAACACCATGCGATAGCCCTTGATGGCCGCAGCCATGGCCAGCGCAATACCGGTGTTGCCGGAGGTGGCCTCGATCAGTGTGTCGCCGGGTTTGATCTCGCCGCGCTCTTCAGCGCGCTTGATCATGGCCAGTGCCGGCCGGTCTTTCACGGACCCTGCAGGGTTGTTGCCTTCGAGCTTGCCGAGGACCACATTGTTGTTTTTGGCGTTGCCTGCGGCCTGGATGCGTTGCAGCGCCACCAGAGGCGTTTTGCCAATGGCGTCTTCGATAGTGGGGTAGGTCATACACTGCACTGTGCCATAATTTGCCTCTTCGCATCTTCCGCCCGGGTGGTGAAATTGGTAGACGCAGGGGACTCAAAATCCCCCGCCGAAAGGCGTGCCGGTTCGATTCCGGCCCCGGGCACCAGATCAGGCCCTTCCCTATTGGAAGGGCCTTTTTTATGGGTGCTGCCCGGTCCGGCAAAAGCACAGATACTCATTGGGCATGAGCACCACCCTCCGCCCACACCTGCACCAACTTTCGGCCTGGCAGGCCGCCGCCCTCCTGGCGCGCCGCGAACTCAAGGCCGTGGACCTGGTACGCGCCTGCATGGATCGCATAGACGAGCGGGAGCCACAGGTGCACGCTTTCGTTCAGCTTGCTGCCGATGCTGCCTTGGCAACCGCCCGCGAGCTGGATGCCGGCTCCGTGCGCGGCGTCCTGCATGGCCTGCCCTTCGGCGTGAAGGATTTGCTGGATACTTTTGACCTTCCTACCGCCTACGGCACGCCGATCTACGCCGGTCACAGGCCATCCGGCGACGCCGCCGCGGTAGCCCTGTGCCGGGAGGCCGGCGCGATACTGCTGGGGAAAACCGTGACGACCGAACTCGCCAACATGTTTCCCGGCGTCACCCGTAACCCGCACAACCTTGCGTACACCCCGGGCGGCTCATCCAGCGGCTCTGCTGCGGCCGTAGCCGACGGCATGCTGTCCTTGGCATTGGGCACGCAGACTGCCGGGTCGTTGATACGCCCGGCCGCTTTTTGTGGTGTGGTTGGCTACAAACCAAGCCACAACCGGGTGCCCAAAGGTGGCGTCAAAAGCCTGTCCGAAACGCTGGACACCGTGGGTGGTTTTGGTCGCAGCGTGCGTGATGCAGCGTTGCTGGGCGCGGTGCTGACTGGGGACTTGCGGCTGGCCAGCCCTGCGACTTTTGAGCAACTTTCCCCGCCCCGCATTGGCTTGTGCCAGACGCCGGATTGGGCTCAAGCGGACGCGGACACGCAGCATGCCTGGTTGCAGGCTGAAAAAGCACTCACTGGTCACACAACAAGGCTGACGCTTCCCGCGGAGCTTTCCAGTCTGGTTGCGCTGCAAAAGGCCGTGCAGGCGTTTGAGACCGCGCGCTCCCTCAGCCACGAACGACTGCGTCACCACGCGATGCTCAGCGCGCCTCTGCAGGCGCTGATAGACGATGGACTGGCCATCAGCGGCGAAACACATGCGCAAAACCTGCGAGCCACCGCCACGGCGCGGCAACGGGTGAGCGGGCTTTTCAGCACCTGCGACGTGCTGCTTGCTCCAAGCAGCATTGGCGAGGCGCCAGACGGTCTGGACTCAACCGGAGACCCGCTGTTTTGCCGCGGCTGGACACTACTGGGCTTGCCTTGTGTGCACCTGCCGTTTACGCGTGGCCGCAAGGGGCTACCCGTGGGGCTACAACTGGTGGGGGCGTATGGCGAAGACCACCGGCTGATGGCGGCAGCCCATTGGGCACATGAACGCCTAACGCACTAAGCATGCGCCTGCATTTTTGACCCCGAGACTTGCAACGGATTTGAATTAGGCGCATTCTTGCATCGTGGCTTATCCGCCGCTTCAGGAGTTCGTCATGCGCTCAATTCGTCATTGGCTCCCGCGTCTTGTTTTTCCGCTGCTGTCTGCATCTGCGCTCTGCCTGGCGCCTGCGTACGCGGCCTCGGTTCAGCCTGCGGCCGCGCAGGTCATGATGGACGCGCTGGCCAAGGCCAATGCGGCGGTAGTTGGCGTCAAGGTCACAGCCGCAGGAGATGCGCGCTCGGCCGAAACCCTGGGAGCGCGGCGCACCGGCTCGGGGGTGGTAATAGGGCCAGACGGCCTGATCCTGACCATCGGCTACCTGATGCTGGAGGCAGAACAAATTGAAGTCATCACCCAGGACAACAAGACCATACCAGCCCAGGCGGTAGCCTACGACCTGGCCACCGGCTTCGGTCTGCTGCGGCCGTTGCTGCCTCTGAGGGGCATCAGCAGCGCTGCGCTGGGCAGTATCCAGAACCTGCAGCCCGGTGAGCCACTCATGGCCGTCACCGGCCCACAAGCCAACAACGACGGCGATGTCAGCATGACGCGCCTTGTCAGCAAACGCGCTTTTTCTGGCACATGGGAGTACCACATCGAGTCGGCGCTGTTTACCAGCCCCCCCATTCAGGCCAATGGCGGCAACCACAGCGGCGCACCACTGTTTAACCAGCGCGGTGAATTGCTGGGCATAGGCTCGCTGTTTGTCTCCGACGTCAGTGGCCAAAACATGCGCATGCCTGGCAATATGTTTGTGCCGGTTGATTTGCTGCGCCCTATTCTGGCGGAGCTGCGGCAGTCAGGCACCAGCGGCAAAAGCCGAAGGCCCTGGCTGGGATTGACTTCTAACGATCAAAGTGGGCGCATCCAGATCATGCGTGTCAGCAAGGACAGCCCGGCGCAACTCGCTGGCCTGGCAGCCGGCGATGTGGTGCTTGCAGTGGATGACGCCAAAGTGGTTACGTTGGAAAATTTTTACAAAAAGCTGTGGGACCGCGCGGCGCCCGATGCCGAAATCAGACTCACGGTTCTGCAAGGTGCAGACATCAAAACCATTGTGCTCAAGGCGCAAGACCGCATGCTGACCCTGAAAAAACCGTCCGGGATTTGAGCTGTCGACATATTTCCGCCCTCTGCCATCGGAGGACGGGAATGGTTTGCTATTTTTTTATAGCAAACCGTCAGCCGCCGTTGGGTAGCGCAGTTGCAAGCGCAGCTCGCGCTTCAGGCGCGTGTTGTCCAGGCGACGTGACTCGCTCATGAAACTCAGCAGCATCAAGGGCAGCTCGTCCTGCGCAGCATTGCGCGCCACGCGCGGCGGGCGTGGCAAGCGGTACAGATCGGCCGCCAAGTCAAAATACTCACCCATTTTCAATTGGCTGTCATCGCTGGCATTGGTGGTGCGCTGCGGCTTGCCCCGCCACAGTGCCGCCACACAAGCGCGCGCGAGATCGTCCGCATGGATATGGTTGGTATACACGTCATCCTGCCGCGCCAGCACCGGGGTGCCCTTCAGCAGGCGCCCGCGCGGCGTACCGCCTTCACGGTCCGGGGCGTAGATGCCGGGAATGCGCAGGGTGTGCACCCGCACGCCACTTGAGCGCCCTAAAAAGCGAATCTGGCTTTCTGCGTCCACCCTGCGCTGCGCGCGCGGGGTGTGCGGGTTGACGGCACGGGTTTCGCTTGCCCACTCACCCTGGCAATCGCCATAGACGCCGCTCGTAGAGCCATACACCATCGACTGAGGCAAGCCCCTTAACCGCAAGGCGCGAGCCAAAGCCTGCGTGCGCGGATCGCGGCGCCAGTCCGCCATGTTGTCCCCCGGTGGCGGCGGTGCCAGATGAAGCACACGGGTGGCCAGGCCGGCAAGCCGTCGCAAGGTGGCCGGCTGGTCCAGGTTGCCGGCAAGCGGCACGATGCGACGGTCGCGAAACTCTGCCACCCTTTCATTCGACGACGTCAGGGCAAGCAAACGCACGCGCGCCGGCAACTGGCCTGCGACACGCATGCCCACATCGCCACAGCCGACGATAAGAACACGCTCACGACGAAAGCGGAAAGGCAGGGCGCCAAGGGGACTTTGGTTTGAAGGCAAAATTGAGGGCTCTGCTGCAAAACAGCAAAAGCATAAAAAAGTGGCGGAATAACGCCTGAGGATACCCAATATGACTTTCAACGTCACCGTGCTGCCGAGCGGCCGGTCATTCACAGCCAATCCGGACGAAGCCTTGCTCGCCGCTGCCATTCGCCAGGGCATAGGCCTGCCCTACGGTTGCAAGGATGGCGCCTGTGGCTCCTGCAAGAGCAAAAAGATCGAAGGCACAGTGACGCATGGTCCGCATCAGATGAAGGCGCTGTCCCACGAAGAAGAAGCCGCCGGCTTCATCCTGACCTGCTGCGGCGTTGCGCAGTGCGACCTGGTGATCGAGTCACGCCATGTGACCGATGAAAGTGCTTTTCCGATCAAAAAAATGCCAAGCCGGGTGAGCGCCATGACACGCGCCTCGCACGACGTGATGGTGATACGCCTGCAACTGCCTGCCAGCGACGTTTTCAAGTACCACGCCGGGCAGTATGTGGAGTTTTTACTGCGCGACGGCGACCGGCGCAGCTACTCCATGGGCAACGCGCCGCACATGCAAACAACGAATCCCGGCATTGAGCTGCACATTCGTCACATGCCCGGTGGCAAGTTCACTGACCAGGTGTTTGCGACCATGAAGGAAAAGGACATTTTGCGCATTGAAGGCCCGTACGGCGGCTTCTTTCTGCGCGAAGACAGTGACAAACCCATGGTGCTGCTGGCCTCGGGTACCGGTTTTGCGCCCATCAAAGCGCTGATCGAGCACATGCAGTTCAAGGGCATCACGCGCCCTGCGGTGCTGTACTGGGGCGGCCGCCGCCCGGCTGACCTGTACATGAACGACTGGGTAATGGCCAAGGTGGCCGAAATGCCTAACCTGAGCTATGTTCCGGTCATTTCAGATGCATTGTCAGAAGATGCGTGGACCGGCCGCACGGGTTTCGTTCACAACGCAGTTCTGCAAGACATACCCGAGCTCTCGGGTCATCAGGTGTATGCCTGCGGCGCGCCCATCGTCATTGACTCCGCACAGAAGGCGTATACCGCCGCCGGGCTTTCGGAAGAAGATTTCTATGCCGACTCTTTTGTGACCGAGAAAGAAAAGGCGCAAGCGACCACCTGAGCGCTAGTGGCTAGTGGAATGCCATAGGTGGCGCAAGCATCAATTTTTGCAACAATGCCGCCATGACCATTCACATCTCCCCCACCTCCCCGGCCCGGCGCCTAGCCATGGTGTCACTCGCGGCTCTGGCATTGGCCTCGACGCTGGCACACGCCCAGCCCAAAGTCATGCGTATCGTCGTGCCTTACGCACCCGGCGGCCCGATCGACGTCACCGCGCGCCTGATGGCCGAACGTGTCAAAGACTCGCTTGGCACCGTAATCATTGAAAACCGACCCGGCGGCGGAGGCAACATCGGTGCCGATATGGTGGCCAAGGCGGCACCAGACGGTCTGACCATCGGCATCGCCGCAGTGGCCACCCATGCCATCAACCCCTGGCTGTACAGCAAGATGCCGTACAACGCGGCAACTGACTTTGCACCCATCACACAAATGCTGCGCGTGCCCAATGTGTTGGTCATCAACGCCGACACTGCCAAACGCCTGAACATCAACACCCTGGCCGACCTCATCAAGTACGCCAAGGCCAACCCGGCGAAACTCAACTACGGCAGCGGCGGCAATGGCAGTGCCGGACACCTGGCCGGTGAAATGTTCAAGGCGCAAGCAGGCATCTTCGCGCTTCACATCCCGTACAACGGGGGCAACCCTGCGCAATTGGCACTGCTAAGCGGCCAGGTTGATTTCAACTTCGACAACCTTGCTACTGCGTCGGCCAATATCAAGGCCGGCAAGCTCAAGGCCCTGGCTGTCACCACCGCCCAACGCAGCGCGGTGCTTCCTGAAGTCCCGGCGGTGGCCGAGACACTGAAGGGTTTCGAAATTGATACTTGGTGGGGTTTGGTTGCGCCAGCTGGCACACCCAAAGACGTGGTCACCAAACTGAATCAGGCCTTCGTCGCGGCTCTCAACTCGCCAGAGGCCAAAACCCGGTTTGCAGCGCTGATGGCAGAGCCGGTGGCCAACACGCCGGAGCAGTTTGGCGCGTTCATGAAAAGCGAACTGACCAAGTATGAGAAGGTGGTGAAGGCTTCCGGGGCTCGGGTGGACTGATTTTCACTCTCTTTTTCTGACTCTAGCCCCACGGGTATGGGCGTTGATGGCTATTCAGTTCATAACTATTTGTCATCACGCTACGGCTGGGGTCTGCGTTGGACAGTAGGCGCAACTCCCCACTCCCACTCCTAGCCCCTCCCTCACCTCGCTGGGTGAGGGAGGGGGACTTCATTTGGCCGCGCGTGCTGCACCCGCGTGCAAACATGACGGAACCTTGGTTCAACGATGACGCGCAAAGCGCGTCATCGCCTCCCCGTATTCGAATTCTTTTTCACCCCCCACCCGTTAGGCTGGGCCGAGGAGCACAGGTCAAAGCGGATCAGGGCTCGCGATTGTCTGAGGCGAAGCCGAGTTCGAGCGAGACCCCGCTTTGACCGAGCACCACAGGTTGCCTGGAGCGAAGCGGAAGGTCCCAGACTGTCGGGTCGCCTTTTCGTTTGCTTACTTTTCTTTTGGCGACGCAAAAGAAAAGCGAGTTGCCGCCGGGCAACCCCCGGCTTGTTGGCTGCCTAAAGCACTCTAACCAACGTAAAGAGTCAGCTAGCATGGATCCCGGATCAAGTCCGGGATGACAGAACAGGCCATGGGAGGTCTGAAGAACTACTCCCCCAAATAAGCCGCCCGAACCCGCGGATCGCTGAGCAATTCTTTCGCAACGCCATTCATCGTGACCAGCCCCGACTCCATCACGTAGCCACGGTCGGCAATGCTCAGCGCACGACTGGCGTTTTGCTCGACCAGCAATACAGTGACGCCGTGCGCCGACACGTCTTTGACGACCTCGAAAATCTTGTCCACCATGATGGGGCTCAGGCCCATGGACGGCTCGTCGAGCAGCAGCACCTTGGGGCGGCTCATGAGTGCTCTAGCCATGGCCAGCATCTGCTGCTCGCCGCCGCTCATGGTGCCGGCCAGCTGATCCTTGCGTTCACGCAGACGCGGAAACAGCACAAACATTTTCTCCATGTCAGCCGCAATCTCTGGCTTGTCGTCACGGATGTAGGCGCCCATCTGCAGGTTCTCGATGATGGTCATGCGGGTGAAAACACCGCGCCCTTCCGGCACCATGGCCAGCCCTTCCTTGACCAGGTCCCATGAGCCTTTGCCCTTGATGCTTTTGCCCATGTATTCGATGTCGCCGCCCAGCAGCGGCAGCGTGCCGGTGATGGCTTTCATGGTGGTGGTTTTGCCAGCGCCATTGGAGCCGATCAGCGTGACCAGCTCGCCCTCGTTGACTTCAAAATCAACGCCCTTGACCGCCTGGATGCCGCCGTAGGCCACCTTGAGGTCGGTCACCTTGAGAAGTGTGTTTGCCATGTTTTTGTTTTCCTTCAATGACCTGCGCCCAGATAGGCGGTAATCACTTTTTCATTTTTCTGCACCTCGGCCGGCGGGCCTTCGGCAATCTGTTTGCCGTAGTCGAGCACGGTCACGCGATCACACAGGCCCATGACCAGCTTGACGTCGTGTTCGATCAGCAAAATGGTGCGGTTGTCCTTGCGAATCTGGTCAATCAGTTCGCGCAGCTGCACTTTTTCGGTGGCGTTCATGCCGGCGGCGGGCTCGTCCAGCGCAATCAGCTGTGGGTCGGTCGCCAGAGCGCGCGCGATTTCCAGCCGACGCTGATCGCCGTAGCTCAGGGTACGCGCCTTGTAGTCGGCGTATTTGCCAATACCCACATAGTCCAGCAGCTCTTGCGCGCGTTTGGCAATCGCCGCTTCTTCGGCCTTGAAGCCCGGCGTGCGAAACACCGCTCCGATCAAGCCCGACTTGGTGCGCATGTGCCGGCCAACCATGACGTTTTCAAGC
>JBKJIV010000189.1:0-9605 GCA_046598365.1 Polaromonas sp. | reverse complement strand
GGCCCCAAACTGCTGGTCCTTGGCGCCGTTCACGGCAACGAAGTCTGCGGCACGCGGGGCATCACGCAAGTGGTGGAAGCCATTGACAGCGGTATGGTCCGTATCGAACGCGGCGTGGTGACCCTGGTGCCCATCACCAATCCGCTGGCCTACCAACTCAAGCAGCGCATCGGCGACCGCAACCTCAACCGCAACATGGCGCCCAGTGCGATTCCGCAGGATTTTGAGGACCGTGTTGCCAATGTGCTGTGTCCGTTGCTGGATGCACATGACGTGGTTCTGGACTTGCATTCATTCCACACGGGTGGCGCGCCCTTTGTGATGATTGGCCCGCAAAACAATGTCGGCCCGTTGGAGCCCTTTAGCCACGCAGATCAGGAAATGCAGTTGGCGCTGTGTACCGGCGCGCCGCGCATTGTCGAGGGCTGGCTGGACACCTATTCGCGTGGTGTTCAACGCCGCGCTTCAGCGCCTGTGCCGACTGACACCGCCCGCACCCAAACGCTGGTGACCAACCCCAACTATGGCGTGGGCACCACCGAGTACATGCGCTCACGCGGCGGCTATGGTGTCACGCTGGAGTGCGGCCAGCATGATGATCCGCAGGGGATTGAGGTGGCGCGGAAAGCGATTGTGCGCACGCTCGCCCTGCTTGGCCTGACTTCTCTGCCCATGGAGCCGTTGCCAGGTGAGCGGGAAATTCTGCGCCTGGTGGAGGTGATAGACCGTGAACATGCAGGCGACAGCTTCAGCCGCGAATGGCGAAGCTTTGACGCCGTGGCGCGCGGCGACGTGATTGGCACCCGCCACAACGGCACCGAAGTGAAAGCACCCCATGACGGCTTTGTGGTGTTTCCCAATCCACGCGCAGAGCCAGGGCAGGAGTGGTTTTACATGGCCAGGCGTCGGACTTAAAGGCGCTGCGCTCAGGCCTTGGCGTATTCCGAAAACGTCTTGCGAAACTTGGCGACCTTGGGGCCGGCCACCGCCATGCAATAACCCTGGTTCGGGTTTTTCTCGAAAAAGTCCTGGTGGTAGGCCTCTGCCGCCGAATAATTGGACAGGGGCAGTACCTCGGTAACCACCGGCTTGCCAAACAGCTTTTGCTGATTCATGCCGCGCACCATTTCTTCAGCCACCTGCTTTTGCTCTGGTGTCGAATAGTAAATACCGCTTCGGTACTGCGTGCCACTGTCGTTGCCTTGCCGGTTCAGTGTGGTCGGGTCATGGATGAGAAAGAATATTTCCAGAATCGCGCTTAGGCTGATCTGCGCCGGGTCATAAACCAGCTTGACGACTTCGTTGTGGCCGGTGGTACCCGTGCACACCTGTTCATAACTGGGTTGCTGGGTATGGCCATTGCTGTAGCCGGACTCCACATCCGTGATGCCACGCACCTGCACAAAAACCGCCTCTGTGCACCAGAAGCAGCCGCCGCCCAGCGTGATGGATTCTGTTGCCGTGCCCGTAAACTCTTGTTGTGTCATATGCCTTCCTTGCTTGCTTGAGATAACGCGATGAAGGCCTCCATCATCCAGCAAATGAGAAAACCCTTCCAATACCCTTGTATAAGGCCTGTACATGATTCCCTTGGGTGAGCTCAAGCCGATTCTCGGCACCCTGGTATTGCCACCTGCCGGCCCCCTGCTGCTGATTTTGCTGGGATTGCTGCTGGCCACCAGAAAACGAGCCCTTGGCCTGACACTGAGTTTTTTTGCCGCCTGCCTGCTTTGGCTTTTGAGCTGCCACGGAGCGGCGGTGTGGCTGGCGCAAAACATGCTGCCCCAGCATGCACCTGCTTCGGCGGCAACACTGAAAAGCAATCGCGTACAGGCCATCGTGGTACTGGGCGGGGGCGTCCAACCGCTTGCGCCGGAGTACGGGGAGCCGCAGGCCTCGATGCCCGCCGCAGCGCGTTTGCGTTATGGCATATGGCTGGGCCGCCAAACCGGTTTGCCTATTGCCTTTGCCGGGGGCATGGGCTGGGGCGCAGCGCAAGCGCAAGGTCTGACTGAAGGCGAAGTGACGCGCCGCATGGCGCAGCAAGACTACGGGGTGGCGCTGCGCTGGGTGGACGACCAGTCGCGAGACACGGCCGAAAACGCCAGCTTGCTACGGCCCCTGCTTCAAAAAGACAATGTGCAGCGAATTGCGCTGGTCACCCATGCCTCGCACATGCCACGCGCCGTTCAGGCCTTTGAGCGAGCAGGTTTTACGGTAACAGCGGCTCCGATGGCCTATATTTTGCCCAGTCGAAATGGTCTGCTCGAGTGGCTGCCCTCGGCAGACGGAATGGACGCCTCCAGGGCGGTGCTTAAAGAGTGGCTGGCCTTGACCGTACAGCGCTTTACCTGACTTTTACCCAAGTAAATACCGCATTTCAGCCGTCCAAGGCACAGTGCAGCTTGACGAAAAGTCAGTGACTGGATACATTACTAACCAGTCAGTCAGTAATTTATGTCTATTTCCAAATTCATCTGCGAACAAACAGCCACGCTGTCTGCCAAGCGCGAGCGCCGTAAAGAAGCCCGCCCGGGCGAACTGCTGGACGCGGCGCTGGACCTCTTTGTTGAAAAAGGCTTTGCCGCAACCCGGGCCGAAGAAGTGGCTGCGCGAGCCGGGGTTTCCAAAGGCACCCTGTTTTTATACTTCCAGAGCAAGGAAGAACTCTTCAAAGCTGTTGTACGCGAAAACATCTCGGGCCGCTTTAACGAATGGAACCAGGAGTTTGAAACTTTCGAAGGAACCACCTCCGAGATGCTCGCTTACTGCATGTCCACCTGGTGGGAGCGGGTGGGCTCCACCCGGGCTTCAGGGCTGACCAAATTGATGATGAGTGAGGCTGGCAACTTTCCGGACCTTGCCGCTTTTTACCAGCAAGAGGTTATTCAGCCAGGCAACGGACTGATTCGCCGCATCATGCAGCGCGGCATTGACCGAGGGGAGTTTCGCCCCATGGACCTGGACTATGCGGTGTACAGCGTTATTGCACCCATGATTTTCCTGATTCTCTCCAAGCACTCCGCAGGCACTTGCGCAGATGCCAGCCTGCCGGGCAACGCTGAAAAATTCATCACAACCCAGGTCGACAACATTCTCTATGGCCTGTGCGTTGACCGCGGGCAGGCATCCGTCAGCGGCAAGTCTCAAGCATGAAACAACAAACCAAATGGGGTATCGCTGTCCTGGCCCTGCTTGTGCTCGCGGGCGCCGCGGTGGCGACCCTGTCGGCGCGCAAAGCCCGGCAACAGGAATTGACCGTCGCCTCGGCCGCCAAGGCGCAGGCCTTGATCGAGCTGGCGGCAACGGATGTGGTGCGGGCCCAGACCCGCGAGCTCAGCCAGGGGCTGGCTATTTCGGGGGCGCTCAAAGCCGTCAACTCGGCGCTGGTCAAAGCGCGCGTTCCCGGGGAGCTGCAGGGCCTGACCGTGCGGGAAGGTGACTTCGTCAAAGCCGGCCAGGTGCTGGCGCGCATAGACGCCAGCGAGTACCGCTCGCGCGTGCGGCAGGCGCAAGAACAAGCGGACTCGGCCAAGGCGCAGATAGACATCGTGCAGCGCCAGTACGACAACAACCAGGCGCTGGTCAACCAGGGCTTTATTTCCAAAACCGCTCTGGACACCTCGCTCGCCAATCTGAATGCTGGCAAATCCAACCACAAGGCAGCATTGGCAGCGGTGGAGATGGCCACCAAGTCGCTGGACGACACCGTGCTCCGGGCGCCGCTTTCCGGTCAGGTGTCACAGCGATTGGCGCAGGCCGGCGAGCGCGTCGGCGTGGACGCCCGCATTCTGGAAATTGTGGACTTGAGCCGGCTTGAGCTGGAAGCCAACCTCAGCGCGGCCGATGCCTTGGGTCTGCGTCTGGGCCAGAGCGCCACGCTGCAAATGGAGGGCAGCCAGCAAACCGTCACGGCCACCGTGGTGCGCATCAACCCCAGCGCACAGGCCGGCAGTCGCAGCGTGCTGGCGTACCTGAGCATAGACAACACGCGCACGCTCGCAACTTCGGGCTTGCGTCAAGGTCTGTTTGCCCAGGGCACACTAAACACAGAGCGCATCTCGGCACTGGCCGTTCCGCTCAGCGCCGTGCGCACCGACAAACCGGCACCGTACGTTCAGGTGGTGGAAGACAACAAGGTCGTGCACAAGACCGTAGAGCTGGGCGCGCGCGCAAGCAACGTGGCCGGCAGCGCCAGTGAGACCATGGTGGCCGTCAAAGGCCTTGCCGACAACGCCGTGGTGATACAGGGGGCCGTCGGCGCGCTGCGCGAAGGTACCGCGGTGAAGTTCACTGCCAGTCCCGCTGCAACTACCGCTCCCGCCTCGCAATCTGCCTCGGCGGGCAAGCCAGCACCCTAGACACTGACATGTGGTTCACCCAAGTCAGCCTGAAAAACCCGGTGTTCGCCACCATGGTCATGTTGGCCATTGTTGTGCTGGGCCTGTTTTCCTACCAGCGCCTGAAAGTCGATCAGTTTCCCAATATTGATTTTCCGGTGGTCGTCGTCACCACCGAGTATCCCGGCGCCTCCCCCGAAATTGTGGAAAGCGAAGTCACCAAAAAGGTTGAGGAAGGCGTCAACTCCATCGCCGGCATCAACGCGCTCACCTCACGCAGCTACGAAGGCCAATCGGTCGTCATCATTGAGTTTCAGCTGCAGATCGACGGACGCAAGGCGGCTGAAGACGTGCGTGAAAAAATCGCCTCGCTGCGTCCTCTGCTGCGTACTGAGGTCAAGGAGCCGCGGGTGCTGCGCTTTGACCCGGCCAGCCGTTCGATCTGGTCAGTTGCAGTGTTGGCGGCAAACACGCCGGGGACCGCAAGCGCCATTCCCTCACCGGTGGAACTTACCAACTGGTCCGACCAGGTACTGAAAAAGCGGCTCGAAAACGTGAGAGGCGTGGGTTCCGTCAATCTGGTCGGCGGCAGCAAACGTGAGATCAACATCTACCTCAATCCGCAGGCCATGCAGGCCCTGGGCATCACTGCAGATCAGGTGGTCAACGCCGTGCGCAGCGAAAACCAGGACCTGCCAGTCGGCGCCATAAGGTCCATGGCACAGGAGCGTGTTGTCAAAATCGACGCGCGCATGAAGCGTCCGGAGGATTTTGGCAAGATCATCGTCACGCGTAAAGCATCAGGTACCGGTGGTTCTGCGGCCGTCACCGTCGATCAGGTTGCCACCATTCGCGACGGCTCACAGGAAGTTGAAAGCCTGGCGCTATACAACGGCCAGCGCACACTGTTGCTCACCGTGCAAAAAGCCCAGGGTGAAAACACCATTGCGGTGGTCGATGGACTGAACAAGGCCGTGCAAGAACTGCAGGCACAGCTGCCGCCCGGCACGCGCCTGGAGCCGATTGGTGACGGCTCGCGCCCCATCCGTGTGGCGGTTGAAAACGTCAGGCGCACCTTGATCGAAGGCGCCCTGCTCACGATCCTGATTGTTTTTCTGTTCCTGAACTCATGGCGCTCCACGGTGATCACCGGCCTGACCTTGCCGATCTCCATCATCGGTACTTTTCTGTTCATGAACCTGTTTGGCTTCACCATCAACATGATCACGTTGATGGCGCTCAGTCTGTGCGTCGGCTTGCTGATTGACGATGCCATTGTGGTGCGCGAAAACATCGTGCGCCATGTGCAGATGGGAAAAACCTCTTACCAGGCCTCCCTGGACGGTACGCAAGAGATTGGTCTGGCGGTGCTGGCCACCACGTTTTCCATCGTCGCCGTGTTTCTGCCAATTGGCTTCATGGGCGGCATCATTGGCAAATTCTTCCATGAGTTTGGCATCACCATCGTGGCGGCGGTGCTGATCTCGATGTTTGTCAGTTTCACGCTGGACCCCATGTTGTCCAGCATCTGGCACGACCCGAGTATCGAAGCGCATGGCAAACACCGCGCGCCTGTCACGCTGTATGACAAAACCATTGGCCGGGTCACTGGCTGGTTTGACCGCACGACGGACTCTCTGGCAGAAACCTACCAACGCATTCTGCGCTGGTCCCTGGTACACAAGCTGGCGACCGTGGCGCTGGCTTTGACGATCTTCGTCACCAGTATTTTCATGGTGCCCTTGCTTGGTACAGAGTTTGTTCCCAAGGCCGACTTTTCCGAAACCTCACTCAGTTTCTACACGCCGGTAGGCTCTTCGCTGGAAGCCACCGAAGCGAAAGCCAAACAGGTCGAGACCATTCTGCGTGAGTTTCCCGAAGTGAGGTACACGCTGTCCACCATCAACACCGGCAACGCGCAGGGGAAGATGTACGCCAGTCTTTACGTGCGACTGGTTGACCGCAAAGCCAGAAGCCGCAGCGTGGATCAGTTATCCGGCGTCTTTCGCGACCGGCTCAAACAGGTGCCCGGCATCACCGTGACGCACGTGGGCCTGGTCGATGCGGTGGGCGGCAACAAACAGGTGGAGTTTTCGCTGCAAGGCGCTGACCTGAACGAGCTGGAACGGCTGACCCGGCAAGTGATGGAAAAAATCACCGGTATCGCCGGGCTGGTTGACCTGGACTCCAGCATCAAGCCAGACAAGCCAACCATAGAAATTGCCGTCAAGCGCGACGTTGCTTCTGACCTGGGACTTTCGGTATCGCAAATCGCAACGTCGCTGCGTACCCTGGTGGCCGGGCAAACCGTGGGCAACTGGCGCGCGCCGGATGACCAGACCTACGATGTGAATGTGCGCCTTTCGCCTGACGCCCGCAACACGCCGCAAGACCTGGAACGCCTGCCCTTCATCAGCACCGCCATAGGCAGCAATGCCGACGGCTCGGTCCGAACCATCCCGCTGAGCCAGGTGGCTGCGGTGAAAGAGTCCACCGGACCCAACCAGATCAACCGCCGCGACCTGACGAGAGAAGTGGCCATCAACGCCAATGTGTACAACCGCTCTGCTGGCGAGGTGTCCGCAGATATCAAAACCGCACTCGAGAGCATCAATTTCCCGCCCGGTTATCGCTACCAGTTTGGCGGCTCGACGAAAAACATGGCTGAGTCTTTCGGTTACGCCATATCGGCGCTGGTGATGGCCATCTTGTTTATCTACATGATTCTCGCGAGCCAGTTCAAGAGCTTTTTGCAGCCCATGGCCTTGATGACTTCCCTGCCACTGACCTTGATTGGTGTGGTTTTGGCCCTGCTTCTATTCCGCTCAACCTTGTCCATGTTTTCCATCATCGGTGTGGTCATGCTGATGGGTCTGGTTACCAAAAACGCGATTTTGCTGGTGGATTTTGCGATTCGCATGCGAGACGAAGGGATGGAGCGCAGCGAGGCACTGCTGATGGCTGCAAGGGTCAGGCTGCGCCCGATTTTGATGACCACATTGGCCATGATTTTCGGCATGATACCGCTGGCTTTTGCGCTGACTGAAGGCTCGGAGCAACGTGCACCCATGGGACAGGCCGTGATTGGCGGCGTCATCACCTCATCGTTGCTGACGCTGGTTGTGGTGCCTGTCACTTATTGCTACCTCGACGACTTGGCGCAGTGGCTGAAACGGCGATTCACCGGACGGAACGCGCTGCGTTCTGTGGACGCATCGCCCACTACCCCTCAGTAAAATCAGAAGTTTTTTCAATCATCTCCCGTTTCATTTCACAGGTCCACCATGAACTACGAACAAGCCCGCTTCAACATGATTGAACAGCAAATCCGCCCCTGGGAAGTGCTGGACAACCAGGTCCTCTCTCTGCTGGCCCTGGTCAAGCGTGAAGACTTTGTGCCGCCCGCGCTCAAGTCCCTGGCCTTTGTCGATACAGAAATCGCACTGTCGGCCACGCCTGGTCAATGCATGTTGTCACCCAAAGTCGAAGCCCGCATTTTGCAAGATCTGGCCCTGCAAAAGCACGAGAAGGTGCTGGAAATCGGTGCCGGCTCCGGCTACATGGCCGCATTGCTGGCGCACCGCGCGCAGCAGGTCATCACCATGGAAATTGACCCGGTTCTGGCAGAGCTCGCCAGAAACAACCTCAACAAGGCCGGCGCTTACAACGCCGAGGTGCGCACGGGCGACGGCGCGGCAAAACTCGCGCAGTCCGTCTCTGGTGATGATCCGCTGGGCGGTCCTTTCGATGTGATTGTTCTCAGCGGCTCTGTGGCCGAGGTGCCTGCCGCTCTGCTGGCCATGCTCAAGATTGGCGGTCGGCTGAGCGCGATTGTGGGCTCCGAACCGATGATGCGCGCCACCTTGGTGACCCGCGTGGGCGAAGCCGCCTGGCGGACCACGCAAGGCTGGGACACAGTGGCGCCGCGTTTGCTCAGCTTCCCTGAGCCTTCCAGATTCAACTTTTAAACAGCAGCAGACTGCCACTCATGATTGCCCAGCTCCCCCCTGCTGATTTCAACAACTGGATTCAGAGCCTGCCAAGCGGCGGGCCGCAGCCTGTGGTTCTGGATGTGCGAGAGCCTTGGGAAATTCAAACCGCATCTGTCAAGCCGGAGGGCTTTTCGCTGACGTGTATTCCCATGCGCGAGGTACCTGCGCGCCTGCAGCAGCTTCAAGAAAAGTTGCCAGCTGACCAGCCCATTGCCTGCCTTTGCCACCACGGCATGCGCAGCCTGCAGGTCGCCAACTACCTGGCGCAGAACGGCTACACAAACGTTGTCAATCTGCATGGGGGTATTGCCGCGTGGTCGGTGCAGCGCGACGCCTCGGTTCCGACCTATTGATTTGCTGGCCGCACCTTCAACTGATTCATCATTTTCATCAGGACACCCATGACAACGCTATCGAAAAAACCGGCCCTGCTGCCCTTGTCTCTCGCCCTGAGCGCTGTGCTGGCGGTTTTTGCGCCAGCGGCGCAGGCACAAACTCTGGTGGAGCTTTATCGGTCGGCGCGCGACTACGATGCGGCCTACCAGTCATCACGGTCACTGTACGAAGCCAATCTGGCCAAGGCCGCTCAGGCCAAGGCCGGTATTTTGCCGACCGCTGGTTTGGCCGCAGGTGCCACGCGCACAAATCAGGAAACCACAGTCATCACCTCTGCGGCAAGCACCACGACAGACCGAAGCTTCAACGCCCAGACTGCCACCCTGAGCGCATCGCAGCCCTTGTACCGCCCCGGCAACTGGGCCACTTACGAGCAAGGAAAACAACAGGTGGTGGTGTCCAAGGCGCAGCTTGACGCTGCAGACCAGGACCTGATTGTGCGGACCAGCCAAAGCTACTTTGATGTACTGGTCGCGCAGGACACGCTGGCTTTTGTTCGCGCTCAAAAGGCAGCGGTGGGTGAGCAGCTGGCTTCAGCCAAACGCAACTTCGAAGTGGGCACCTCCACCATCACCGACTCCCGTGAGGCTCAAGCCAGGTTCGACCTGGTGGTTGCCCAGGAAATTGCCGCCGAAAACGATTTGCGTGTCAAAAAGATTGCGCTGGACCAACTGGTAGGAAAAACTGACGCGACGCCGCGGGGACTGCAAATACCTCTGGCATTGCCGCCACTGGTGCCAGCCGATGTCAACGCCTGGGTTCAACAATCAGAAGATGTTCATCCCACCATCCGCCAAGCCCAGGCCAATCTTGAAGTGGCCAAACTCGAGGTTGACAAAGCCGAAGCCGGACACAAACCAACGCTTGACCTGACCGC
>JBKJIV010000049.1:0-11031 GCA_046598365.1 Polaromonas sp. | reverse complement strand
CGCCGGTATTCCTTGCGCTGGTAAATGCCCTTGAGGCCCATGGCCTGGATTTTCTGTCCGACCGATTCATCGACCTGACGCTTGATCCAGACAAAACTCTTGTCTTCGT
The DNA here is from genome assembly GCA_046598365.1 of Polaromonas sp. Classification (GTDB taxonomy): domain Bacteria; phylum Pseudomonadota; class Gammaproteobacteria; order Burkholderiales; family Burkholderiaceae_C; genus Polaromonas. The sequence goes on along the minus strand of JBKJIV010000049.1, from coordinate 10,922 downwards.
CGGCGAGTTTTCTGGTCAGCTCAGGCAGCGGCATCTGCAACAAGCGGGCGAGCTCGGCCAGCTCGGCTTTGCTCGCCTCCACGTCTTCCGGAATGGCCCAGATGCTGGGCGCGGGCACGCTGGACGCCAGAATCAGCCCATTGCGGTCAAGGATACGGCCCCGGTTGGCCGGCAACTCCAGCGTTCGCGCAAAACGCACCTCGCCCTGACGCTGGAAGAAATCATTGCCCACCACTTGTATAAAGGCCGCCCGCCCCGCCAGCCCGACAAACGCCAGCGCAATGCCAGCCACGATCAGCTTGCTGCGCCAGACCGGCGTTCTGCTGGCCAGCAAGGGGCTGGAGGTGTAACGCACACTTCTACTCACATGCGCCTCCTGGCCCGGGCGCGGCCGTGCGCCGCGAAGGGCCGCCCCGAGCAAGCACAGCCCCCTCGGGGGGCAGCGTATGACACGCAGTGAAAAGCGTGGGGGCTTTGTAAGTCACATACTGCGTGATCGCCGGTGTAGCGGTGCGCATCTGCAGACGTTCCCGGGAAATCTGCTCCACCCGCAGCGGCGTGGCCTGCGCGCGTTTATCGACCTGCAAGCGCTCCTTGTCGGCTTCCAGCTGGCGGCTCAGCGCCGTTGTCTTTTCAAGCTCTACAAACAGGCGACGCGATTCGTACTGCGTATGCACCAGATACAGGGCACTGAACAACACGGCCAAAAGCAGCACCAGGTTCAGTCTGGTCATGCTGAGGCTCCCGGGTAGCGCTGCGTAGGCGCCTGAACCGGCACCTCCGTGCGCTCGGCGCTGCGCATGACCGCGCTGCGGGAGCGCGGATTGGCAGCGACTTCGTCAGCGCCGGGCTTGACACGCGCCAGCGCCTTCAGTCGCATCGCTTTGGGAGCGGCAAAAGGCGCACGACGGTCGTAGACCTCGCGCGAATGCCCGGCAATGAACTGCTTGACGATGCGGTCCTCCAGCGAATGGAAACTGATCACCACCAGCCGGCCCCCAGATTGCAGCAGCTTGAGCGAAGCATCTAGCGCCTGTTGAAGCTCTTCAAGCTCGGCGTTGATGAAAATCCGAAAAGCCTGAAATGTACGCGTTGCAGGGTCCTTGCCCGGCTCGCGGGTTTTGACCGCGCCAGCCACGACTTCGGCCAGCTCAGCGGTGGTTCCAATAGCGCCCCGCTCCTGTCGGCGACGATCAATCGCCTTTGCAATCTGCCCAGCAAACCGTTCTTCGCCATATTCACGAATGACCTCCGTTATGGTGTCTGTTTCTGCCTCTGCCAGCCACTCGGCCACGCTTTGGCCACGCGTGGGATCCATGCGCATGTCCAGCGGTCCGTCGGCTCGAAATGAGAATCCGCGCGCCGGGTTGTCGATCTGCGGCGAGCTGATGCCCAGATCCATCAAGATGCCCGCTGTGCTGCCCGCTGGCCGCTCGCCCAGGCGGCTGAACCCGTCGTGGTGGATAGCGATGCGCGGGTCGGCCAAGGCACGCGCCGCCGCGATCGCCTCGGGGTCTTTGTCGAAGACTGAGAGACGCCCCTGGGGCGACAACGCCGAAAGAATCAGGCGCGAATGGCCACCGCGGCCGTAGGTGGCGTCGATGTAGTGTCCGTCGGGTTGGATGTGAAGCGCTGTAACTGCTTCGTTCAACAAGACGGTGCGATGTGTCCATGTATCTTGCACCGCCATCTTTCAGAACGAAAAGTCCCGGAAAACATCCGGCATCTCGCCCTTCATCTGCTCGGCCTCATGGGCCGTGTAGGTTGCTGCGTCCCACAACTCAAAGTAGGCGCCCATGCCAAGCAGCACCGTTTCCTTGCTGATGCCCGCTGCAGCACGCAACTCTGGCGAGACCAGAATCCGGCCCGTGGCGTCCATATCGACGTCCATGGCGTTGCCCAAAAAAATCCGCTTCCACCATTGCGCCTGCATCGGCAGCGAGGCGATACGTTCGCGAAATTTCTCCCACTCGTTGCGGGGAAATATCATCAGGCAACCGTGGGGGTGTTTGGTGATCGTGAGCTGGCTGGCAGCGGTGGCGCTCAGAACGTCACGATGCCGGGTTGGCACAGAGAGCCTACCCTTGGTATCGAGAACGACAGAAGAAGCACCTTGAAACACTGCTGAGAACCTTTAGAAAACACTTTTCACCACTAAATTGCACTTCTTCCCACTTTATCAGGAAAGTTTTCCCGTGCAAGGGGTTTGCTACAAATTTTTTCAATGAAATCAAGCACTTAGGCGAACATTGAGATGTTCGCCTGGAGAAAATCTGTTCTAAATTAAGCACTTAGCGCGGTCAATGAAAGTGTTGTCTCAAGGCGCAACAATTTGTCCGGGGCACGACGCGCACGTCAGCATGAGCAACGATGTCTATGGGGGGAATGCTTTGCGCAGGGCAAGAGAAACCTGATAGCGCGCGGCAAGGCGAGCAATATCTCAGGGAATGGGAAGTTAAAGAGCCTTTTCGCAGCGTGCGACAGGCTAGTCGCTACTCGTTGCGCGGGAGCACCCGGGCATGCTCGGTGATGCCAATCACGTTGAAAAACGCGGCAACCAAGCGATTCACATCGGTAAATTGCACGGCCCGGTTTTCGGCCTCGCGGGCAGAAACCCAATTGAGCAATGTACCCGCAGCCGAAAAATCAACACGAATCAACTTCATGCAGGAAATAATCATGATGTCCGCGCCCAGCAGCTTGGCCTCTAGCTGGTCCAGGACTTCAATGGCATCTCCCTGAATCTGACCGGCCAACTCGACCGCGAAAAGATTGTGCATTTGCGAGTTGCCACCAATTTCCGTGTCACCGTCCATGGCACTGATGCTTGAAGGTGCCGAGTCGCGGTAGACATCGCCAATGATGGTCTGTCCGGCGACCGCCGCACCTTTGGCATCGAGTGGTTTGTATTCGCAGCGCGCGCTGTCCCAAGCCGGCGGAGACAATTCGTAAGTGACGCAAAAATCGAGTGCGGTGAGCTCAAACTCATCAGGCTGATGCGTGACGCGCAAGGCTTCCAGCCGCAACTGCCACCACCCTTGCGGGGTATCACGATCTCCCGAGGGGGTCGCCTCCTGCAATACCCGCTGCAAGGTCGCCTCGTCAATGAAACGAAGCTGCACCGGTTGGGCCGCCCACCCGCTAAAGACCTTGCACAGAGGCTCGACAGCGTTTGCATCGATCGTCTTGAGGTTATGCCAATCAAGACGCCAAGGCATAGGTGACCGCGCCAGAGCTGCGTTCAGCACCGCAACCGTCTGGATTCCAAGGGCCGACGGGCAAATCCAGTCTGCCACCTGACTGAAGCCTGTGCTTGGTGCAGCGGGTTTGGAAAGCTGCTTGACCATATCAGGCATGGAGAACCACTGCGGCGCGGAGCGATTGAAACGGCCCACAAACTCGATGGCCACATTTTCAAATTTATCCTGCTGGCCTGTGGCCCGATACAGGTCAAACAATGCCAGCCATGTCTCCGCATGCTGGGCACGGCTGCCCTGCGGCCCCAGTGTTTCGAGCAGGCCCGCTTCAGCACCAGCGTCGTCGCCGTTGGCAAACCGGATGGAGGCTTCCTCCAGTTCGGGATCGTGCGCAAGTTCTCCAGCATCCACCACGGAAAATTTGGACGCTGAAAAGCCCGACGACATGCCATCCAGAGACATGGGAGAAATCCCGCGTGCAACCGGTGCCACGGGCTTGGGCGGTGGCGGCGGGGGGGGCGGCTCGATAACACCCATGACCTTGGCCGGAGGCATCAAAGGTGCTTGCACCGGTGATGGCGCAGGAGGTATGGCGCCAGCCCTGGCAGCCGCGCTTTGCAGCGGGCTCGGCGCAGTCGGTGCGTAATTCGCCGGTAAGGCATTGTCCAGAAGCGGTGCCTGCGCGCTGAGGTTGCCGGGCGCAGCGCCCGATGCGGGCGAAAAAGAAGACGGATTGACCGAACTCATCGCTGAGTTGGTGCCGTGCTTGGTTTTCCACCACTGCATGGACATTTGCGCTTCAATTTCGTCAATTTTCTTGAGCGTCACGGCGCGATCGTCCGGTTTGGACGGCATGCTGCTCTGGAAGAAGGAGGGCCGGGCACCAGGGTCCTGCCCCGTCATGGCCTCGCGCTTGCGCATTTTCCGCAACATGTCGAACTCGCGCTTTCGCACAAAGTCGTTGCGCCGTTTGCGCTCAATCATCTCCTTGAGCAACTGCTTGCTCAGGGCATCGTCCTGGCCAGACTCCTTCGCATCCAGATCCGACCAGTTCGTCGACGGATTGCGGACGAACTTCACGACTTTTGAAAGCAAGCCCGGTGAGGTGTCTTCGTTGGCCATGAGTGGAGGCTCAGGAAGTGAATGACGGAAAAATATCAGTCCCCAAACATCTTTTGCTTGAGCTCACGGCGCTGCTGCGCCTCCAGAGACAAGTTGGCAGTGGGTCTGGCAATCAAACGCCCCACCCCAATGGCTTCGCCCGTTTCGTCGCAGTAGCCGTAGTCACCGGAGTCAATGCGGGCGATGGATTGCTCGATCTTCTTGAGCAGTTTGCGCTCGCGGTCGCGGGTGCGCAGCTCAAGCGCATGCTCTTCCTCGATCGTCGCACGATCCGCCGGGTCCGGCACCACCACGGTGTCCTCCCGGAGGTGCTCGGTTGTCTCACCGGCGCTGTTGTGAATATCCTGCTTGAGAATAGACAGCTTGTAGCGGAAAAACGCCAGCTGCTTCTCGTTCATGTATTCCGAGTCAGGCATGGCCTTGACCTCATCCTCTGACAGGTCTTCCGCGCGCTTGGTCTTCCAGTTGTTGGCAAGCTTGGGGTCTTTCTTGGCAGCCACATGCGGCGGCGGCGCAATCACCCGCTCGGCAATGGCCGAATAGCTGGCTTTTGCCGCATCGGGAGAATGCGTGGGCACCATGGGTGACGGAGCCGGTGCGTAGGACGAGCTCCTCAGGGAGGCGCGTCGTCCCGGCTTCAAGGCGGGGGTGGCAAGTACAGTGGGAGCGGGAGCGACGGATGCTGGACGGGGAGCAGCGGCGGGAGTTGCGGCTGCTTTGGTGATCGTTTTGATAATGACTTTTTCTTCAGGTTTGGCGGAGGCCTTGCCCGTCGCGGCGACCTTGGTAGAGGCCCCCTTGGCGACAGGTTTTGCGGCTTTGACCGCTGGTTTAACGACAGGCTTCGATTGCCCGGCCTTCGCGGGGGAAGGCTTTTTGACCGCTGGCACCGGTTTTTTTATCGGCGCTTTTTTGGCAGCAACAGGTTTTGCAACAATTTTAGCCTTGGCTTTCGCTGCGGGCTTGACGATTGCTTTGGATGAAGACGAAGGTTTCACGACTTTTTTGACGGCCTTTTTGGCGACAACGGGCTTGGCGCCCTTGGTCACTGTTTTGGCCGAGACTTTGGCTTTTCCGGCAGGTTTGACCACTGCCTTCTTGGCCGGTGGTTTGGACTTTTTCGCTTGAGCTTTCACGTTGTGTCTCCTCGGGGATGCAGCCTTGGAAAATCCCTGACGCTGAATCCTGGCGGGGCCGACTCTTGTCAACCCCAACCTGTCTTTTACCTGATTGTCTGGTTTGTTTGCGGCCACCCCTGCAGCTTTACGGCCAGTACTTACCCTCACTTTTTACCATGACGGCCCGATAAGGGCGTCCGGGTATTGGCGTCGGCGCGCGATTGTAGCGGCTAGCCGGGGGCCGTGCCGTGGATAAGTCCAAACGTTGGAGATTGGAGACAACCATGATGCCTTTGACCCTCCACCAGATCCAGACAGCCTAACTCAAACCAGACATTGCTCCAGCCCCTGCAGGAAAATATCTTGCGGCAAATCGATACCGATAAAAACCATCTTGCTGTTTTTTTTCTCACCCTCGGCCCACTCAGGACCCAGATCGCTTCCCATCAATTGGTGCACGCCCTGGAATATGACCTTGCGGTCAGTGCCCTGCATGTTCAGAACGCCCTTGTAGCGCAACATGCGCGGGCCGTAGATGTTGACGATGGCACCCAGAAAATCTTCCAGCTTGGCCGCATCAAATGCGCGGTCCGAGCGAAAAACGAAACTTTTCACGTCGTCGTCGTGGTGGTGGTGATGCCCGTGACCCTGCTCATGGGCGTGGGAAGGGTGATCGCAATGTTCGCCTGGCGCGTGGTCATGATGGTCGTGCTCATCGGCTTTCAGAAAATCCGGATCAATGTCGAGCTTGGCGTTGAGGTTGAAGCCGCGCAGATCAAACACCTCGGCAATGGACACCTCACCAAAATGAACCGGGCGCTGCGGCGCGCGCGGGTTCATGTGGCTCAGGCGGTGCATCAAGGCCTTGACTTCATCCGCGGCCACCAGGTCAGCTTTGCTGATAAATATCTGATCGGCAAAACCGACCTGCCGGCGCGCCTCCTGCCGGTCATTGAGCTGGGTTGCCGCATGCTTGGCGTCGACCAGCGTCAAAATGGAGTCCAGCAGGTATTGCTCGGCGATTTCCTCATCCATGAAAAAAGTCTGCGCAACCGGGCCCGGGTCAGCCAAGCCCGTGGTCTCAATCACCACACGGTCAAACTCCAGCAGGCCCTTGCGTTTTTTGGCGGCCAGCAACTGCAGGGTTTCGCGCAGGTCTTCGCGGATCGAGCAGCAAATGCAGCCGTTGTTCATCTGAATGATGTTTTCCTGGGTGTCATTGACCAGAATCTCGTTGTCGATGTTTTCCTCGCCAAACTCGTTTTCAATCACCGCGATCTTCTGCCCATGGGCCTCAGTCAGGATGCGCTTGAGCAGCGTGGTTTTGCCGGAGCCGAGAAAGCCGGTCAGGATGGTCACAGGAATCAAGCTCATGGTGCGCCTAAACAAAACGAAAGAAATGACGGGAGGAGGAAATAACCAAGGTGGGGAGTTTAGCGGCCAAGTCAAGAGCCTGATGCCGACTCTGGGCAAGCCCCGGCACTCTTATTTCTTGCAGCAATCATCTTCTCAGGAGCACCAGACCTTTCAGGTACTCGCCTTCAGGGAAATTCACCGTCATGGGATGGTCCGGTGCCCCACCCAGCCGTTCGGTGATGAAAGCATCCACCCCGGCGTCCATGCCGGCAGAGGCCACAATTTTGTGAAACAAATCGGCGCTGATGCCGCCAGAGCAGGAATAGGTGAACAACACCCCGCCCGGCGCCAGGATGGACAGTGCGATCCGGTTGATGTCCTTGTAGGCGCGCGCTGCACGCTCGGCATGCGCGGCGGTGGGCGCAAATTTGGGCGGATCCAGCACGATGGCGTCAAAAACCCGGCCTTCCTTGTGAAACTGGCGCAGCGAGGCGTTCACGTCCGCGTCCAGCATGGTGGTGCGGCTGGCATCAAAGCCATTGAGCGCCACATTGGCGCGGGCTTTTTCAATCGCCGGGCCAGACGAGTCGATGGAGGTGACATGCGCCGCGCCACCGGCCAGCGCTGCGACGGTGAAGCCACCGGTGTAGCAATAACAGTTCAGCACGTCCTTGAAGTGCAGGCGCTGCGCATGGTCGGCAAACTTGCGGCGGCTGTCACGTTGGTCCAGATAAAAGCCGGTTTTATGCCCCTCGGCGATGTCCAGCCCCAACTGCCAGTGGTGTTCAGTGATGGTGATGCCGGTATCCCCCGATCCAGCTATCCAGCCGGTTGCCTCGGGCAAACCTTCCAGGGATCGCACACTGGCGTCAGAGCGCTCATACAGTCGCGTGAGTCCCGTCTCGGCCAGCAGGGCTTCGACGATCACGCTTTTCCAGCGTTCGACGCCGCAGCTGGAAAACTGTGCCACCAGCGTATCGGCATACTGGTCGACCACCAGCCCCGGCAAACCGTCGGACTCCCCGTGCACCAGGCGCCGGCCGTTACTCTGGATGTCAAAGCGCTCCCTGGCCCGGATCGCCGTGGCGATACGCGCCCTGAAGAAGGCAGCGTCAATACGCTCGGCCTCAACAAAACTCCAGACGCGGGCGCGAATCTTCGAACTCGGGCTGAACGCCGCCCAGCCGAGGAACTGCCCGTCATGCCCTTCGACCCGCACCGTTTCCCCCGCGTCCGCCCCGCCGCGGGCAATCGCACCGTCAAACACCCACGGGTGACGCCGCAGCAGCGAGCGCTCTTTGCCTTCTCTCAGACGTATTGATTTCATGCAGCTATTGTCGCGGCTGGCTCTGCTGGAATTGAAAAGAGCGGTGAACTATGGTGTACTCGAAGGTTTTTCACAGCTGGGTATTTGTTAGCAGATGATTTGCTTGGACGACTCCATGGGCATAGGCCGCCTTGATAACCGCATACGCGCGTACGGGCGCGCGCTTGCGGTAGCCGCCATGGTTCTGATTGGCGGGCTGGGCCTGGCCAGCCCGGTCGCCATGGCCCGCACCGTGCTGGATCTTTCCAGTCCGGCGGTTCCCGTCGAGCTGATGGATTGGGGCGACTACCGGCTGGAAACCGACACCACGCTGTCAGCTTCCAGCATGGCCGCCAGCGACTCTGGCTGGTTCCCGACCAAATCGGGACTGATCTACCCCCTCACGACAGGACAGTCGCTGTGGATCCGCTTCACGCTGCCGCCAGCGCCCGATGCCGAGCGCTGGTACCTGGAAATTCCTTATCCGTCGGTCAACCGCGTGTCGCTTTTTACGCTGGATAGCGCCGGCCAGTGGACCGATCAGAGCGCCGGCGATACGATCGCCGTCAATGCCTGGCCGGTCCCGCACCGCCATCCGCTTTTGCCCATGAGCGTGTCCGCCGAGGAGCCGAAAAAATATCTGGTGCGTATCGAAAATCCACACAGCTTTGGCGCGCCCCTGCGCTTTGTCAGCGAAAGCTACCTGAGCCGAAGCGAGCAGCGCACCTCGCTGATTTTGGGGATCTACTTCGGACTGGCGGGACTGGCGGTGATGCTGGCGGCTCTCAGCGCCGTGTCACTGCGCGACACGGCCTACGGGTTCTACGCCGTGAGCGTTGCCCTGATGGCGCTGACACAGGCTGCAATGACAGGTATCGGCGGCCTGCACCTCTGGTCCAAATGGCCTGCCTGGAACGATCTGTCGTCGCTGGTTCTTCCCGTGCTGACGGTGGCCTCTTTACTCTGGTTCTGCTCCGCCGTGGTGTCCATGCCGGCACGGTCCCGCCCGCTGCACCGCCTCCTGACGGCACTGGGCGGCTTGGGCCTTATCACGAGCGCTGGCATCGTCTTCATTGCGCCTTCCAACCGCTTTCATCTCATGGTGCCGTACATTGTGATCTCGATGATCGCCGGTGTTCTGGCCCTGCTCTGGGCCAGGCGGCGCGGTGATCGCTACGGCGGCTGGCTGCTCATCGGTACCCTGCCGCTGCTCGTGGCTTCGGCCTTTCCGTTGGCCCGCCTTAGCGGGCTGATACCGGTCAGCTTTCTCACGATGTATGGCATGCAAATCGGTATCGCGGTCGAGTTGCCGATTGTCATGGTGCTCCTGATGTTTCGCAGCCAGCTTCGCCGCGAAAACATGCGCAGAATCCAGGGACTGGACCGGGTAGATCCGTCCACCGGCCTGATCAATGAGACCGTGTTCACCGAACGCCTGGCACGCATGTTGGCCCGCGCAGAGCGTTTCAAACACCAGAGTGCGGTGCTGCTGATTGATCTGGTCAACACAGAGCAGTTACAGCGCGACTTTGGCCGACGGGCGGCAGAAGAGTTGCCCCTGCGGCTGGCGGCGCGGTTGTTATCGACAGCACGCGAGATTGACAGTGCTGCGCGCCTGAGTGAGCACCGCTTTGGCATGGTGGTGGAGGGGCCGATGACCCCTGAAGAGGCTGCCACACTGGGACCTCGCATTGTGGCGCGCTGCCTGATGCCCTACAAGGGCCTGCCCGAGGCCTGTGTGGCCCAGGTCCGCGTCGCCTACGCGCTGGTGCCACGCCAGGGGCCCAGCGCCGAGATCGTACTGGCCCGGTTGGTTGAACGCCTGACCAACATACCGTCCGATAGCAAACGGGCGGTGTTCATGCTGACCGACTACAAATAGAGCCCCAGGCTCGCTCCGCAGCGTCGGAAAGCCTGATCAGCCTTTTCCCTTGCCGGACGGTTTGCTGCCAGCAAGCACCGCGCGCGGATGCGTGGCGTCATACACCTTGGCCAGATGCTGAAAATCAAGCCGTGTGTAAACCTGTGTCGTGGTGATGTTGGCGTGGCCCAGCAGTTCCTGAACCGCCCGTAAATCTCCGCTGGACTGCAGCACATGGCTGGCAAATGAATGGCGCAGCATGTGCGGGTGTACCGGCGTGGCCAAGCCAGCCTGCAAGGAGCGCTGTTTGAGCCGCACGCGGATATGCTGCGGGCTCAAGCGGCTGCCGCGCTGGTTGATAAAAAGGGCCTGGTCGTCCTTTGCCAAATTACTGCGTGCCACCAGCCAAGCCTGCAAGGCCTCCAGCGCCTTGCTGCCCACAGGCACGCTGCGCCGCTTGGAGCCTTTACCCAGCACATGCGCTTCGCCTGCCTGCAGATCAATCCAGCCCCGCGCCTGAGTGCTTGCCACCACATCAAGACCTGTCAACTCGCCAATACGCAAGCCGCAGCCATACAGCAGCTCGGTGATGCAGCGGTCTCTGGCCTGCAGAGCGGCATCACCGGCTGAGTCTTCGCCGCGATAAGCCGCCAGCTGCACAGCTTCGTCGACGCTCAAGGCCTTGGGCAAAGGTTTGGCAGCTTTGGGGGAGCGCACGCCCTGCACCGGGTTGGCAGGCACCAGCCCCTCGCGGCCCAACCACACATAAAACCCGCGCCAGCCAGACAAAATGAGGGCAATGCCGCGGCCGCTGCGGCCGGCACTGTGCATCTGGGAAACCCAGCGGCGCATGTGCGGGTTTTGCACCTCGGTGAGCGCCACGCCGGCTTGCTGACAATGTGCCTGCAACTTCTGCAAATCCAGCGCATAAAGCTCCACCGTGCGCTGGGCCAGGCGTTTTT
>JBKJIV010000188.1:0-8099 GCA_046598365.1 Polaromonas sp. | reverse complement strand
GATGATTGCGCGGGACAGCCACTGGTGGAGCGAAGAGAGTTGACCCCCACGCTTGTCGCTGCGCGTACTGCGCTGCCCCCCGAGGGGGCCGCTGCGCCTGCGGCCCGGCAAAGCCGGTTCCGCGGCCCCGGCTGGCTTCTTGAGCGGCTCGCTTCGCCTCGCACCGCGTGTGCGGCTTGGAGCGACTGCGCGAGGGTCTCCAGTGCTTGACCGGATCAAGGCCTGCCTGCCTTCGCTGGCGCCTGCTGAACAGCGGGTCGCAGAGCTGGTGCTCAGCGATGCCCGCGCCTTTGCCAGTCTGCCGGTCACCGAGCTGGCCGCGCGCGCGCATGTCAGCAAGCCGACGGTGATCCGGTTTTGCCGCAGCGTCGGTTATGACGGTCTGTCGGACTTCAAACTCAAGCTGGCCGGCAATGTCAGCGAAGGTGTGCCTTTCATTCACCGCAGTGTCGATGCAGATGACAAGACGAACGACGTGCTGGTCAAGGTGATTGACAACACGGTGGCCGCCTTCCTGAAGTACCGCAATGACGCCAGCGCGGCGTTGATTGAAAAAGCCGTGCTGGCCCTGGCGGCGACCTGCAGCAGCGGACAGCGCATCGAATTTTTCGGCGTTGGCAATTCCGGCATCGTCGCGCAGGATGCGCAGCACAAGTTCTTCCGTCTCGGCGTGCATGCCATCGCCTACAGCGACGGCCACCTGCAGGTCATGAGCGCCTCGCTGCTCAGGCCGGGGGACTGCGTGGTGATCATCTCCAACTCGGGCCGCACGCGCGACCTGATGGATGCCGAAGGCATCGCCCGCAAAAACGGCGCCACCACCATCGTGATCACCGCCAGCGGCTCGCCGCTGGCCGCTGCCGGTCACATCCACCTGGCCGCCGACCACCCCGAAGGTTATGACCGCTACAGCCCCATGGTGTCGCGCCTGCTGCACCTGATGATCATCGACATCCTGGCGACCTGTGTGGCCTTGCGTATTGGCGGTGACAGGCTGCAACCTATGCTCAAAGAGATGAAGAACAATTTGCGTAGCAAGCGTTACGCGTGAGGCTTTGTTGTTGGCGCGCTGGGCGCCTGCGGGGACTCCCGCCCGCAACCACCGTTTTGGCTGAACCTGTCGAAGCCGAAGTAAGCTTGTGATTCAGTGGGTCTTCCAACAAGCCGGGTCTCGGCCCGGCGGCCGACTCACTTTCGCTTGCGTCGCCAAGAGAAAGTGAGCAAAGAGAAGGCGCCCCCACTGCCCGCGTCCCTACGCTGCGCTACGGGCAGCCTGCGGTGCTCGGTCCAGCCGGGGTCGAGCTCGAACTCGCTACGCTCAGACAATCGCTCGCCCTGGTCCGTCTGAACCTCCGCTCCTCGGCGCATACAGAAGGGGGTGGGGGAGCGGGGTCGGGATCAAATGCGGATGCGGGGATGGATTCCGGCCTTCGCCGGAATGACAAGCCCTTGCGCGCTTTGCGCGCAAGGGCTTGCACGGGACTGTCATTCATGCACGCGATCGCAGCACACACGGCCAAATGAGGCTCCCTTCCATCGCCCGGCGGGGCGAGGGAAGGGCGGGGGGTTGGGAGTGGGGAGTTTGGCCTACTGTCCCAAACAGACCGCAGGCGCAGCGTGACGCAGCAGATCAATCAAGGTTATCAACCGTATCCGGATCCGGCACATCACCAATCGCTTCCCGGGTCAGTGCGCCTTGAACCTGTAGCCAGTCGCAAAAAGCTTTGACCTCGGGTCGGGCTGCACTGCGCGGACCGACGATCAACCAGTACGCCATGGGCGAGTCCAGCCGCAGCTTGGGCAGGGGCTCGATCAGGTCGCCGCAGGCCAGGCTTTCGGCAATCAAGGGCAGGCGCGCCAGCACGATGCCCTGGCCCGTCAGTGCGGCCTGCACCATCTGGTAGGCGTAGTTGAAGTAGAGCCAGCGCTTGCCTTCCAGCTTGGGTGTGCCGTGCACTTCAAGCCAGCGCCTCCAGGTCAGCCACTCCATGTGCGTGGCGTGCGAATCGCCGGCTTCGATTAACGGGAAGTGCGCAAGATCTTCCGGTTTTTTAAGTTTTGGACCGCCCTTGAGTAGCCATGGGCTGGCGACCGGTGTCAACTGCTCGCCAAACAGCCGTATCGCGCCTGTGGATGCCATGCGGCTGGCTGGGCCATAGCGCAGGGCCAGGTCCAGGTCTGAGGTGTCCAGGTCAATCGCGTTGTCCGACGCATCAATCCGGATGTCCATGTCGGGGTTGTCGCGCTGAAAAGCTTCAAGCCGCGGAATCAGCCACATGGAGGCGAAAGAAGCAAAGGTGGTGAGGGAGACGTTTTTGCGGCCAGCGCTCTGGCGGATCTGTCTTACTGCCCCGTCAATGCGCTCCAGTGAGGGGGACACCGCCCTCAACAAGACGCCCCCGGCGCCTGTGAGCTCCACCGACCGGGTGTGACGGTGAAACAGACTCAAGCCCACCTCTTCCTCGAGTCCCTGGATTTGCCGGCTCACCGCAGATTGGGTCAGGGCCAACTCTTCCGCTGCCGCACGAAAGTTCAGGTGCCGGGCGACGGCTTCAAAGGCGCGGAGCTGACCTGCAGAAATGGGTCGGGTGCGCAGATGGGTTTGTGAATGTTGCATGGCAGACCGGGCTGGAGAGGGGATGTTGATTGATGCGATTATGGAATGAATAGCTTAGCGCGATTTCATTGGACTGCCAAGCGCCTTGCGGCAATCATTCATTACCCCATCAGATTTTTAACCGGAGAAAAAGCATGAACACCCCATACCCCCATTCCCTGCAATCATTTGCGGGCGCAGACTCGGTATCGGGCTGCTGGAAGCTGGGCGAAGGCCGGGCGCTCACTTTGCGGCCCACCGAGCCGGGCGAGTTGCGGGTTGCACACGGCGTGGTTTGGGTGACGTTTGAGAACGCGCAGCTCGACGACAGCGTGCGCGGAGGGGATCATTTTTTCGGAGCCGGAGAGAGCATCAAGCTTTTGCCTGGACAGGCGGTGGTGGTGGAACCATGGGCCTCCGGCAAAGGCTCCGCCGCTTATTTCAGCTGGGACCCGCTTCCCGCTGCGGCAGGGCTGGCAGTTGCGAGCAGGCCCCGCCGGGTATTTGCGGCCAGCGGGGTGGTTCAGCCACTGCGCGATTTGCGGCTGGCTTTTGGCCTGGCTGCCAGCGCGTCAGGTCGACTCGTTGTCGGCTTGGGCAACGCCGCAGCTGAAGCGGTGCTTGCGGTTTTGCCGCGACCAGCGCTTGATTTGATCGCAGGCCGAACGCGCACCGCCTTGCCCACGCGAGCTTTCAGGGCGCAGTCCAGCGCCAAGCGAGCCCACTGCGCCATCAGTTGAGGTGACTCCATCGCGTCTTCGGGCGCGCTGTAGTAGTTCATCCGCATCGTTTTGCCCTTGGCTTCGTAAATAAAGCGTTCGCAACCCGCTGCTTCAAAGAGGCTGCGGGTTTCCTCGCTGGCCTTGAGCCAGAGTTTTTCTCCCTTGCCCAGGTCGGCAAGGAGCGCGATGGTCAGGCCGCCAGTGCTGATCCCGGCGCCGCCAAACATGCGTCGCGCGGTGCACGGGCCGACGCTGCCCAGCAGCTCGCAGCAGTAGTTGGTAAAAGAGGGGTCGGCAGCCATGCCCGACTTTAGCCCGGTTTGAGAACGCGAGACGTGCTTCACAATAGCGCATGGCCCGTCCCAAATCCGCGACCCACGAGCTTCAACGTGAAGCCATTCTTGATGTGGCCGCACAGTGTTTTGCGCAGCGCAGCTACATGGCTGCGAGCATGAATGACATAGCAGCGGCCTGCGGTACCTCCAAAGCCAGGCTGTACCACTACTACGGCAGCAAGGAAGCCATCTTGTTTGATCTGCTGGACCGCTACACCCAGCGCTTGCTAGCCACCATTGGCCAGACCGAGGCAACTGCGCAACGGCAAAATCTTGACGACCGCGGTGCGCTGCACGAATTGATTCGCAATTTTTTAAGTGAATACGAAAGCTCGGCAACGCGCCACAGCGCCTTGCTGGGAGACACCAAGTTTCTGGGTGAGGCCCAGCGCGAGCTGATTCTCAACCGGCAGCGTGATGTGGTGTCGGCCATGACCAGATTTCTCAAGAGGGCCTACCCGCAGCGCATGACGCCAGCCAACCAGACCGCTGTGACCATGATGCTGTTTGGCATGATCAACTGGACCTTCACCTGGATGCGTCCAGAGGGGCCGATGAGCTACCGCGCCTTTTCCGAAGAAGTCATCGCCATGCTGGAGCGGGGTTTGGCCGTTTGACGTGATTGTTGTGGTCGTTTTACTATTCGTAATAAGTTACGTATAGTAAAATTTCGACAATTCCGGAGACCCCATGTCCAAAGCTTTTGCTTCGCAGTCTGACCTCACAGACAAAAAAATCACCTTCGAGCAACTCAGCGCCCATTGCTGGGCCTACACCGCTGAAGGGGACCCGAACTCAGGCGTGGTCATCGGCGAAAAATTCATCATGGTGAGCGACGCTACTGCGACGCCCGCCATGGCGCAGGATTTGATTGCCCGTATTCGCAGCGTCAGCGACAAGCCCATTAAATATGTATTGCTCACGCATTACCACGCGGTTCGGGTGTTGGGCGCCAGTGCGTACCTTGCCGAGGGCGCCACGGAAGTGATTGCGAGCCAGGGTACTTATGAGCTGATCGTCGAGCGTGGCGCCCAGGACATGCAAAGTGAAATGGAGCGCTTTCCCCGCCTGTTCCGCAATGCCGAAAGTGTCCCTGGCCTGACCTGGCCCACCATGGTGATTTCAGGAGGCAATCCTGTTCATGGGGAAGTGCCTGGCAAGCTGGTGCTCGACCTCGGTGGCGTCAAGGTACAGATCTGGCACCCGGGTCCGGGTCACACGCGGGGTGACACCATTGCCTGGGTGGCAGAAGAAAAAGTGCTGTTTTCAGGCGATCTGGTGGAATACGAGGCCGGCGTCTACACAGGTGATGCCCAGCTTGAGGAATGGCCAGCCACGCTGGAAGCCCTGCGCGCGCTCAAGGCCGAGGCCATCATGCCGGGCCGCGGCGAGGCGATGAAAGGAGCTGCGGACGTGAACAAGGCGATCGACTACACCAAGCGCTGGGTGGAAACGCTGTACCGCTGCGGCAAGGAAGCTGCTGCCGCGAAGATGGACCTTAAAGGCGCCATGCTGCATACCCGCCAAAGCATGGATCCCATTTTTGGCCAGGTGTTCATTTACGAGCACTGCCTCCCGTTTGATGTGAGCCGCGCGTACGACGAGGCCAGTGGCATCAAAAATCCCCGTATCTGGACGGCCGAGCGTGACAAGGAAATGTGGGCTGCTCTGCAAGCCTGATATTTGTTGGCGGGCAGCGCGGATTTTTACTACCCCTTTTTCCTTCTAGGCTTGCGATCCTCCGGTATCAGGGATCAAGGTCGAGAGATGGCACCATTTCCAAAAATTGCGCCATGGCCTGCTCGGGGCCAGCTTGTCTCAAGCGGGGTAGCAGCTCTTCATCTTCGACGGCGCAGTAGCCCAAGCCGAATCGCCTGAAGCGGCTGGCAGGCAAAGGCCCCTGGTGGAGGATTTCCATATCGGTATGGCGTGTGTCCTGCCGGATTCGCTGAACCAATCCCAGCACTTCGTCCCGCGGCCCTTCAATTTGATGACAAAAACGCATGCCGTCAAAAACCAGCAAACCCGTTATGCCTGCTGCCTCGTTGGCCGGTCGGGATTGGGCGGCGATCTGGGCGACGACTTTGACATTGGACTCGGGCGAGAGTGTACTGATGTACAAAACTTCGTGTAGCGGAGCAACTTTATTCATGGATGGCGAGTAATGTAGCGACGACACCAAAGCGCCACAATGTCAAAAGACACATATCTTCAGTAATAGAATGCCCGCGTGATCATCACACCCCTGTCCGCCAACAAGCTCTGTCCACAGCAATGTGCAGATTGCAGACTGCGTCGCCTGGAGTCCTTCAAACCCGTTTCCGACCAGGAGCTTGCCTTTATTCAGGGTTTTCGCAGCGGCGCGGCACTCGCGCCAGCGGGCAGTTCCATCATCTCGGAGCAAAACCCCAATGGCAAATTGTTCACCTTGTACTCGGGCTGGGCCTTTCGTTACAAAACCTTGAGCGACGGGCGCAGGCAGATTCTCAACTTTTTATTGCCAGGTGATTTCATAGGTTTGCAGCAGGAGTTTGCGGATGGAGCAACGCACGGGGTTGAGGCGCTCACCGATACGACCTTGTGCGTGTTTCCCCGGGACGGTTTGTGGGATCTGTTCCGCCAGTTTCCCAGCCTGGGATATGACGTGACCTGGCTGGCTGCGCGTGAAGAAGGCGTTGTTGATGAAAACCTGCTAAGCACTGGGCGGCGCAATGCGACGGAGCGCGTCGCGATGTTGCTGATTCATCTCTATCGCCGCGTTGAGCGGCTGGGGTTGGCGAAAGACGGTTCCATTGAATTTCCGATCAACCAGCAGCACATAGCCGATGCACTCGGCTTGTCTTTGGTGCATACCAACAAAACCATGAAACGGTTGCAAAGCCTGGGCCTGCACGAGCTGAAAGAGGGGAGATTGAAATTGATCAACCCCAAGGCTTTGCAACGCATTGCAGATTTTTACGAACTGCCCATGCGCCCCGTGCCCATGCTGTAAAAGCCCCTGTAGGCTTTCTCCGACGCCCGGTTACTTGCCCGGCTGACATGTCTCCTGCTCATAACTTTTAAGCTGAAGTTTTAACGTCTCATAGACGGTATGACCTCAAGGTTTGACCTCAAGTTTGAGCTTTTTCATGAACAGCAAAATCAATTACCAACCTGGCCGCCTGCAGCAGCAGCCCCGTCGTCCGGTTGATCGCGAGCAGCAGCAAAGCAGTGGGTTTGGAGAGCTTCAGCCTCGACATCCTGCGGGACCATCGCCTGTGTCGTCTTCGATCCCCAAAAGTGCTGGTCGCATGCGTGCGGTGCGCAACGGCTTTCCGGGCATGGACACCAAGGCTTAGCGCATTGGTGTGCACCGATATCCGATGTCTGTGATCTCTATCGACGGACATGAAGCTCATCTTTTAACTGCAAGGAACACATCATGAATACCGACAAAACCGCAAACCAGCCCGGCGCAAAACAGCGCGACGCTGACAAAGACATTCCCAGTTCAAGTCAGCAAATGGGCGAGGGCAGTTACGAAGGAACGCGCGATTACCAAAACAACATCGCGGCATATCTGCAAGATGCTGATGTAGCTGCTGACGCCAAAGCAGCGAAGCCTGCCAATGAAGCCGAAGCCGCGCTCCTCAAACGGGCGGAAGAAGAAGGCCTGTCCCACTCGAAAGCGAAGGGCGAGTAAGAGAGGGCGAAACCTCTGGCCTCAGTGGGTGCAGTCAGGGTCGCTGGCCTGCCAGCGTGTTGAAGTCTTTTGCATAGGCAAGCAGGGTCTGGGCGGCTGCAGCCCGCTGGGTTGGCGTTGTGCTGTTATGGAGATCCGCAAATGTTTTGCAGTTGTTGCGCGTCAGGCGTTCCTGATAGGTGCGATACGCAGGATCGGGAGAGTTTAGTGACCTGGCGAAATACTGCCGCACGGCTGTGGCGGCTTGCTCAGTGGTGGATTGACCTGCAATCAGGGGCGTCAACGTCTGCAGGGCATCCTGTTGCCTGCGCTGGTGCTCAGCCAAAGAGGTGCCAGCATTGAAGGCCGACTGCGCAATGCTGCTGCGAATCACGCCCAGCTGCTTTTCCTCCAGCGGCCCGTACAACATTTCGGCCCGGCCGACTGCTTTCTTGACGCGCTTGTCAAGCAGGTCTTGAGGTTTGCCATCCAGAAAATCGCCTCGAAATTCCTTGTTGAGTTTGGCAAACTTGCGTTTCAGATGATCAAGCTGCTCCGCGGTCAATGTACCCACCAAGGGAGAAGCTGCGGCTTCACTGCGCTCGGAAATAGCCAGCAGCTTGGTTCGCGCATCGGCGTACATGCGGCATACCTGCGCTTCGTCGAGCTCTCCCGCCATGAGGGGCTGCCATTTTTCCAGGGTTTCCGCATAAAGCGGCAATTGAGTCTGGCGATGCCATTGATGAATCTTGGCAAGTTCCTCCCGCACACGAGGCGATTGCGCT
>JBKJIV010000100.1:0-10995 GCA_046598365.1 Polaromonas sp. | reverse complement strand
AAGAGCGAATGTTGTCACTACCAGGAGCGGTAGTTCAGTTGGTTAGAATACCGGCCTGTCACGCCGGGGGTCGCGGGTTCGAGTCCCGTCCGCTCCGCCAGAATTCTGGATCATGTCCAGTGCAAAAAGCCACCTTCGGGTGGCTTTTTTGTCGCCTGCTGATTCCGCAGAGTGTCCAAGCAGGCGCGTGCGAATCAGTCTTCACGCAGCTGCATTTTCAGCGCCATTTTTTCATCGCGTCGAGTGACGGCTTGCGATTTGGGAGGGGAGCCCGCCTTGCGCAGCGCGATCGGCGGGCTGCGCGGCTTGGTGGCGCTCAGCTTGAGTTTGCATGCGGAACTCAACGTCCGATTTTCAACAAACCGGTTGACAACGCTGTACCGCACACAATCACCACCGCGCACAGCAGCATCCACAGCGTCACCGCTTCACCAAGAAACGCGACACCGTAGAACACGGCAAACACGGGCACTGCAAAGGTGACCGTCAGCGCGCGGGCCGGGCCGGCTGCTTCAATCAGGCGAAAGTACAAAACGTAGGCGACGCCGGTGCAGAGCACGCCGACGGCAAGCAGCGCCAGCCACGCGTCGCTTCCCGGCATGCGCGCCGGCCACAGCCAAAGCGCAGGCAGGGCCAGGCCCAGCGTTGCGCCGATCTGGCTGCCAGCCGCGGTCACCAGTGGCGGCAAGCCGGTCAGGTAGCGTTTCGTGTAGCTGGCGGACAGTGCATAACAAACACAGGCGAGCAAGCACGCCAGCACGGCCCAGGCCGGCGACACGCCGGAACTGCCTGGCTTGAAGGTGGCCGAGTCCCAAGCCAGCATGGCCACGCCGGCAAAACCAATCACCAGGCCCAGCACGCGTGATCCTGTAGGCCTGTCCTTGAGCCAGAGCCAGGCGACGAGTGCGCCAAACATCGGCACCGTTGCATTGAGGATGGCCGACAAACCTGTGGTGATGGACAGAAGCGCAAATGAAAAACAGGCAAACGGAATGCCGGAATTGAACAGGCCCACCAGAAAGACACGGCGCCAGTTTTTAACCAACGTGGCCCCAAGCCCGCGCAGCATCACAAGTGGAAGCAAAAAAACGGCGGCTATCGCGACCCGCACAGCTGCAGTGGGGAGCGGTCCGAACTCCAGCACGCCGATGCGCATGAACAGAAAAGACGAACCCCATATGGCCGCAAGCAGGACAAAGTCGAGGCGCCAGCTTTTGGGCTTCGCGGCAGTTGCAACTGTAGCGATGCTCACAAAACGCCCTCAAGCCGGAGCAGCGCACTCTTGCGTTCCAGTCCACCGGCGTACCCGGTGAGTGAACCGTTAGACCCCATCACCCGGTGGCAGGGCACGATGATGCTGACCGGATTGCGGCCTACGGCAGCGCCCACCGCGCGCACGGCGGCTGGTTTGCCGATGCGCTGGCTCACCTCACCGTAACTTGCGGTGCCGCCCTGCGGAATCTTCAGCAATGCGTGCCAGACCGATTGCTGGAAAGCCGTGCCGTAGGTCAGGTCCAGCGGCACATCAAAACTGCTGCGTTGCCCTGAAAAATACTCGGTGAGTTGACTGATGACTTTTTTCAGAACTGGGTGCCCGGGCTCACTGGGCCACACGGTGGGGTCTATCAATTCAGCAGGAAGGTGACGTTGGCCGTCAAACCAGAGCCCGGCCAGACCCTTGTCGGTCGCGGCAATGATTATCTTTCCCAGAGGGCTTTGGAATGTCGTTTGAACGATAGAGGGGTCGAATTTCATTTTTTCACCTTGGAGGTTTCGAGCTTGGCGCTCAGTGCGCCGTGATTGTTCTTTTTCGCAAAAGCTTGCCTCGATCATTCACTGAAGATGGTGGCGCCCCTGCGCTTGGCAGTCCAATGAAATCGAGGGGGTGTATTGATTCCGTTGTCGCATAAATTGCCACTGCTTGCCATCAACCGGTCTGCTGCATCGCGCCGCTCCACGCACGAATCACGGCATAGCTGCGCCACGGCTTCCAGGGCAGCGATGCCAGTTCGGCCTCTTTGGCCGGATTCTTCAGGCCCTGCACGCCGAGTGCCTTGTGCAGCGCTACGTCGCCTGCCGGAAACGCATCAGGCCAGCGTAATGACCGCATCGCAATGTATTGCGCTGTCCAGTCGCCAATACCGGGCAACTCTTTCAGCGCGGCGATGGTGGCATTGACATCAGCGCCGCCATGCAATTGCAGACGCCTTTCCGCCACCGCCGTCGCAATGCCGACAATCGCGACCTGCCGCTGTTTGACAATGCCGAGCTGGCCCAGCGCGTCGCCGCTGGCCTGTGCCAGAGTGGCCGCTGAGGGAAACAGGCGAGTCAAAGCCGGCCAGGGCGTTGCGATGGGCGTCCCCAGTTTGTCGACAAGTCGTTGCGCCAAAGTCCGCGCGGCGGCTACCGTGATTTGCTGGCCCAGTACGGCTCGTACGGCTATTTCGTAGCCATCCATCGCACCTGGCACGCGCAGGCCATCGCCGCTTGGAAAGCTGCTGTGCAGCGCGTTGTTGATTGCCAGGGGATCGGCGTCAAGATCAAAAGTAGCACGCACACGTCGAATCACCAGTGGCAGCACGGCGCGCAGGGAGTCGCTGACCTTCAGGACCAACTGGCAACGGGCTTCATCAAAGGAAGCCAGTATCCAGCCCGTGTGCACCTTCCCGCCCGATTCGATGCGGCATGTCCTGCCTGTGGCCGGTTGAGCGGCCTCGATGTTGACAAATTCAATGGCGTGAATGACGCGCTTGCTGAAAAAACCAAGCATGGCCGCCACGTCATACGGCGGGCGGTAACCCAGTCGAATGGTGATGCCGTCACCCGCCGGAGCCGCGCCCTGGCGCCGCAGTTGAGTCGGGTTGAGTTTGTAGTGCTCCACAAAAGCGGCGTTAAAGCGCCGCAGGCTGGCGTAGCCACTCATCAACGCGACTTCGGTGATGGGCAGGGCGGTGTCCGCCAGAAGTTGCTTGGCCGTCAGGAGTCGGCGAGTCTGCAAATATTGCATGGGCGATACGCCGAACTGGGCCTCAAATATCCGGCGCACGTGCCGGTCACTGACGCCCAGACGGGCTGCGAGTTTTTCGACAGAGGGGGCGGCGTCGGTCCAGGCCTCGGGTTCGTCCAGCAGGCGTGCCGCCTGGTGTGCCAGGATGTACGAAGCGTCTTGAATGGACCACACCACCGAATGCGGCGCCAGCTCCGGCCGGCAGCGCAGGCAAGGCCGGAAACCGGCATTCTCCGCTTGTGCTGCGTGACCGAAAAAACGGCAGTTCTCCCGCTTGGGAGTGCGGACGCTGCACACCGGTCGGCAATAGATGCCAGTCGAAGTGACGCCAGTGAAAAAACTGCCGTCAAAACGCGCATCACGCGTCTTCAGCGCGAGGTAGCAGTCGTCGTCGGCGAGCAGGGCGTTGTCCGGGTTCATGGGCTTCATGATACGGGCCCTTCCGGGTTTGAACTAGCCGTTTTCGGACATCTTCCCCGTGGCCACGGAGCCTACAATCGCCCAACCTCCGCAACCGCCCCCCAACCTCAGGACACTTCCCCTCATGCAGCTTGACGCATCGATTTTCAAGGCTTATGACATTCGCGGCATCGTGCCCACAACCGTCAATGACTCAGTTGCCGAAGCATTGGGCATGGCCTTCGGTACAGTTGCTTTGGCCGAAGGTGAGCGCACGGTGGCCGTCGGTCGCGATGGCCGGCTTAGCGGCCCGTCGCTAGCGTCCGCACTGATTCGCGGTTTGCTTGCCAGCGGTGTGGACGTCATCGACATCGGTCTGTCTACGACCCCCATGCTTTACTTTGCGGCCTGCACATTGGCGAATTCCGGCATACAGATCACGGGTAGCCACAACCCCACGGACTACAACGGATTCAAGATGGTGCTCAATGGACGCGCCATTTTCGGCGAGGAAATCCAGTCGCTGAAACGTTTGATGCAAGCCGGTGAGTGGTCCCCACCAGCGCGCACCGGGATGGTTCGAAATATCAATGTTTTGGCTCCATACCGTGACCGGATCGTGTCCGATATCAAGCTGGAACGCACGATGAAAGTCGTGATTGATTCAGGCAACGGCATAGCCGGCGCGTCGGCCCCGGACATCTTTCGGGCGGTGGGCTGTGAAGTCATTGAACTCTTCAGCGAGGTGGACGGCACTTTCCCCAACCACCATCCCGACCCAAGCAAACCCGAAAACCTGAAAGACCTGATCACCGCACTGCAGTCCAGCGACGCTGAGCTGGGCTTGGCCTTTGACGGTGATGGTGACCGTCTGGGCATCGTGACCCGGGAGGGCAACACCATTTACCCTGACCGCCAGATGATGCTGTTCGCTCGCGATGTGCTCTCGCGCATGCCCGGGAGCACCATTGTTTTCGACGTCAAATGCTCACAGCGCCTGGCGCCGGAAATTGAAGCCTCTGGCGGCGTACCGCTGATGTACAAGACAGGCCACTCCCTGATCAAATCAAAAATGAAAGAGCTTGACTCGCCGCTGGGGGGTGAGATGAGTGGGCACATCTTCTTCAAGGAGCGCTGGTTCGGCTTTGACGACGGCACCTACGCCGGTGCACGCCTGCTGGAGATTGCCAGCCGCTCGCCAGACGCGGGGGCACTGCTCAACGGGCTGCCCACCAGCTTTAGCACGCCAGAGCTCAACGTGGCATGCAGGGAGGGCGAGCCGCACACAGTGGTGGCCACGCTGGTTGAACTGGCCCATGAAGCAGAGCGCGGCCTGGGCTCCCCCAACGCGCTCCGCTCTGCGGTGATTGCGGAAGCCAAAATTTCGACCATCGACGGCGTACGTGTGGACTGGGCCGATGGTTTTGGTTTGATCCGCGCCTCCAACACCACACCGGTGCTGGTGCTGCGTTTTGAAGGCCATACCGAAGCGGCCTTGCAGCGCATTCAGGACGACATGTTGGCACTGCTGCGCAGCGTCAAGCCTGATGCCAGTTTTGCGGCTGCGGTCCATTAGATGGAGCCCCAGCCGTCGCTCATTGCGTTTCACTCCCGAGGCCCCTGCTGGTCTGAAGAGCCCCGGACTGGAGCCTTGTGAAAATACTGCTGGTCAAACTCTCGTCGCTGGGCGATGTGGTGCACACCCTGCCTGTGGTGCAGGACATCCTGACTGCGCATCCCGATGCGCTGATCGACTGGGTGGTGGAAAAGTCTTTTGCACCGCTGCTGTCGCCGCTGTTGGGGGCTGGTTTACGTCGCGTCATCCCATGCGAGCTGCGGCGCTGGCGAAAGTCGCCGCTTACTGCGGCTACGCGTGCGGAGTGGAAAATTTTCAAATCGCAGCTGCAGACGGAGCACTACGACGCTGTGATTGACCTGCAAGGTTTGACCAAATCAGCGCTGGTGGCGCGCTTGGCTCGGGTTAGCGCCACGGGAAAACGATACGCACTCGCCAATCAGACCGATGGCTCCGGCTACGAAGCGCCTACGCGCTGGGTGGCTGACGTGGCCATTTTCATCGAGCCCCGCATTCACGCGGTGCAGCGTTCCCGCGTGTTGAGTGCGCGCGCGTTGGGTTATGCCATGAGCCCAGGCTGCAGTTATGGGTTGGACAAGGCCTTGGCCCTTTCGCCGAAGGACAAATTTGCTGTCAAAACAATAGCGTTTGTTCATGGCAGCTCACGCACAGACAAGCAGTGGCCAATGGCCAACTGGATCACGCTGGGCCGGCAGCTCCATGCCCAGGGCTACCGCATTGCCTTGCCGCACGGCAGCGCGGATGAGCTGGCCACCAGCCAGGCCATTGCAGCAGCCTTGAACGCCGAGGGCGAGCACACGCTTGACGAGCGTGGGGGCACTATCGTTTGGCCACGCCTGTCGCTGGACGCGCTCACGCGGCAGCTTGCACAGTGCGTCGGTGTCATAGGTGTGGACAGCGGCCTGAGCCACATTGCGGTGGCGCTGGACCTGCCGCATGTGCAGATCTACAACTTCGACACCGCCTGGCGCACAGGGCCGCTGCCCGGCATGGCCACAGCCTGCCAGGTCAGCGTTTTCGCCCAACCGGCGCCGACGGTTGAGGCCGTCTGGGACGCCTGGCTTGGATGCCAGCCCGCAGACGCCAAACAACAGGGTGCGGGTTGATGTCGGGTCTGATTCACACAATTTATTCACTGCTGATGTGGGCAGCCCAGCCCTTGCTCAGGCGCAAATTGCGAAGGCGCGGAAAGGTCGAAGCCGGCTACCTGGAAGCGGTCGATGAGCGCTTCGGCGTTTACTCTCATCCGCCCGAGATACGCAGCGAACTCGTGTGGGTGCATGCGGTGTCCTTGGGTGAGACCCGTACCGCGGGTATCCTGATGACGGCCCTGCGCGCGCGCTTTCCGGGGCTGCGCGTGTTGCTGACCCATGGCACGGCCACCGGCAGAGCGGAGGGCGCTGGTCTGCTGCGCGAGGGCGATGTGCAGGTCTGGCAGCCGTGGGACAGTCAGGCTGCGGTGGAGCGGTTTTTCAAGCACTTTCAACCGCGTCTGGGTTTGCTGATGGAAACAGAAGTCTGGCCCAACGCCGTAGCCTGCGCTCACGCGCGCGGCATGCCGCTGGCACTGGTCAACGCCCGGCTGTCAGAAAAATCAATGGGGCAGGCCTTGCGCATTGCACTTTTGTCGCGGCCCGCATTTAAGGCGCTGACAGCTGTGTACGCGCAGAGCGAAGCCGATGCGCAACGCCTGCGAGCGCTGGGCGCAACGGTGCAGCACGTATTGGGCAACCTCAAGTTTGACGCCGCACCTGACGCCGCGCAGCAAGTGCAGGGCAGGCAATGGCGGGTGGCGCTGGCCCGACCGATCCTGATGTTGGCCAGCTCGCGGGAAGGGGAGGAGGAAGGTTTCCTCGAACAGGCAAGCGTCCTGGTTTCGGACTTTCAGCTTTTGATCGTGCCGCGGCATCCGCAACGTTTTGACGAGGTAGCCGCTCTGGCCGGGAAACGCGGATTGTCGGTATTGCGTCGTTCCAGCTGGAGTGCCACACCTGTGGCGGCCGACATCTGGTTGGGCGACTCTCTGGGCGAGATGGCACTTTATTACGCGATGAGCGATGTTGCCTTGTTGGGCGGTAGCTTTGCGCCGCTTGGGGGGCAGAACCTGATTGAGGCTGCGGCGTGCGGATGCCCCGTTATCATGGGCCCGCACACCTTCAATTTTGCAGAGGTGGCGGAGCTGGCAGAGTCGGCTGGCGCCGCGCGCCGGGTGCAAGACATGACGGAGGCAATGCGTAGCGCCAAAGCCATGCTGGTCAGGCCGGCAGCACACCAGGCCGCTGTTGCTGCAAGCCTGAATTTTTCAGCGTTGCATCGGGGGGCAACAGCCAACACGGTAGAGGCTTTGGCCAGCCTGTTGAAGTTGTGACAACGTTCACTGCATGGCAAAAGTCAAAATTGCAAAAATTGGGAGGTTTCATGCGTTTGTTCTTGACAGCACTTGTTGCGAGTTGCATTTGTTTATCTGCCTTTGCCCAGGTCTACAAATGGGTGGATGAAAAGGGCGTCACCCAGTACGGCCAAAGGCCTCCGGCAGACAACCGGGGCAAGAAAATGGAGTTCTCCAATGCCGGCCCTACGGCACCTGCCGCAGCCGCACCTTCCAAAGATCCGCGTGTATCCCTGAAAGAGCAGGAACTCGAATTCAAAAAACGGCAAATTGCGCGTGAAGTGGCGGAGCAGAAAGATCACAAGCAGGCAGAGGCCCGCAAGGAGTGGTGCTTGAACGCCAAGGACGATCTGGAGTCAAAACGCAACGCTCGTATTTATGACCTCAATGCCAAAGGAGAGCGCGTTTTCAAAAGCGACGCCGACCGTGACGCACTTGTTGCCAAATACGAGGCGACATACAAGCAGAACTGCCAATAGCGCAACCACTGCGGCGAGGGCAAAGGCTGATATGGCAGAACCGTTGGTGAATCAGTATGGGGCAGATGTCCCCGAAGCCATCGCATGCATGATTGCCGCGGTTCATCCCGAGTTCGATTCCAAAAGGTTCATGCGCGATGCGCTGCAGGGGTACGAATCTCTGGCCCTGATGCCGCGCGGCAAACACATCGCACAGGCGCTGCACAAACACCTGCCGCCTGACTACCCACAGGCCGTGGACATCTTGCTCGCTTCACTGGACCAGCCGCATGGACGGCCAGCAGGGCTCAGCATGGCTTCTTTTCTGTATCTTCCGCACACGATGTTCGTCGCGGAGTTCGGGCTGGACCATTTTGAAGATTCCATGCGGGCGCAACATGCGCTGACGCAGCGTTTCACTGCCGAGTTCAGCATTCGCGCCTTTCTGCAGAAACACGAAGCCAACACGCTGGCCCGCTTCAAACAATGGGCCACAGACCCCAGCCCGCATGTGCGCCGCCTGGTCTCTGAAGGCAGTCGCTCGCGCCTGCCTTGGGCCAGCCGTTTGCCTGCCTTCCAGAAAAACCCAGCGCCGGTGCTGGCGCTGTTGGAGTTGCTCAAAGACGACCCCGAGCTGTACGTGCGCCGCTCGGTTGCCAACAACCTCAACGACATCGGCAAAGACCACCCGAACGTGCTGGCGCAAACGGCAAAGCGGTGGCTGCAGGGCGCCAGCCCTGAACGGCGCTGGATCGTCCAGCACGCTTTGCGCTCCGCGGTGAAACGCGGCGAGGCTGGCGCGCTGGGCGTGTTGGGGTTCGGTCAAAGTGCGAGTGTGGATATCGGCCATGCAAGCATTACCCCGCAGCGTTTGCCGATGGGGGGCAAGGTAAGCATTGCCTTTGAGGTCACCAACACCAGCGCCAAAGCGCAAGAGGTGCTGGTGGACTTTTGCATCCATTACGTCAAGGCGAATGGAAAAACCAGCGCTAAAGTTTTCAAGCTCAAAGTGCTGCAACTCGCACCCCGGCAGACAGTGCGTATTGGCAAGACAGTATCAACGGTTGAAATGACCACGCGCAAACACCACGCCGGGTTGCATCGTGTTGAGGTGCTGCTCAACGGACAGTCCAGGCCGCTGGGGGCTTTTGAATTGATGGTGCCGTGACGACACATTAACTCTGCTGGCTGGGCATCATTTCTGATACGGTCTGCGCGACCCTGGAACTGAATCGCTGTCTATCGCGGCTGGTCGATTGTTGATAGTCAGTACGCCTCGGTTTACGGACGCGAGCTGGCGGGCGGGGAAATTAGGTAGGGTATTCGCTTCGGACAAAAAGCGGTCTCACAGCCAGCTTCTACTGCTGAACGGCAGCAAGCCCAAATGAGATTTAAGATAAAGAATTCGTTCAACGCCTTTTGGAATGCTTTATGGTTATTGATCTGTCCGCGCGTCGCGTCGCGCTTTATGTTTGGTCGCTTGCCCTTCTTGCATGGCACTCACCTTCGTACGCCGACGACTTTTTCTTGGGGGAAGTTGAACTTCAGATTAATGGTGAACTTGTCAAGCATTCCCAAGTATGGAGATGCACGGAGCAAGTTATATTTCGGCCTTCTGACTTTAGCCTTTTCAAACGGGCGATGCGACAAGACCCTGTACCCGCCAGTAGCTTTGTCATCAAGACGTTTGGTAGCGGTGAGATTGCAGTGTTCGAAAATTGGACAGGCTGTCCAGGAAAGCGAGCGAATAAGGAGTTTCCGTTTGGCGTTGATATTCTCAATAGTCTTGAATCGCCCACTTACGGTGAGCATCTTTATCTTCAAGTGGGTGCAGTCGAGACAGTCCACAACCCATTCGATAGCCGATTCAGGGTTCGCTTGCTGAAAGACGACGTTAGAAAGGTGGATTTGAGTGTCTTCAAAGCCCACGAATCGAAGTCCGCGGGTGAGCAGTTGAAACTCCAATATCGGCTACGACAAACAGCGGCCCATCAGCTGGTTGTTGACATGCTGACCTGGAAAGTAAACGGTGGCCGCATTGGCTTCAGAGAGAGCTTGCCTCTCAACAAAGGAGTTTGGGAAGTCGCAAAACGCAATCCTCCAGCAGTTGATTTGTTCGCTGGGACCGTTAACGCAGGTCATTTCTACAACAGTTCATTTATTCTTTTTCCACTGGCTGAAAGGAGACCACGGGTCGACGAACTCGGATTGATACAAATCAAGTATGGGGACCGAAGTATTGCGCTTGATCCTCGCGGCTATGCTCAAGTAGAGGGGCCCGAACCCGAGATTGCCCGAGTTCGTTTCTATGCCCAGATCCGTGAAACTATCTGGGCTTCGCAATGTGCTCCCGGAATACTTAAGCCGGAATGCCCAAACACCCCAGTGGGGCCGCGCTGACTGCGCACGACATGGGCGCAAATTTTCGGCCCGCAGCAATTAGCCGAATTCGATAGTGCAAGGCGCCGTATTTGAATGACTGCAAACGCGGCATCCCTGACAATGGGGGCCAGCGGCCATTAGCCGCGAAGGGTTGACCTACTTCACCAACAGTGAATTGATCAGCAGCAAATCTTCAGGCGTCAAGGTGCCATTGGCTTGGCGCAGTTTGAGCCCGCCGACCAGCACGTCATAGCGAGCCTTGGCCAAGTCGCGTTTGGTCTGGAAGAGCTGGCTTTGCGCATTGAGTACATCGATGTTGATACGCACGCCTACCTGGTAGCCCAGCTTGTTGGCGTCAAGCGAGCTCTGGCTGGAGGCCTCGGCTGCCTCCAGCGCTTTGACTTGCCCCTGACCAGACAAAACCCCAAAGAAGGCCGTACGGGTGCCCAAAGCGACGCCGCGCTTGGCGCCTTCCAGGTCGGTGCGTGCCTTGTCTTCAAGCGACAGTGTTTCCCGAATACGATTTTGCGTGGCGAAGCCCGCAAAAAGTGGAAGGTTGAAAGCCAGGCCAACCGTTGCGGCGTTGCTGCGGGTGTTCGCTCCGCTCGTGGAACTGCCGCTTGGGTTGCGCTGGACACCGTAGCTGGCGGTCAGGTCAAGCGTTGGTTTGTGTCCGGCTTCGGCTTTGTCAACCTCGAGTTTGGCCACTTCAAGATTGGCCTGGGCTTGGCGGATGGTGGGATGAACATCTTCTGATTGTTGA
>JBKJIV010000093.1:0-24342 GCA_046598365.1 Polaromonas sp. | reverse complement strand
GCTTGAGCAGGGCTATGACACCCCCACCCCCATCCAGGCCCAGGCGATTCCCGCCGTGTTGGCCGGCGGCGACCTGTTGGGCGGCGCCCAAACCGGTACCGGAAAAACAGCGGCCTTTGTGCTGCCGATGCTGCAGCGCCTGTCCACAGAACCTGCACTCAAAAACAAGCGCGGCGTCAGCGCCGTGCGTTGCCTGATCATGACGCCCACCCGCGAGTTGGCTGCACAGGTAGAAGAAAGCGTTCGCGTTTACGGCAAATACCTGGAGCTCTCCTCGATGGTGATGTTCGGCGGTGTTGGCATGGGCGCGCAAATTGAAAAACTACGCCGCGGTGTAGACATTCTGGTCGCCACGCCGGGCCGCCTGCTGGACCATGCAAGCCAGGGCACGCTGGATTTGAGCCAGGTTCAAATCCTGGTGCTCGACGAAGCGGACCGCATGCTGGACATGGGTTTTATCCACGACATCAAAAAAGTGCTGGCGCTGGTGCCCAAGCAGAAGCAATCGCTGCTGTTTTCCGCCACCTTCAGCGACGAAATCCGCGACCTGGCCAACGGCCTGCTGCGTGACCCGGCGCACATTCAGGTGACGCCGCGCAACACCACGGTGCAGCGCATCACGCAAACCATTCACCCTGTGGGTCGCGGCAAGAAAAAAGCGCTGCTCACCCACATCATCAACGAGCACAACTGGAGCCAGGTGCTGGTGTTTACACGCACCAAGTTCGGCGCCAACAATGTGGCCGAACACCTGACCAAAAACGGCATCCCCGCAATGGCGCTGCACGGCAACAAGAGCCAGACCGCCCGCACCCAGGCGCTGCAAGATTTCAAAAGCGGCAGCATTCGTGCACTCGTCGCCACCGATATTGCCGCGCGCGGTATCGACATCGACGAGCTGCCGCACGTCGTTAACTATGAAATCCCCAACGTCAGCGAAGACTATGTTCACCGCATTGGCCGTACCGGCCGCGCGGGCAACAGTGGCGAGGCCGTCAGCCTGGTCTGCCTGGATGAAGAAGGTTTCATGCAGGACATCGAGCGCTTCACCAAGCAGAATATCGAAGTGGTGGTCGTGGCTGGCTTTGAAGCCGAGCCCGGCGAAAAAGCCGAGCCGCTGGCCATGGGCCGCCAGACCATCTGGGGCGGCCTGGGCAAGCCGCCTAGCCGCGACGTGATGCAGGCAGCCGCCAAGGCCGCACGCAGCGAAATGATGACACGCATTCGCGAGACCAAACCCCAAGGCGGCCGTGGCGCCGGCAACGGCGGTGGCGGCAATGGCGGTGGCCGTGGTCGCAGCGGTGGTGGTGGCAATGGTGGCCGCAGCCAGCCGCAAGGTGGCGGGCAGCCGCGCCAGAATTCAGGCTATTCACAAGGTGGTCAGCCTGCACAACATCAGGCACGCAATCCGAATGCGCAGCCTCCACGCCCACGCAACACGCAGGAGCGCGATGATGACGCCCAACCCACCAGCCATGTCTCCTCCGGCTTCCCATCCTCTGGCCAGCCGACTGGCGGCAACCGCGGCAACTACCGCGGCGGCGGACGCCCAGCAGGCGGCGGCGGTGGTGGCGGACGCTCGGGTGGCTCTGGTGGTCGGAGCAACGGGTCTGGTCGGTCGGGAAATTCTGGCTCGTTTACTGGCCGATAAAGCCTACGCAGCGGTCCACTGTGTGGGCCGCCGCGCGCCGGTTCAAACACACCCCAAACTGGTGGTGCACCTGACAGATTCGCTCAGCGAGTTTGTCGCGCCACCAGTCGACGATGTTTTCATCGCCCTTGGCACCACCATTAAAGTGGCTGGCAGTCAGCAGGCGTTTCGCGCCATCGATTTCGAAGCCGTTGTAACGCTGGCCCGCTCTGCGCGCACTGCGGGCGCAACTCGCATCGGCATTGTCAGCGCGATGGGTGCTGACGCAAATTCTTCGGTGTTTTACAACCGCGTCAAAGGCGAAATGGAAGACGCCGTCGGTCAACTCGGCTACTACAGCCTGGTGTTTGCACGACCTTCGCTGCTGGCCGGTGACCGGGAATCGTTGGCACAGGCCAATCGCCCCGGCGAGAAAATGGCATCGTTGGTGATGAGTTTTTTCAAACCGCTGATTCCTGCCAACTACCGGACCATTGCGGCAGCAGCAGTTGCCAAGGCTCTGGTCGATGCGGTCCAGTCCGGCCAGGCGGGTCGCCAGGTGCTGCTGTCGGGTACCATGCAGCCCGCATAGCGGCGCTCATAGA
Organism: Polaromonas sp.; assembly: GCA_046598365.1. GTDB lineage: Bacteria > Pseudomonadota > Gammaproteobacteria > Burkholderiales > Burkholderiaceae_C > Polaromonas. The sequence continues at coordinate 22,107 of JBKJIV010000093.1, read as the reverse complement.
GCTTTCGGGGCATTGCGCCTGTTTAACCGCAATACTTTGCTATTTTTTCAATAACTCAACTTCCCGACTGACTCCTGCGGGAGCCCAACGCGACACGGCCGCTGCGACAATTTCTTCCGGCGCCATGGCTACATCGAAGGTCTCGGCTTTTTCGTCAACATCCGGCGCCTCCAGCGTTTCGAGCTGGCTGGCCAGCAACGACATGGGCATGTAGTGACCGGTGCGCGCAGCCATTCGCGACTGCAAGAGCCCGTGTTCTCCGTACAAATAAAGAAACCGAATGTCCGCTGCGCCACGCCGCAAGATGTCACGGTAGGAACGCTTGAGCGCCGAGCACGAAAGCACCAGGCCCTTCCCCGCCGCGCTGGCCTCCCCGATGCGCCTGGAAAGCGCTTGCAGCCAGCCTTCGCGGTCGGCGTCGCTCAAGGCAAAACCGGCGGCCATGCGCGCGACATTGTGCGCCGGATGCAAGGTATCACCTTCCAGGAAATCCACGCCCAGCGCCGCAGCCAGCTGGGCGCCGACTGTGCTTTTGCCACAGCCGCTGACCCCCATGACAACAAAAATATAAGAGTTCATCACACCTGATTTTGCCGCGGAAAGGATGCCATCAAGACCGGCCAGCTCAAGCGGTTGCTTGCCGGTATTGCGCCCACGCAGCCGCCGTGGGTGTGGTGCCCGCGCCGGGCAACTCGGGCCTGACAAAATAACCGTCCACCACTTCGGCCGGGTCGGTGAAGCAGTCTTTGATCCAGGGAATGAACTCCAGCACCTCGCAGGCCGGGTGCGCGTAAGACAGGTGCACGTGCACCTGACTCATGTCGCCGGCGTGCGGCGCTACTGGCAGGTGAAAGGCGTGAGCCGTCTCACACACCCGCAGCACCTCGGTCAATCCGGCCATGCGCGTCACATCGGGTTGCACCCAGTGAACGGCCTGCTGAGCGATGAACTCTGAAAATGCATCGACCGTGTAGAGCTGCTCGCCCAGCGCCACGGGAATCGGCGTAGCGCGCGCGAGCTGTGCGTGGGCCTTCACGTCGTCGTGCCACAAAGGCTCTTCAAACCAGAACACATCAAATTCCTGCGCAACGCGGCAGAAGCGCTGGCAGGTCGGCAAGTCCCACTTGCCATTGCCATCTATGGCCAGCGTGATCCCGGGACCGATGGCCTTCCGCACGGCGGCCAGACGCCGCAAATCACGTTCGACCGTTGATCCGACCTTGATTTTGAGCCCGGTAAAGCCCTGAGCCACCGCTCGTTGAGCGCCTTCGACGAGCTTGTCATCGGCAATGCTGAGCCAACCGATGTCGGTGTTGTACGCGCGCACCTTGTCCCGCACCTGGCCACCCAGCAGTTTCCACAAGGGCTGGCTCGCCGCTTTGGCTTTCAAATCCCACAAGGCGAGGTCAATGGCGGCATGCGACAACGTGATGATGCCGGCACGGCCGACCCACTGCAGAGCGGGATTGCGTGCGAGTTTTTGCCACAGGCGGTTGATGTCGCTGGCGTCCTCCCCGATGAGTAAGGGCGCATGGCAGGTTTCGATGCAGCGCGTGATGAGCTGATCGCTCGGCAAATGGGCATGGGTGCCGGTGAAACCGTAACCTGTCAGGCCGTCTTCAGATTCAATCTGCGCCCCGACCACGCCCCAATGCGTGATGCTGTGGGTGCTGTCGGCAATCTGCGAACCGGTGACCGGTACATGCAGAATGAATGAGCGGACCGATTTGATCTTCATGAGGCAACTCCAGATTTTTTCAATGTAACTGCTTCAACAGGGCAAAGACGTACGCAGCGTAGCGTCGGCACGCTTGTGTAAATCCGGCAGCAGCTCCAAACCGAGGCCAGGCTTGTCATTCAGGCTGAGCATTCCTTTGCTCACTGTCGGCAACTCGGTCACCAACTCCTTGTACCAGCCCGTGTAAAACGCGCGCACGCTTTCCTGGATCAGGGCATTGGGTGCGTGCAGCGAGAGGTGGCTGGAAGCTGCCCACACCACAGGCCCCGTGCAGTCGTGCGGCGCCACCGGCAACTGCCAGGCGTCGGCCATCGCTGCAATCTTGCGTGCCTCAGTCAGGCCACCGCACCAACTCAAGTCCAGCATGACCACACCAGCCACACCCGTCTGCAGGTAGTCCTTGAAGCCCCATTTGTAGCTGAGCGTCTCGCTGGCGCAGATCAGCGCTTCGCAGTCTTTTGAATACTGTTGGAGCAGGTCCAGCGAATCCATGCGGATCGCGTCTTCGTGCCAGAAAGTATTGAAGGGCTTGAGTGCCCGCGCGATCTTTTGCGCCATGGGCAGCCGCCACAGGCTGTGAAACTCAACCATGATGTCCATCTGCTCCCCCACAGCTGAACGAATCTTGCGGAAAGGCTCCAGCGCGAGATCGAGGTCGGCGTTGCTGATGTACTGCCCGTCGCTTTTTTCCGCAGCCGGATCAAAGGGCCAGATCTTCATCGCGGTGACGCCTTCGGACAGCAGCGACTGCGCCAACTCGTCAGCCCGATGAAGGAAGCCTTCGAGGTCTTCGTAAGGTCCGGCGTTGGCCTTCTTTGCATCGCCGATGCCCCAGTTCGCGGTGTTTTGATTCACGGTGCTGCGCACGTACTGATAGCCAGCGCAAGTGTTGTAAATGCGAATGGAGTCGCGACTCTTGCCACCGAGGGCCGTGTACAGGGGCATGTTGGCGGCTTTGCCAAAAATATCCCACAGCGCAATGTCGATGGCCGAATTGCCCCGGGTCTCAACGCCGGAGCCACGCCAACCCAAATAGCCTGTGATGTCTTTGTTGCGCGCCTCAATGGCCAATGGATCCTTGCCTATCAACTTGGGGCCGGCCCACTCATGAATGTAGGCCTCCACAGCCTGCGCGCCCATAAAGGTTTCGCCCAGCCCCACCAGACCTTCATCGGTGTAGATACGCACCCAGATGATGTTGGGGAACTCGTCCAGACGCAGGGTTTCAACTTTGGTGATTTTCAATGCGGGCTCCGAAAAAAAAGCCGCAAGAGTTTGGCCTCTTGCGGCTTTTGACACAACCAGTAATTAACCGCCGCGCGCTTTTTTCAAGGCGTCGATCACAGTGGTCACTGCCTCAGCGCCAATGGTCGGGACGTTGCGGTCATACACGGGCTTGACCTTGTCAAACATGCGGCGTTGCTCGGCGGCGCTCACCTCGTTGACCTGCATGCCTTTGGCTTTCAGGCTGGTCAGGGATTTTTCGTTCAGGGCCCTGTTGGCTGCACGCTGGACCTTCTGGCCTTCCATGGCCGCTTCACGCAGCACAGCCTGTTCCTGCGGGTTCAGCTGGTCCCACAGCTTTTTGCTGTACAGCACCAGGAAGGGGGTGTACGCATGGCGGGTGACGCTCAGGAACTTTTGCACTTCATTGAACTTCGAAGTTTCAATGGTCACAAAAGGATTTTCCTGGCCGTCAATGGTTTTGGTCTCCAGTGCGGTGAACACTTCGCCAAAAGCCATGGGCACAGCGTTAGTGCCCAGGGTCTTGAAGGTGTCGAGGAAAATATTGTTCTGCATCACCCGGACCTTGACGCCGTCAAAGTCTTCAGCTTTGTTGACCGGCCTTTTGCTGTTGGTCAGGTTGCGGAAACCGTTTTCCCAGTAGGCAAGATTGACAAGGCCTGCTTCTTCAAGCTTTTTATTGAAGTAGGCACCAGCCGGGCCGTCCAGTACCGCATCAGCCTCTTTTTCGTTGGCAAACAGGAAGGGCAGGTCAAAAGCACCGAGTTCTTTGACGATGCCGACCAGAGGTGATGAGGACGTACACACCATCTCCTGCGTGCCGGCGCGCAGAGCCTGCGTGGCAGGCAGGTCGCCACCCGCAGAGCCACCCCAGAAGGCGTTGATTTTCATCTTGCCGCCGGTTTTAGCCGCCAGCACCTCCTGCATTTTCTTGACGCCAACTCCGACCGGATGGTCCTCGTTGACACCGTTGGTGAACTTGATCGTGCGGTCGGCAAACTGCGCGAAAGACGAGGTTGCCACCAGCAAGGCGGCGGCCGCAAGGGCCAGGGTTCTGCGTTTGAACATGGTTGTCTCCTTTGATATAAACGACAGGGTTGGGGAAAAGTAGTTACCGCATCCACCACTGCAGGGGCACGGTAACGATTGCGGGAAAAAGAACCAGTAGAAAAAGCACGACCAGCTGCGCCACCAGGAAAGGCAGCACCCCTTTGAAGGCGTCGTCCATGCTGATTTTGGCGACGCCACACACGACGTTGAGCACAGTACCCACAGGTGGTGTGATCAGTCCTATGGCGTTGTTCATGATGAACATCACACCAAAATACACCGGATCAATGCCTGCCTTGAGAACCAGCGGCATCAACACGGGCGTGAGGATCAGCACAGTGGGCGTGAAATCAAGCGCGGTGCCAACAATCACGATCAGGACCATCATGAGGAACATCAGCAGCATCTTGTTGCCCATGAAGGGCTCCATCATGTTGGCCACTTCTGTCGGAATGTTGGCCACGGTGATCAACCAGGCGCTGACCATGGCGGCCGCCACCAGAAACATGACAACGGCCGTGGTTTTGCCGGCGGTCAATATCAGGCCATACATCTTGGACCACTGCAGCTCGCGGTAGACAAACATGCCGACCACGAAGCTGTAAACCGCGGCCACCACGGCTGCCTCGGTCGGCGTGAAGATGCCGAACTTCATGCCACCGATGATGACGACCGGCAGGGCCAGAGCGAAGCCGCCTTCCGCTGTGATGCGCAGGCGCTCTGCCATCTGCAATTTGGGGGCCGGCTTGACGTTTTCCTTCTTGGCAAGCCACCACCATGTCATGGCTATAGCCGCGCCCATCATGAGCCCCGGCACAATCCCTGCCAGAAACAGCTTGGTGATCGACACATTGCCTGCCACACCAAAAATAATCAGTCCAATTGAGGGTGGGATCACCGGCGCTATGATGCCGCCTGAAGCAATCAACCCCGAAGCGCGGCCCACGTTGTAGCCCGCCGCCCGCATCATGGGAATCAGCAGCGCGGCCAGTGCCGCCGTATCGGCTATCGCCGAGCCGGACAACGAGGCCATGATGACTGCCGCAATCACTGTGACGTAGCCTAGACCACCACGAAAATGGCCCACCCAGGCCATGGCCAGGTTCACAATGCGGCGGCTCAGACCCCCGGCGTTCATGAACTCGCCCGCGAGTAAAAAGAAGGGAACGGCCAGCAATGGAAAGTTGTCAGCGCCTTCGACAAAACGCTGGGCCAGAATCTGGCTGTCAAAAGTCACCAAGCCACTGGTGGCAGCCAGGAAAGCCATCAGCGTCACGCCGCAGACCAACAAGGCATAAGCGATGGGCATGCCAATGGCCATGGCCGCCAGCAAGCTCAGAATAAAAACACTGACGGTCATGAAGAAATGGCCCCCACGCTTGTCGCTTCGCGTACTGCGCGAGGCCTTGCAGGCCGCGGCTCGCTGGAAGCTTCGCCTCTGTCGCCTGTCCAAGCCTGCTCAAGCAGGCTTGGAGCCGCAGGCTCCAGCCCCGAGGGGGCTAATTTTCCTTGGGTCGGCCCGGCGGAAAATTGCCTGGGGTCAACACATGCCGCACGCCGTGCGTCCTGGACTTGTCGAAAGATCATGCTTTGGCCTCTTTGAATTGCTTTTCTACCTCGGCCAGGCCCTCGGTTTCAATTACCTGCACCAGCTCCTCTTCACTGATCTGACCGGTGCACAAGCGGTACAGCACGTTGAGGTTGATGACGCCCATCACCACAGCCACCACGTAGCCAATGCCGTACACCCAGATCATGGAAATGCCCACCACCGGCGAGACGTTGGTCACCTGCAAGTCGTGCATCTTCCAGGTTCCCAGCAGGAACAAGCCGTTGCAAAAGAGCATGAGTGCTTCACTTAGAAAGAGGCAGACCTTCTTGCCCAGCACCGGCAAATGCTTGATCAGGGTGTCCACGCCCAGGTGCCCGCCTTCATGCATGGCCACCATGGCGCCTATGTAGGTCAGCCAAATAAAAAAGTAACGCGACATCTCGTCGGACACCGAAATGCCGGAGTTGAAGGCATACCGCAGCACCACGTTGCCGAAAACCATGATCACCATGGCCACCATGCAAACGACCACCAGCAGCTCCAGCAATTTGAAGAACCAGTGGATGGCTTGATCGATTGTTTTTTGCATGAGTGTTGTGTCTATTCTTCGGATACTCAGGCGGCCTTGAGCTGCCTTGCGGGACTGCTCAGGACAGGCAGGCGCCGACGCGAGGCGAGCACCTCCTCGATGTCTTCCTTGGCGCCGTCAATCAGCACGCGGATGGCCCGTTCGGCCTCATCCGGCTGGTGCGCAATGACCGCATCGAGCACTGCTCGGTGCAGTGGCAGCGATTGCAGCGGCCCATCCTTGCGTCGCGTGGAAATTTCAAAACTGGTGCGCAGCAGCGCGCCCAGGGCCTTGCTCATCTGCACCAGCATGCGATTGCGGCTGGCGCGCAGCAGACCCTGGTGAAAGCGCAAGTCATAGGTGACATAGTCACCACCGTCTTCCACCGCGCGCTTCATGCCAGCGTAGGCGGCTTCGACTTCAGCAATGTCCTGCTCCGTCGCCCGCTCGGCTGCCAGGCGCATTGCAGCGGGTTCAACCACGCGCCGGAGGTCTTGCAGATCACGCAAAAATTCGGGCGTCAAACCGGCCTTCGATTGCCAAATGATGACATCCGGGTCAAACCAGTTCCAGTGATCAGAAGAGAGAACCCGCGTGCCGACTTTGGGGCCGGTTGTCATCAGCCCCTTGGCGATCAGCGACTTCACCGCTTCGCGCACCACCGTACGGCTGACACCGAGCTCCGTGCACAGCACCGGCTCGGGCGGTATCGAAGCACCCACGGTATAACGCCCGGCGACAATCGCTTCGCCGAGATGATCGACGGTGTTGCCGTGAACGTTTTTGATCATGTGTCTTGCCTCAGCCGCGCACAAACAGAGTCACCAGCGGGTCAGCGCCCACCTGACGACTCCAGTGGCCATGCACTGCAGCATCAAAAGTGGCGCCTGCCGGCAGCATGTCTGCAGAGTAAAAATGCTGCCCGGCCTTGAAGACACGGGAAACGCCGTCCTGCAGGCCGATTTCCATCTCGCCACCCAGAATAAACACCCACTGCGCATGACCTGTGCAATGGAACTGGCTGCGAAAACCGACCGGACTTTGGCGAAGCTGCAAGCCGCTGGAGGGCAGCAACGCCGAAAGCATGGACTGCGGCGAGCCTTCACTGAGCGGCACGCTCTCCTCACGGAACTTGGCTCGGCCATCACTATCGGTATACAGAATCACTTTGACAAAAGCGGTCACGAGGGACTCCGGTGGGTAAAAGCAGTCATTTTCAAAAAAACCTCAACGCCTAGCCGTGCTCGGGAACAGGACTAAGCAACTTTTGACCAGCAAAGTGCGCATGCAGATTGTTTGCCGCCAAATCAGCCATGTCCTGCCGGGTTTGCCAGGTTGCGCTGGCGATATGCGGTGTCAGTACCACGTTGTCCATAGCCCAAAGTGCTTCAGGCGGATGCGGCTCTTTTTCAAAAACATCCAGGCCAGCACCGGCGATTACGCCATTTGTCAAGGCATCGACCAGCGCCGCTTCGTCCACCACGGAGCCGCGCGCGACATTGATCAAATAGCCCTTCGAGCCAAGCGCTTGCAGCACCTCGGCATTGATCAGGTGCCGCGTGCCAGCACCGCCAGGCGTGATCACCACCAGAAAATCAACCTTCCCCGCCAGTTTGGTTGCTGTGGGGTAATAGGTATAGGGCACACCCGGCTGGGCATGGCGTCCCGTGTAGGCAATCGACATCGAAAAAGCTTCTGCCCGCTTGGCAATTGCCTGCCCGATCCGCCCAAGCCCAACGATACCCAAACGCGCGCCTGAGACCTTGCGCGTCAGCGGCATGACGCCTTCCTTGCCCCAGCGGCCTGCGCGCACATACTGATCAGCCTGGGGGATGCGTCTGGCGATAGACAGCATCAGCCCAATGGCCAGGTCGGCCACTTCGTCGTTGAGCACGCCGGGCGTGTGGGTGACTGAAATCTTTCGCTCCATCGCAGCGGCCACATCCACGCCGTCGTAACCCACACCCATGATGGACACAACTTCAAGCGCAGGCAGTTGGTCCATCAGCGCGCGCGGGACTTTGGACTCACCACTTCCAGCGATACCGCGTATCAGCGCGGCCACTTTCGCAAAAGCGGTCGGGTCAGTTTCGTGCAGGCGGTCGTGCACCTCATAGTCATCGCTCAGCTGATCCGCAAACAGCGGTGCCAACTTGGCGACGGTCAGAAGATGGGGACGGGGCAAGGGGGAACTCCAGCGCTCATGGTTATTACTAGGATTAGCGGCGCAATGGTATGACGATAATACGTTTATCAATTAAGGATTTTCCCTATGCCCGAACCGAAGACGCCCAGAAAAAAACCAGAAGAAAGTGGCCCCCACGCTGCGCTGCCCCCCGAGGGGGCCAAAGCCACCTTGGGGCGGCCCGGCGGCGCTTTGCGCAGCCAGCAATGGTTTGGCCGGCAGGACCGCGACGGTTTCGCCTACAGAAGCTGGGTCAAGGGCAAAGGTGTGCCGCACGACCAGTTCGACGGCCGCCCTGTCATCGGCATCTGCAACACCTTCAGCGAACTGACCCCCTGCAACTCGCATTTCCGCACGCTGGCAGAGCAGGTCAAGATCGGTGTTTATGAGGCGGGTGGCTTTCCGCTGGAGTTTCCGGTGATGTCTTTGGGCGAAACACTGCTGCGCCCCACCGCCATGCTGTACCGCAACCTGGCCAGCATGGACGTGGAGGAAAGCATACGCGGCAATCCCATCGACGGCGTGGTGCTATTGATGGGCTGCGACAAAACCACGCCGTCGCTGGTGATGGGCGCGGCCAGCGTGGATTTGCCCACCGTCGGCGTCAGCGGCGGCCCCATGCTCAGCGGCAAGTGGCGCGGCCAGGAACTCGGCTCGGGCACGGGCGTCTGGAGCATGAGCGAGCAGGTGCGCGCCGGCACGCTCAAATTGGCCGATTTTTTGAAGCTGAAAGCTGCATGCACCGCAGCCACGGCCACTGTATGACCATGGGCACAGCCAGCACCATGGCCAGCATGGTCGAAGCATTGGGCATAGGCCTCCCTGGCAATGCAGCCTACCCCGCCGTGGATGGTCGCCGCAATGTATTGGCCCGCATGGCCGGGCGCCGAGCGGTAGAGATGGTCCATGAAGACCTGACTCTGTCAAAAATCCTGACGCTCGAGGCGTTTGAAAACGCCATCAAGACGCTGGCGGCCATTGGTGGCTCGACCAATGCCGTGATTCATTTGATTGCGATGGCCGGCCGTATCGGTATCAAGCTCAAGGTCGATGACTTTGACCGACTGGCCAGCGAGCTGCCTTGTCTGGTCAACTTGCAGCCTTCAGGCAAATTTCTCATGGAAGACTTTTGTTATGCGGGCGGCTTGCCGGTAGTGATGAAAGAAATTGCAGAGCACTTGCATTTGGGCGCGATCACGGCCAACGGCCAGACCATTGGCGAAAACATCGCCGACGCACAAAACTACAACACCGAAGTGATCATGCCGCTGGCCGCGCCTTTCAAGGACAAGGCCGGCATCGCCGTGCTGCGCGGCAACCTCTCGCCACGCGGGGCCGTCATCAAGCCGAGTGCAGCCACTCCCGCACTCATGGTTCATACCGGCCGCGCGGTGGTGTTTGAAAACATCGAGGACTTCCACGCCCGCATCGACGACGAAGACCTCGACATCGACGAGACCTGCGTGATGGTGCTGAAAAACTGCGGCCCCAAAGGTTACCCCGGTATGGCGGAAGTGGGCAACATGCCGCTACCCCCCAAAGTACTGCGAAAGGGCATCACCGACATGGTGCGCATCAGCGACGCGCGCATGAGCGGCACAGCTTACGGCACCGTGATCCTCCACACTGCACCTGAAGCGGCCGCCGGTGGGCCGCTGGCTGTTGTGCAAAACGGCGACATGATTGAACTCAACGTGCCCGAGCGCAAGTTGCAGTTGCTGATCAGCGACGAAGAGATGACCCGGCGCCTGAGCCTCTGGATAGCCCCACCACCGCCTCTGTCGTCTGGCTACTGGAAGCTGTATGTCGATCATGTGTTGCAAGCCGACGAAGGCGTGGACCTCGACTTTCTGGTCGGCAAGCGCGGCTCTTTTGTGCCACGCGACAACCACTGAGCATCAAGGATCGTCATGAACATTCTTGTCACCGGCGGCGCCGGTTTTGTGGGCGCCCGGCTGTCACGTGAACTGCTCAAAAGCGGCCAGCTCAATGGTCAAACCATTGCCGAACTTCACATTGCAGATCTTTTTGCGCCTCCGGCAGATTTGAGCGCGGACGCGAGGGTTCGGGTTCATACCGGGCCATTGCTCAATCAGTCCGCACTGTTTGCAAGCGGTTTTGACGCCGTTTTTCATCTGGCCTCTGCAGTCTCTGGCGAGTGTGAGTTGGACTTTGAGTTGGGTCTGCGCTCCAACCTCGACAGCACCCGCCTGTTGCTGGAGGGCCTGCGGCAAGCAGGCAATGTGCCGCGTCTGGTTTTCGCCAGTTCGGTCGCCGTCTTCGGGCCGGATGACGCCAACCCCCTGCCCGATCTGGTAACCGACACAACCCTGCCCTCGCCCCAAACTTCTTACGGCACGCACAAGCTGATGTGTGAGTACCTGATTGCAGACTACACGCGCAAAGGTTTCATCGACGGCAGGTCCGCCCGCTTGATGACAGTGACCGTGCGCCCCGGCAAACCCAATGGCGCAGCGTCCTCGTTTTTCAGCGGCATCATCCGCGAGCCTTTGGCCGGGGTAGAAACCATCTGCCCGGTTGACCCGGACGTGACCCACCCCATGTCATCGCCCTCCAACACCGTACGCGGACTGATCACTGTGTTTGAGGCGAGCAGGCTGGCCATGGGTGGACGGCTGGCGTTGAATCTGCCCGGCCTCAATGTGCGTGTGGGTGACATGCTGCAAGCCCTGGAAGAAGTAGCAGGAAGCGATGTGCGAAAACGCGTGCGTTTTGAACGCGATGAACGCATTGCCGGCATCGTTGCCAACTGGTCGCGCGGCGCGACTGCCGAACGCGCGCAGGCACTGGGCTTGCGACCCGACGCCTCTTTCAAGGCCATCATCGAACAGTACATCGCCGACTGCCGCCAACCCACCTACCCGCCCGACGCTTTGCGGGGCTTGGTAGTGCAGTGTGGCACGCTATCTGGAACATAAAAATGCGTCTTTTGCGCCATGGCTGCGTTGCAAATCCGCGCCATAGCTGGACTATGGCTGTGGTTTGCGCCTTGCCCTGACCCAAAATCCATCATTTTTATTTGTTCCATCAAGCATGCAACACTGCACTAGCCTGACACCCATGCAGACACTGGTGGCCGTTGACTGGGGCACCTCGTCCCTGCGCGGGGCGAGGCTGGACGGCGCAGGCGCCGTGCTGGAAGAGCGTGCATTTGCGCGCGGCATCCTGACCGTCGCGCCCGGCGAATTTCCAGCGGTTTTTCAAACTTGTTTCGGTGACTGGATGCAGGCAGACAAGGCCTTGTGCCTGATTGCCGGGATGGCAGGCAGCCAACAAGGCTGGATGCAGGCGCCCTACTGTGCGTGCCCAGCGGGTTTTGACGAAGTCGCTTCGCAGCTGAGCTGGATCATGCCGGGGCGTATCGCCATCGTTCCAGGACTGAGCTGTACCCATGATGGCGTTCCGGATGTGATGCGGGGTGAAGAAACGCAAGTGCTGGGTGCGCTCCAACTGCTGAACTTGCACGAGGGACTGATCGTCCTGCCCGGCACCCACAGCAAGTGGGTCCAGGTGCGAGCCGGCAGGATCGAAACTTTTTCGACCCTCATGACCGGCGAGTTTTATGCACTGCTGCGTCAGCATTCCATTCTTGCCCGCACCTTGCCCGAAGTGAATGGAGAACTTGACCGCAGTGCCTTCGATGAGGGCGTGGCTTTTGCGCTGCGCAGCAGCAGCCTGCTACAAACTGCTTTCAGTGTCCGCACACTCGCACTGTTCGAGCGCATGGCCAAGGCATCGCTGCCAAGCTACCTGTCGGGCCTGGTGATTGGAGAAGAGATACGAACTCAATCGCGGGAGCCGGGCGAGGCAGTGGTCGTGATCGGCTCAGATGCGCTGACACAGCGCTATGAATACGCGCTGGCCCAGCGTGGCGTGGCCGTGCGCCGCGCAGGTTCGGAAGTCACCTGGCGTGGTCTTTTGGCCCTTGCCCTGACCATACCCTCCAAGGAAAAGTGATGAGTCCTCAAGACAAATTTTCAGCCGCGCTGCAGGGCATTCCGCTTGTTGGCATTTTGCGCGGTCTGCGTCCCGATGAAGCGCTGCCCATTTGCCGCGCGCTGGCCGCCACCGGCTGGTCGCTAATCGAGGTGCCGCTGAATTCACCCCAACCCCTCCACAGCATAGAGGCCATTGCGGCGGCATTGCCTGACGCACTGGTTGGCGCGGGCACCGTGCTCAGCGCGGACGACGTTCGCAATGTGCACGCGGCTGGCGGCCAGCTCGTGGTCTCACCCAACTTCAATCCCGAGGTGGTACGCGAAGCCCGGCGCCTTGGAATGGTCTGCCTGCCAGGTGTCATGACGGCCACCGAAGCCTTTGCAGCTTTGGACGCCGGGGCGAGCGGACTCAAGCTGTTTCCGGCTGAGATGATCACCCCCGCCGTGGTGAAAGCCCTGTGCGCCGTATTGCCCGCCGACACGCGGCTGTTGCCGGTTGGCGGTATCACTTTGGAAAACATGGGCGCCTTCCGCAGCGCGGGGGCCTGGGGTTTTGGCATTGGCTCAGCCTTGTACAAACCCGGCATGACGGCCGCAGAGGTATCGGAAAACGCGATGAAATTCATCGCTGCCTGTGCGGGTACCATCCGGGCATGACCCCCCAAACATCACTCCCCGTTTCTTTCGGCCTCGGTGGCAAGGTCTGCATCGTCACCGGTGGTGCGCAAGGCATTGGCGAGGCCTGTGCCCGACGCTTTACCCGCGAAGGCGCCCATGTCGTCATCGCTGATAGGGCAGACCTTCCCGGGCAGGCACTGGCTGATGAGCTTGGCGCGCTTTACCTGCATTGCGATGTGGGTGACAAGACGCAGGTGGACGCCCTGGTTGCGGCCGCGTTGCTCAAGCATGGCCGCATCGACGTCCTCGTCAACAACGCTGGCATCTTCAAGGCCGCTGATTTTCTGGACATCACTGAGGCTGACTTTGACGCCGTGATACGCGTCAACATCAAAGGCTCTTTCCTGATGGGCCAGGCGGTGGCCCGTGTCATGGCCGCCCAGGGTAGTGGCAACATCGTCAACATGAGTTCTGTCAACGCTGTACTCACCATCCCGACCATTGCCAGCTACAACGTCAGCAAGGGCGGTATCAACCAGTTAACCCGCGTGATGGCCCTGGCACTGGCCGACAAGGGCATTCGCGTCAACGCCGTGGCGCCCGGCACCATCGCCACCGAGCTGGCCGCCAAGGCGGTGCTGACCAGCGACGAGGCCAAAGCCAAAATCATGAGCCGCACACCGATGAAACGCCTCGGTCAGCCATCAGAGATTGCTGACGTTGTGGCGTGGCTGGTCAGCGATGCGGCCAGCTACGTCACCGGTGAAATTGTCACGGTTGATGGGGGTCGCATGACGCTCAACTACACCGTACCCATCTGATTTCCGGCGCTTCAATGCTCTTGAAGTCAGCTTTGCGGAGCCCGTTTGAGCATTGCGGCCATGCTACGCGGCCAGCCGACGCTGCCGAACCACGCGCCACCCGATATCGCCCAGGCATTGACCACACCGTAAACGACTAGCGCGACACCCTGCGCAACAAAAACTGCGGTGAGCCCGCCACCCCAACGCAAGGCCAGCCAGCCGCCTGCAACCGCCACCGCCAGGCGCGCGATGTTGCCCATCACTGGCCACATCAGCCGACCTGCACCCTGCGACGCAAAATACAACGCCAGGCCAAGACCGAAAAATCCATAGAACGGCCCGACCGCGCGGAGGTACGCGCTGCCAGCCGCCAGCATGGCGGGGTCGCTGTTGAAAAGCGAAAGCCAGGCCTCCGGAAAAAATGCCGCCCAGAGGCCAATGGCTTCGGTCATCGCAAAAGCCATGGCAGCGCCTATCCAGGTGGCTTGCAATGCGCGCTCACGCTGACCTGCGCCCATGCAGGTGCCTACCATCGCGACCAGCGGCGCGCCAAAGCCAAACACCAGCGGCACCAGCAGGTACTCCAGCCGCGAGGCCGTGCCATAACCGGCGAGGGCAGCAGTGCCAAACCCGCCGACCAAAGCAGTTGTCACGACGATGGCCAGGTTGGTCGCGAGTGTCGACACAGTACCCACCAAACCAACACGCAAAATGTCCTTGAACAAGGCCCAGCGAAAGCGGATGTGTGCGAATGATGGCCGCAGCAGGCTTTGCGGCGACCACAAATACATGGCAAGCACCACACTTCCCACCAGGTAAAAAGCCAGCAGGGCAATGGCCCCGCCGGCAATACCAAGGGCAGGGACAAACCCCCAACCAAAGATGAGCAGCGGCGACAGCGGAATCAGAACCACCGTGCCCGCTACCGTCACCACCGCCGGTACCGCCATGTTGCCGGTGCCACGGATCACCGCCGACAGGGTATTGAACACCCATATCAGCAATGCGCCGGCAAATACCCAGTTGGAATAAATCAGCGCGGCGCTTAGCGCGCCGCCGGTGCCACCCATTTCAGCGTAAAGCCAGCGCCCTCCCCCCAGCACCACAACCATGAACAGTAAGGCGAACACCCCCGCTATCACCATGGAATGCAACACCAACGCGTCGGCATCGGCGCTTCGGCGCGCACCCAGTGCCCGCGCAATCGCAGAAGCAATACCGCCACCTATGGCGCCCGCAGAAGTCATTTGCATCAACATCACCACCGGAAACACCAGCGCCATGCCAGCCAGTGCGTCGGTGCCCAGCTTGCCAACAAAATAGGTTTCTATCAGACCTACGCTGGCCTGCGCCAGCATGACCAGCACATTGGGCGCGGCAAGGCGCAGCAGCGTCGAAGCGATGGGCGCTTCAAGCAGAATACGCGTGCGCACGTCCATCGGAGGACTACTCATCGCCCACCTCTAACGCGGGAGACAGGCTCTCCAGCGATTGATCGATCAGGGCATGCAGGGCCAGCACGCGGTCAACGCCCAACAATTCGTTGATACGCTCCTGCGCCACGCGCCATCGGCGTTGGGCTTCTGTGCGTTTGTCCCGGCCGTTATCCGTGATGCTGACCAGGCGGCTGCGTCCGTCGCTGCCCGGCTCCAGCGCCAGCCATCCGGCTGCCACCAGCGGCTTGAGGTTGCGGGTCAGCGTGGATGCGTCGACCTTCATCGCGCGAGCCAAGTCGCCCGGCCGCAGCGGACCGAGCTTGAGCACATAGGACAACAAAGAATACTGGGTGCCCTTCAGACCGGTTTTACCTACTTCCGCATCGTAGTGCTGGGCCACGCGGCGCATCAACTGGCGCAGCTTGAGGTTGGTACAGCCTTGGGGCTTGAGACTCACCGGGTCTGGAGCGGGTGGGGTAATCTTCATTTTTTAATTGTAGCTACAATTGTTGTATATGCAACTTAAATTGGAGACGTCGTGAGCACTGGACAAACAAGTAAGCAATGGGATGAGGATCGTGCCGCGGTGGTGGCACGCCTGCAGGCCGGTGGCGGAAAACCAGGTCTTGCCAGGCCCGAAACGGTAGCCGGCAAAACCGGACTGGAAGTGATGCACGCCATGCTGGCGGGCGAAATTCCTTTTCCCCACATTGCCGATACGCTGGATTTCTCGCTGATAGAAGTAGCCGCTGGCAGGGCCGTCTTTCAGGGCACGCCTCAGCTCAAGCACTACAACCCGCTGGGCACGGTGCATGGCGGCTGGTACGCAACGCTGTTGGACTCGGCGCTGGGTTGCGCGGTACACACGCTGATGCCCGCAGGGCGCGCCTACACAACGGCCGAACTGAGCGTCAACATCGTGCGAGCAGCTTCGCACAAAACCGGCCCGCTACGCGCCATCGGCACCGTTATCCATTGCGGCCGCCAGTTGGCTACTGCCGAAGCGCGCATTGTGGGGCCCGATGACAAGATCTACGCGCATGCCACCACCACCTGCCTGGTGTTTGACGTACCCCAGCCGCCGGGCATCTAAATGGTTTGGGGCACCGTGGGGCCTGTCTGCGCTCTGATCTGCTCGACACGGCGATTGATCAGCGCTGCGGCCAGCATCCATTTGACGCGAGTCAGCCAACCCTGTTGAAGCTCCGCGTGGGCTTTGCTGCTGTAGAAGTGCTCTGGGTCGTGGGCCACGCCCCAATCGAATAGCGGATGGCTGTCTGGGTCGGATGTGCAGAATTGAGCGTGCGCCGGGTGCGTCCCATCCCAGAAATGATTCCCCTTGAGGTGAATACCGTAACCCAGGCGACCGCCCTGCTCCTCAAGCAACTGGGCGGCACGCGTTTCCAGTAGGGAATCCGTCACATAGGTGTCGGTCTGTACCCAGTGCCCTTCTAGGTAAACCTCACCGATCGCGTGCGTGATGGTGTTTTGGGTTCCGTCGATGATGCCCTTGAGAAAAGCGCTCGAGAGGGTCACAAAACGAAGTCGGGCTGGCACCCCAACAGAACGAAGCATGGCTACAAACAAAGTGCCTTTGGTGTGGCAGTCGCCACGCCCTGCCTTGAGCACCGCCGCCGCAGGAACATGTTCAAACCCCGCGACGCAGCCAAAAGGCAAGGACTTGATGTAGTCGTGAATGAAAACCGCTTTTTGGGTTTCGGAGGTTGCCAACTGCGTGATCCGCATGGCCTGAATTCTGAGTTTGGGATCGTCCAGGTCCAGCAAGCGTGTGGGGACCACCCAGTCTTTCGGGTGATCGGTCAGGGAACTCAAGGGCATTGTCAGCGGATCCTGTTTTTAGTGCGGCCTATTATGCAGGCGAGCGAGACGGTGGATGAGCGTGAAATTCAACACGCCAGCAAGAAGACCGAAAAGCAGTGCCATCACGACCCCAGCGGGTATTCACGGTTGCCAGACAATGGCATCATCCCTCACTACCAATATGACCACCATGAGACTTCTGCATACCATGATGCGCGTTGGCAACCTGCAACGCTCGATTGATTTTTACACCCAGATTCTGGGCATGAAACTGCTGCGCACCTCGGAAAATCCGGAGTACAAATACAGCCTGGCTTTTGTAGGCTACGGCAACAACCCGGACCATGCCGAGATCGAGCTGACCTACAACCACGGGATCGACAACTACGACATGGGCACGGCCTTTGGCCACATCGCGCTGGGTGTGCCAGACGTCTACGCGGCCTGCGAGAAGATCAAGGCATCGGGCGGGAATGTGACGCGCGAAGCCGGACCGGTCAAGGGCGGCAAGACCGTGATTGCTTTTGTCACCGACCCGGATGGCTACAAGATTGAGTTGATTGAGCGCAAGGGGGAGGCAGTTGCATCGGGCCCTGCGCCGACGTAGAGGAACGGAGCGTCACGCTGCAGTTGTGACTTGCAACAGGCGGTAGTTTCAACTCCCCACTCCCAACCCCCCGCCCTTCCCTCGCCCCGCAGCGGGGCGAGGGAAGGGAGCCTCATTTGGCCGCGTTCGCTGGGCTCGGGTGCCAACATGACTGCCGCTTGGGATTCCTGCCGGGGCGAGTGCCGGCTTGCATGAGGACCCACAGAAGCGCAAGCTTCGAGAGGCCATGAAAGCCGTATTCAGCGCGGCAACTGCGCCGCCTGCCGAGCCAGTTCGGTGATCCGTGCCCAGTCACCGCTTGCCATGGCATCGGTCGGCACCAGCCAGGAGCCACCAACACAGGCCACGTTAGCCAGCGCCAGAAACTCGGCCGCATTGGCGGCGGTGATACCCCCAGTGGGACAAAATTTCACATCGCCGAAGGGGCCGCTGAAGGCCTTGAGCATGGCCAGCCCGCCAGCCTGCAGGGCCGGAAAAAACTTGAGCTCGATGAAGCCGTCTTCCTGCGCTGCCATGATCTCGCTGCCTGTGGCCACACCGGGCAATAGCGGCAGGTGAGCGTCGCGGCAGGCTGTGCCGACCGCGTGGGTATAGCCGGGGCTGACGATGAAACGCGCGCCCGCCATGGCGCAGGCCTGCACATCGGCAGCGCTGCGCGCGGTGCCGGCGCCAACCACCGCCTCGGGCACGTCGCGCGCAATCGCCTCGATGCAAGCCAGCGCCTGCGGTGTGCGCAATGTCACCTCAAGCATGCGGATGCCACCAGCCACCAGCGCGCGCGCCAGAGGCACAGCATGCGCCACATCGGTCAGCACAATCACCGGGATCACGGGTGCGTCCCGCATGACTTGCAAGGCTGTCAGCGGTTTTTTGATATCGATGCTCAGATCCACGACAAAGCTCCTTCTTCCGCGGTCAAAGCGCGGTTGCGCATGCCCGCAAATAATTCACGGCCCATGCCCAGCCCGTTGCTGATACCCAGCGCCTCCGGCATGTTGGCGGACTGGCGGGCCGCCCACTCGTCATCCGCCACCTTGACCTGCAACACGCCAGTGATGGAGTCAAGCAGGATCACATCGCCGTCACGCACCTTTGCCAGTGGACCGCCAGCGGCCGCTTCCGGCGACACATGGATGGCTGCCGGCACCTTTCCGGAGGCCCCACTCATGCGCCCGTCGGTAACCAGCGCTACCCTGAACCCTTTGCCCTGCAACACGGCAAGCGGGGGCGTGAGTTTGTGCAGCTCCGGCATGCCATTGGCTTGCGGCCCTTGCCAGCGCACGACACAAATCACATCGTGGTCCAGCTCCCCGCACTGAAAGGCAGCGTGCAGATCTTCCTGCGAATCAAACACACGAGCAGGCGCCTCAATCACATGGCGATCATCTGGCACAGAAGACACTTTGATCACGCTGCGGCCCAGATTGCCTTGCAGCAGCTTGAGTCCGCCGCTCGCGCTGAAAGGCTGGCTCGCCGGTCGCACAACAGCTTCATCTTTTGAGGCACCCATTTCATGCCAGGCGAGCTTGCCGTCCACCATGGCCGGCTCGCGGGTGTACTCGCGGATGCCGCCTTCGCGCACTGTCAGCACGTCCTCATGCATGAAGCCGCCATCGAGCAGCTCGCGGATCACAAAGCCTGTTCCGCCCGCCGCCTGAAACTCATTGACATCAGCGCTGCCATTGGGATAAACATGGGTAAGCAAGGGCACCACGTCGGACAGCGCCGAGAAATCATTCCAGTCAATCAGAATGCCCGCTGAACGCGCCACCGCCACCCAGTGGATCAGGTGGTTGGTGGAGCCGCCAGTGGCCAGCAGTGCCACCATCGCGTTGACGATGGCCTTTTCATCAACAACGCGGCCGATGGGCGCAAACCGCTTGGACGACTTGACGATGCCCAGCACGGTGCGCGCTGCCTCACGTGTCAACTCATCCCGCAAATCCCCGCCTGGCTGCACAAAGGCGGTGCCTGGCACATGCAGGCCCATGGCTTCAAGCAGCATCTGGTTGCTGTTGGCGGTACCGTAAAACGTGCAGGTACCGGGGCTGTGGTACGACTTGAGTTCTGCATCCAGCAACTCACCCCGCCCCACCAGGCCTTGCGCTGCTTGTTCGCGCACACGGGCCTTTTCCTTGTTGGGCAGGCCCGAAGGCATGGGTCCTGCAGGTACAAACACGGTAGGCAGATGGCCAAAGTGCAGCGCACCTATCAGCAAACCCGGCACGATCTTGTCGCACACGCCCAGCATCAGCGCAGCATCGAACATGTCGTGGCTCAGTGATACGGCAGTGGCCATGGCAATCACATCGCGACTGAAGAGGCTGAGCTCCATCCCGGTCGTGCCTTGCGTCACGCCATCACACATGGCGGGTACACCGCCTGCCACCTGCGCGGTTGCGCCCTGCAGGCGTGCCTCCCACTTGATCAGGTCCGGATACGACTGCATGGGCGTGTGCGCTGACAACATGTCGTTGTAGGCGGTGACGATGCCGATGTTGGGGGCGCGCTCGGTCACCACTTTGAAACGGTCGTCCAGCGGCATGCCAGCCACCGCGTGTGCGATGTTGCCGCAACCCATGCGATCAACGCTGACGGCCCGTGTGGCCGCCCCGTCGAGGCGCTGGAGATAAGCGCTGCGGGTGGCGAGACTGCGTTCGCGTATCTGGCTCGTTACTGCGGAGATGGTGGAGTGAAGGGTCATAGGCTCGCTGGTGTGAAGGTCAATTGAGTTAAAGCTCAATTGGTAACTTTATTACTGCTTCTATCGTACTTGGTTACCAAGCGTTTGGGAAGGCGTCGGGTTACCCACTGGTTACCAACTACTGCCGTCCGCGCACGGCACTTCAAGCCACTTACTTCAGGGAGATTTCGACCCGGCGTGCCTCTTCATCACTGCCCGTGCCCGCCAACTGCGCGGGTTTTTCCAGCGTCATCTGATCGGCCGGTACGCCTGCAGCCAGCAGTGCATCCCGCACGGAAAGCGCCCTCCGGCTTGCCATTTCCGCATTGAGTGCCGCGTTGCCTTTGGAATCATGAAAGCCCGATATCAGAACTTTTTTGCCGCTCCTGGCGCCGATAACCACATCGGCAAGCGCGGCACCCGCTCCCAGCGCAAGTTCGGTTTTCCCAGACGCAAAATAGAGTTTCACCACGCCATACTCCACCGTGATACTGGCGGCGTCAGACACCGCCTGACGGTCAGGGCTTGATACAGCAAGGGCAGGAGCTGCAACACCAGACGGCAAAACGATGGCGGCGGCCGAGGTCGGCGGGCTTGGCGGCACAGATGCTGTGTCGCCCTTGCGCGCCAACACCACACCAAGCACCAACGCGATCACCGCAGCAACAATGGCAAAAACAATACCCAGCACGAAGCCGGGTTGGTCATCATCGGATGGGGACATTCAAAAAAACTCCGTGAAACTGGCCGCATCTGCGAGGCAGCAGAATGGGGCCGGTCATTGTAAAGTGTGGGTGTGTACCAAGCCCTGCCACCAGACATTCAGCCGCTGCGCGATCCAGCCCCGATGCTGGATCGGTTTTTGCACCAGTGGGGCGGCCGGGACGATCTCTGGATTTTCGGCTACGCGTCGCTGATCTGGCGGCCCGATTTCGACCACACCGAGCTGCGGCGCGCCAAAGTCCATGGCTGGCACCGCGCCTTAAAGATGTGGAGCCGCATCAACCGCGGCACACCCGAATGCCCCGGTCTGGTTTTTGCCCTGTTGTCAGGCGGCAGCTGCCACGGCGTGGTGTACCGGGTACCCCGCCACGATGTTCAAGAAGTGGTGGGCAGGCTGTGGTTGCGCGAGATGATCACCGCAGTATATGACCCGCGTTTGCTGCGTTGCGACACCCCCAAAGGACCAGTCCAGGCGCTGGCCTTCACTCTTTCGCGGCGCAGCCCCAATTTCACCGGCGAACTAAGCGAAGAGCGCTACCAGCAAATATTTTCCGCCTCCTGCGGGCGCTACGGCACGACGCACGACTATGCGCGCCAGACTCTGGAAAGCCTGCAAAGCCACGGCATCTCGGACGCTGCCTTGGCGCGCCTGCTGAAATTATCCCAGGCCAGTCTTGCCAGCAAGGTGCCGGAAGCCTAAAGTCCAGCCATGCTCACCCCCTATTTCTAACACTGGAGATAACCATGAAACAAAGCCTGAGTCTGATTACCACCGCTGTCCTGCTGAGTGCCTGTGCCAGCATGTCCACCGGCCCCCGCGCAACTGCCGCACTGCAAAGCACGGCAGGCAGCACGACCGCAGGCAGCGTCAGTTTTGTCCAGATGGGAGGCAAGGTGCGGGTCAGCGGTGAAGTGCGCGGCCTCAAACCCAATGCAGAACACGGTTTTCACGTGCATGAAAAAGGCGATTGCTCCAGCGGAGACGGCATGAGCACCGGCGGCCACTTCAATCCCGACGGCAAGCCCCACGGCAACCACGGCGTGGGCGCGCACCATGCGGGCGACCTGCCCAGCCTGAAGGCAAACGCCAACGGCGTAGCCACATTCAGTTTTGATTCC
>JBKJIV010000197.1:0-4126 GCA_046598365.1 Polaromonas sp. | reverse complement strand
CGGCGTGCTGGGCAAGAAACTCGAACCTGTCGTGGTCGACCCGGCTTCCAACTGGCCGCTGTTTGCCGAGAAGACCAAGCAGCTGCTCACGCAAGACAAGGTCGCGGTGATCTTCGGCTGCTGGACTTCGGTGTCGCGCAAGTCGGTGCTGCCGGTGGTGGAAGAGCTGAATGGCCTGCTGTTCTATCCCGTTCAGTACGAAGGTGAGGAGCTCTCGAAAAACGTGTTCTACACCGGCGCCGCGCCCAACCAGCAGGCGATCCCCGCAGTGGACTACCTGATGAGCAAGGACGGCGGCGCCGCCAAGCGCTGGGTGCTGCTGGGCACCGACTATGTGTATCCCCGCACGACCAACAAGATTCTGCGTGCCTACCTGAAATCCAAAGGCGTGAAGGACACGGACATCGACGAGAAGTACACCCCGTTCGGCCACAGCGATTACCAGACCATCGTCGCGGACATCAAGAAGTTCTCGGTCGGCGGCAAGACCGCCGTCGTCTCCACCATCAACGGCGACTCCAACGTGCCTTTCTACAAAGAACTGGGCAATGCCGGCCTGAAAGCCAAAGACGTGCCAGTGGTTGCGTTCTCGGTGGGTGAAGAAGAGCTGCGCGGTGTGGACACCAAGCCTCTGGTCGGCCACCTGGCTGCCTGGAACTACTTCCAGTCGATCAAGAACCCTGCCAACACCGAGTTCATCAAAAAATGGTCTGACTACGCCAAACTCAAGGGCATCGCTGGCCACAAGGACAAGCCTTTGACCAACGACCCGATGGAAGCGACTTACATCGGCATCAACATGTGGAAGCAGGCCGTTGAAAAAGCCAAGTCCACAGACACCGACAAAGTCATCGCCGCGATGGCTGGCCAGACCTTCAAGGCACCGTCGGGCATCGTTTCGAAAATGGACGAAAAGAACCACCACCTGCACAAGTCGGTGTTTATCGGCGAGATCAAGGCCGACGGCCAGTTCAATGTGGTGTGGAAGACACCCGGCCCGGTGAAAGCCAAGCCATGGAGCCCGTACATCGAAGGCAACGACAAGAAGCCTGACGAGCCGGCAAAAATGGCCGCCAAGTAAGCTGCTACCGCCAGACCCTAAGGGGTCAGGCGGTGAAAGCCGCACCCAGGTTGCGAAACAGGTGCGGCTTTTTTTGGTCTGGCCCATTTCTTGCACTACTCCGGTGCATGACCTCTACAGATTTACAAGGAAGTTGCAGCCTGGGCACAGCCACAGCGGGCATCCGCTATCAGTTGTGTCCACTCTACAGGTTCTTCACATGATGATTCGCACAATCCTTCTGTCCGTTACGTTTTTGATCGCAGCCAGCGCCCACGCCCTGAGCGCGGACGAAGCCAAAGGCATGGCGCTGGGCGAGACTGAGGCGCGCGCCGAGGCACTGAACAAGGCCGCTGCCAACGCCGACGAAAAAACCGCCGCATTCATTCAGGCGCTGGCCGACGATGCCGTCAAGACCGCTGGCGGCAAGGTATTTGTCATCAAGGACGAGAAGGGTTATGACCCTGTCACTGGCGTGGAGCTGCCCGTGCCAGCCGAGGCGGAAGACGTGATCAACAACAACCTGATGCGCGGAGAGCTCGATACAGCCCTGGCCGCGCTCAAGTTGTTTTCCAAAGACGAAAAGGTGCGCGCCGACGCGATCAAGACACTGGCCAGCGGCAGCGATGAGTCGCGCCTGCCACTGATCGAAAAAGCCTATGCTGCAGAGACGGTGCCCGCGCTCAAAAACCAACTGGAAATGGTACGTGCCACTATTTTGCTGAGCAGCGCTGACAAGGCAAAACGACTGGAAGCGGCGGCCCGCCTGTCAGGAAGCAATAACCCGATCAGCAAGACCGTGCTCATTGCGCGCCTGGCTGAAGAGCCTGATGCGGAAGTAAAAAGCGCACTGCAGACTTCGCTGCGCAAGGTTGAATCGGCTTTGGCTTGGGGCGACAAGCTGGGCGCCGTGTTTAGCGGCATCAGCCTGGGCAGTATCTTGCTGCTTGTGGCGCTGGGGCTGGCTATCACCTACGGTTTGATGGGCGTCATCAACATGGCGCATGGCGAGCTGATGATGATTGGCGCCTATGCCACCTACGTGGTGCAGGGCCTGTTCCAGAAGTACCTGCCCGGCCTGTTCGACTGGTATTTGCTGGCGGCGCTGCCGGTGGCCTTTTTGGCCTCGGCGCTGATGGGCGCGGCGCTGGAGCGCGGCGTGATCCGTTTCCTGTACGGCCGCCCGCTGGAGACCTTGCTGGCCACCTGGGGCATCAGCCTGATGCTGCAGCAGCTGGTGCGGTCCATCTTCGGCGCGCAAAATGTGGGAGTTGAAAACCCGGTGTGGATGAGCGGCGGCGTGCAGGTGATGGGCAATTTGTCCTTGCCATTCAACCGGCTGGTCATCATCGGTTTTGCAATTGCCGTGCTGCTGGGCATGGCCTGGCTGATCAGCAAAACAAGGCTGGGGCTGTTTGTGCGCGGCGTCACGCAAAACCGGCCGATCGCCTCGTGTATGGGCGTGAACACAGCACGTGTGGACACCTATGCATTTGCCTTGGGCTCAGGCATTGCAGGGTTGGCGGGTTGTGCGCTGAGCCAGGTCGGCAACGTCGGCCCGGACCTGGGCCAGGGCTACATCGTTGACGCCTTCATGGTGGTGGTGCTGGGTGGCGTTGGGCAGCTGGCCGGGACCGTCTACGCTGCGATGGGCCTGGGAATTCTGAATAAATTTCTCGAAGGCTGGACCGGCGCGGTGCTGGCCAAGATCGCAGTGCTGGTGCTCATCATCATCTTCATCCAAAAGCGGCCGCAAGGTATCTTTGCGATGAAGGGCCGCTCGGCGGAGGCATGATCATGAACGCGCCACTGTCTTCCGTCATTCTTCCCGCCAAAGGGCCTTTGTTCACCCGCGTGGGTCTGAGCGCTTTTATCGTGGCGCTGCTGCTCGTGTGTGCGCTGGCCCCTGTGCTTAACCTGCTGGTTCCGCAGGGCAGCATGTTCCACATGAGCACCTACGCGGTGGCTCTGGTCGGCAAGATCATGTGTTACGCCATTGTGGCGCTGGCCATGGATTTGATCTGGGGTTACACCGGGATTTTGTCGCTGGGGCACGGTCTGTTTTTCGCGCTCGGTGGGTACGCCATGGGCATGTACCTGATGCGCCAGATCGGCCGCGACGGCAACTACAAAAGCGACTTGCCAGACTTCATGGTCTTCCTCGACTGGAAGGAACTGCCCTGGCACTGGACATTCAGCGACAGCTTCATCGCCACCTTGTTTCTGATCGTGCTGGTGCCGGGCATCGTGGCCTTTGTTTTTGGATACTTCGCCTTTCGCTCGCGCATCAAGGGCGTGTACTTTTCCATCATCACGCAGGCCATGACCTTTGCGGCCATGCTGCTGTTTTTCCGCAACGAGACCGGCTTTGGCGGTAACAACGGTTTCACCGACTTCAAACGCATCCTGGACATGCCGATTGCCACGCCTAACATGCGCATGATTTTGTTTGTCATCACTGGGCTCACCCTGCTGGGCTTCTTTTTGTTCGCCAAATGGCTGGTGCGCAGCAAGTTCGGCCGCGTGTTGCAGGCGATTCGTGATGCCGAGACACGTGTGATGTTTTCGGGCTACAACCCGATTGGCTACAAGCTGACCATCTGGACCATCTCAGCTGTGATGTGCGGCATTGCAGGCGCGCTGTATGTTCCGCAGGTCGGCATCATCAATCCGAGTGAGATGAGCCCCGCCAACTCGATTGAAATGGCGATCTGGGCGGCCGTCGGCGGGCGGGCCACGCTGATTGGCCCCATCCTGGGCGCCTTCATCGTCAATGGCGCCAAGAGCTGGTTGACGGTCGCTTACCCTGAGTACTGGTTGTATTTTCTGGGCCTGCTGTTTATCGCGGTCACGCTGTTTCTGCCCAATGGTGTGGTGGGCTTGGTGAAGAAGCTTCGAAAAGGCGGTGAGAAATGACGCCCGAGTTGCTGGAACAGGGCGCGCAACGCATCGAACAGCGTCGCGTTGCCTTGCAGGCCGACAAGGCCAACACCGAGTCTGGCGGCCGCAACGCCGGCATAGGCCGTATTGCCACGCCGGGTGAGGTGGACGTTACCCACGGCCGCA
>JBKJIV010000067.1:0-15670 GCA_046598365.1 Polaromonas sp. | reverse complement strand
CACGCCGCGTTCGATACGGACCATACCGCTGTCAATGGCTTCCACCACTTGCGTGATGCCCCGCGTGCCGCAGACTTCGTTGCCGTGAACGGCGCCAAGGACCAGCAGTTTGGGGCCCGGTGCGAGGCCGTGGAAGGTATAGGTGCGCAGATGCGTGGGATGGGTTTGCAGAGAGGCTGGCATTGCGGCCGGAAGTTTGTACGTCATGGTGCTTCGTTTATACAGCGGGCGGATGGCATCAGGTCGATGTCGTGGTCTTTGCGCCAAGGCATTTGCAGGACGCCCAAGCCCAAGCTTCGCGCATATGATCTGCGTTGTTTTGGCAGCCCTTTTTTTCTCACCTGACTGCGACCGACATGCGTGGAAGTCCGTTACACCAACGGCCTCCCCCTTCTCCACTTTTCCATGAATACGTCATGGCCCTCATTGATGAGCTCTCACATTCACCACTATCTTGTTATCACTGTCGGCACCACGGGCGATATCCACCCATTCATGCGTATAGCGACTGCATGGCAGGCACTTGGCCGGAAGGTCACCTTCATAACCAACAGCTACCACGCAAAGCTGGTGCAGAGCGCGGGGCTTTCGTTTGTCGGGCTGGGAACTGACGAAGAGTACCTGCGCGTCGTTGCCAACCCGGATTTATGGGATCCCAAAAAAGGGTTCTCGGCTTTGATGGCCACATACAGCGACCTGCTGAAGCAAATAGACGAAGCCATTCGCGCCGTTTCTGCACAAGTACCCTTGGTGGCGCTTGTCCATCCATTCGCCGTGCCGGGTGCGGCTATCGCAAGGGAGCGCGGATTTCTCAAGACGGTCGTATCCGCGTATCTTGCACCGTCGAATCTGCGAAGCTGTCACGATCCACTGACCATCGGCCCCACGTCGGTGCCCCGCTGGGTGCCCATGAGCTGGCGGCGTGCGCTGTGGCGGTTCGTGGAAAAAGGCTGGATCGATCCGGTGGCGGTTGCCCAGATCAACGCTGTCAGGGAACCACTGGGGTTGCCAAAAGTTGATTCTCTTCTGACGCATATCGGTGAGAGCCCTGATCTGTCAATCACTCTTTTTCCTTCGTGGTTTGCGCCTGCTCCACCAGATTGGCCTCGTCCCCTGATTGCTGGCGATTTCCAGCTGTTTGACGCAAGCCCGCAGGATGTTGGTTTTACTCAAGACCTTTCCGCCTTTCTAGCTGCGGGCGAGAAACCATTGGTCTTCACTCCGGGCACGGGCAATCTCCACGCCGCCGATTTTTTTGCTTGCGCACTCAGCGCTGTCCACAGGCTCGGGCGTCGCGCCATCTTTCTGACGAGGGAGCGCAACCAAATTCCGGTGCAGCTTCCGGACTCCGTACTGTGGCAGCCGTATGTGCCGCTGTCCGCGCTCCTTCCGCGCGTGGCAGCGCTCATCCATCACGGCGGCATTGGCACCACTGCCGAAGCCCTGCGCGCTGGCACGCCCCAGCTGATTGCTCCCTTCGCCTGGGACCAATTCGACAATGGGGCTCGCATTGCATCGCTCGGTGTCGGCTTGGTCGTCCCGGCGAAGCGGATGCGGCCACGCAAGTTGGCGCGCAGTCTTGAGGCACTTTGCACTTCGGAAACGGTTCGGGACAAGTGTTCATTGCTTGCGTCGCGCTTTGTGGCACCGCAGGACCCCAGCGCGCTCTGCAAGGAAGTCGAGATATTTGTGCAGGGGCTGCGCAGTGGCGCCCAAACATCCGGTGATTGTTGACAGTAGCGCTCTTGCTGGAAAAGCTGTATGCATGTGCAGTATCTGGGTGCAGCAAATGCACACCATCAACTCAGGAGCAACTCACCATGCTGGACCACATGACCTTCCGCGTGACCGATATCGGTCGCGCCAAAGCTTTCTATACCGCCGCACTGGCGCCTTTGGGCTATAGCTTGTCTTTTGAAGGCACCTACGGCATGAACATTCTGGGGTTCGCCTACCCGGACGCCTCTGAGCCTGACGGCAAAAAGACTGATGTCTGGTTTGTTGACGGCCCTTCGCCTTATGGGGGGCCACCAGCAACGACCGGTTGCCATCTGTGCTGGCGCGCAGAGAATCACGCACAGGTTGATGCTTTTTACCGCGCAGCGATCAATGCCGGAGGAAAAGACAATGGCGCCCCCGGGCTCCGCCCTGACTATCACGCCAACTACTATGGCGCTTTTGTCATTGACCCCGAAGGCAACAACATTGAAGCGGTGTGCCATCGGGCTGAATGACTGGTCGCTTTGCAGGTGCCCAGCCGAGGGGACATCACGCTGTCTGGCCAGCCCCTTGCTTGCGCTTTCCCGTGAAAACGCAGTCGACCAAACCGTCTTCAATCAGCTGGCGCGGAAGGTCACGTCCTATAAAAACCATTTTGGAATCGCGGGTGTCGGTCGGCTTCCACTTTGCGCCACGGTCGGACCCCATCAGCATGTGGACACCCTGAAAGACGATGCGGCTGTCTTCGCCGCGCACGTTGAGTACGCCTTTGTAGCGCATCAGCTGCGCGCCGTACAACTGCACCAATCCGCTGAGAAAGTTTTCTAGCTTTTCAAGGTCGAGCGCTCGCTTTTCGCGGAACACGAAGGATGTGACGTCGTCATGTTCATGGTCCACATCAGTCAAAAACGCGGGCTCTATTTCCAGAATGGCATTGAGGTTAAAACCACGGATATCCAGCACCTCGGCGATGTTGGTCACGCCGTAGCGTGACTCGGCGACCTTGGCGCGAGGGTTGATGCGTACCAGCCGGCTCCGCAACGCGGTCAGCGCTTCGGGTGTCACCAGGTCGGTCTTGCTGAGCAGCAGGCGGTCGGCAAAACCGACCTGCTCCTGCGCCTCATGGTGTTCGTCGAGCTGCTGCGGCGCGTGTACCGCATCAACCAGCGTGACGATTGCGTCGAGCAAGTAGTGCATCTGCACATCCTCATCGACAAAAAAGGTCTGCGCCACCGGGGCTGGGTCAGCCAGGCCGGTGGTTTCGATCACCACATGGTCGAATTTCAGCGCACCAGCTTTTCGCTTTGCTGCCAGTTCGCCCAGTATGCGCACCAAGTCACCGCGAACGGTGCAGCAGATGCAGCCATTGTTCATCTCGACGATCTGCTCGTTGGTGTCCTGCACCAGCAGCTCGTTGTCGATACCGGCTTCGCCAAACTCGTTTTCAATCACGGCGATGCGGTGGCCGTGGTCGGCCTTCAGTATGTGGTTAAGCAGAGTGGTTTTGCCGCTGCCCAGAAAGCCGGTCAGGATGGTGACGGGGATGAGGCTCATGAGGGTGCTCCCAAATTATGTTTATGCGAAAAAGGCTGTTAACCAAAAAAATAGGCGCAAATTGCTATCAAAAGTGCAGCAAATCAGATGCGCAAGTGGCGGTGAGTCGGGTCGATCTCAGTTCTGCTTCATGCCGGCAACAAGCTGCGTCATGTTGTGGCGCATCATCTTCAGATAGGTGTCCGCAGGGCCGCCGTTTTTTGACAGTGCGTCGGCGTACAGTTCGGAGCCCATGGTCACCCCGGCATCTTTGGACAGTTGAGCCAGAAGCTTGGAGTTGCTCATGTTCTCGACGAACACGGCCTTGATCTTTTCTTTTTGAATCTGCTTGATCAGCTTGGCGACTTCTCTGGCGCTGGGCTCGGCCTCGGTAGACATGCCTTGTGGCGCCAAAAATTGGATGCCGTAGTGGGCGCCGAGGTACCCGAAGGCGTCGTGCGAGGTGATGACCTTGCGTTTGTTCTCGGGTATTGCCGAGATCTGGGCTTTGGCATCGGCGTCCAGTGTTTGCAAATCTTTGACATAAGCCTCACTGTTAGCCTGGTACACGCTTTTTCCTTCCGGGTCCAGCCGACCCAATGCCGCAGCAATGTTTCGCACATAGATGGCTACGTTGGCCGGGTCTTGCCAGGCGTGGGGGTCGGCCTCGACGCCTTTGCCTTTTTCTGCCTGCATGCTGCGCGGTTTGACGCCTTGGCTGGCGATGGCGACTGGTCCTTTGTAGCCTGCCGACTTCACCAGCTTTTGTGTCCAGTGTTCAAAGCCCAGCCCGTTGGTAACCAGCAGCTTGGTCTGCAGCAGGTTTTTGGCATCCGCCGCTTTGGGCTCGAAGACATGTGCATCTTCGTTGGGCCCGACCAGGCTGGTTACTGCCACGCGGTCTTTGCCGACCACCTGCACCAAATCGCCCAGGATGCTGAAGCTGACCAGTACTGGGATCTTGTCAGCCGCCACGGCCAGTGGGGTGGCAGCGCTGCCCACACACAAAGCAAGCACGGCCAGCGGTTTGGCGATCGCTTGAAACAGTTTCATAAATGGCATCCTTGGTTTAAAAAAATCAGGCAACGCGGTGCGGCGGAGCAAAGAGGCGAGGTAGCCAGCCGTTCGGCGCGGCGAGTAACGATATGAAGTAAAGGACGCCGGCGCAGCCAATGATGGTGGGGCCGGAGGGGGTTCCTGCGTGGTAAGACAGCAGTAACCCGGCGTAGCCAGACAGCAGGGCTTGGGCGCTGGCGTTGACGAGTTGCTTGGGCAGCGTCTCGTGCCAAAGTTTGGCGGACACCGCCGGTACCATCATCAGCCCCACGGCCATCAGCGTGCCCAGCGTCTGAAAACCCGCAACCAGGTTGACCACCACCAGCATCAGAAACCCCTGCTGCCAGAACCACGGTGCAATGCCGCCACGGCTGCGCCGCGCGGAAGCGCTTAAAAACACTGGGTCAAAACTCTCCAGCACCAGACCGCGATAAGCAGCTGCCAGGATGAGGACGCTGGCGCTGGCGACACCGGCCACCAGCAAGAGCCCGGGGGTGTCCACGCCGAGTGCGCTGCCAAACAGAATATGCAACAGGTCGAGCTGGGTGCCGTGGCCGGATATGAGCATCACGCCCATTGCCAGCGCCACCAGATAGATGGCAGCCAGGCTGGCGTCTTCCTTGAGCGCGGTGGAGCGGCTGATGAAGCCTGCAATGGCCGCCACCACCATGCCAGCCAGCACGCCGCCCGCCACCATGGCCGAAAGCGACAGGCCGAACAGCATGAAGCCGATCGCCACCCCTGGCAAGATCGCGTGGCTGAGCGCATCGCCAAGCAGGCTCATACGGCGCAGCGTCAAAAACACGCCCAGCGGAGCAGCGCTCAGCGACAGGGCCAGGGTGGCAACCAGTGCCCTCCGCATAAAAGCAAACTCGGCAAACGGAGCCCACAACAAACTCCAGGCACTGTCGAAAAAGTATGCAAATGCGATTTGCATCAGATGCCCGCCGGCTGCAGATTTCCAGGCACCACCTTGCTGGCGGAGATGGCGTCTATGGCGCACAGCCCGGCGTCCTCGTCCCAGGCCTCGGCCATGGCGCGAGCGGTGCTCAGATGTGCTTCGGTCATGACCTGTGCAGTTGGCCCCCAGGCAACCAGCTCACGTGCCAGCATTAAGGTTTGAGGACAGTGCCTGCGCACCTGAGCATCGTCGTGCAACACCGCCACAACGGTGCGCCCTTGATGTTGCCACTGGGCAATGATGCTTAACAATGCGGCGGTGGTTTTGCTGTCTATGGCATTAAAAGGCTCGTCCAGCAGGATCAAATCGGCATCCTGAACCAACATGCGGGCAAACAGCACTCGCTGCAGTTGCCCGCTGGATAACGAACCGATGGGACGCTGCTCAAAACCGTGCAGGCCGACCTCGTCAATGGCCGCATTGACGCGCGCATGCTGCCCGGCATCAACGCGGCCCCAGGGCCCCTGGCGCTGCCAGCAACCCAGCAGGGCGCAGTCATGCACATTGATAGGGAAGCTGCGGTCGATTTCGGCAACTTGGGGCAGGTAGGCGATGCGCGCGCCGGGCGCAGAAACCTTGATGCTGCCGCCCGAGGTGGGCAGCAGACCCATGATGGTTTTGAGCAGGGTGCTTTTGCCTGAACCGTTCGGGCCGACAACGGCCGTTAGCGAGCCTGGCGCAAACCGGCCGCTGATATGGTGCAGCGCAGGGTGTTGCTGGTAGCTAACCGTGAGGTTGTCCAGACTTACCACGGCGCGGCCTCCAGGTTAGACCACCACACCGCCAACCACAGCACCGCGAGAGCTGGCAATACCACCAGCATGCGCCACCAGGCGGGGCAGGACAGCACGCTTGCTGGGGCGGCTTTTTTCGGACGATTTGAAAATTTCACGGACGATCTTTACGAGAAAGGGGTGTGGCGTAGAACCCTTTGAGGGGATAATGCAACATGATTGCGATATAGTTTAACGCAACACGGTTGCGATAATGCTTTATCGACAACTTCCTGACAACAATTCTTCCTGGCAACGTTTATCAGCCCATGACAAAACCGCCATTTCCCGATCCGTCTTCCGCACCTATCGACGCCTTGCTGACTGCCCACGGCCTGCGCCGAACCAGCGCAGCCCGATTGGTGTTGGGCTGGCTGCTGTCGCACCCCGACACCAGCTACACCCATGCCCAGTTGCAAGTGGCCCTTGCTGGCGATGCCAACGTGGCGGGTAGTAGGGCCGATGCGCAGTCCCTGGACCGCGTCACGCTGTACCGGCTGATTGACCGGCTAACCCAGGTCGGCCTGTTGCTGTGTCGGGTGGACTCAAGCCGGGTGCGCCGCTACCAGGCCATGCCGACCAGCGTGCATGCCATCCCGCATTTCGAGTGCCAGACTTGCCACCGCGACAGCCCACTCGCGGGGGCGCTGCAGGCCAGCGCCGATGACCTGGAGCGCGCCGCTCAAACGGCCTTGGAAGCCCTGCGTGCGCTCGGCTATCAGGGGCTGAGCATGGATGTCGCCGTGCGCGGGCTGTGTGTGGAGTGCGCATCGGATGCCGCAACGTGATTGATTCGCAGCAACTGGCTTACGGGTATCGCCAAGGGCCGCTTTTGCAGTTTGACAATGTGAAGGTGCCGCAGGGCGGTGTACTGGTGCTGCGCGGCGCATCGGGCTCGGGCAAGTCCACCTGGCTAGCCCTCGCGGCAGGTTTGTTGACGCCCAGCGAAGGGGATATCGCGATAGCAGGCCAATCGGTCAAAGCTTTGGGTAAAGCAGCGGGCGATGCGTGGCGGGCGAAGACCATTGGTTTTTTGCCACAAAAGCTTCACCTGAGTGGTGCGCTTACCGTGCATGACAACCTGGCCCTGGCCCAGTGGGCCGCTGGCCAGCCGCAAGACGAAAAGCGCATTGCCGAGGCTTTGACGGCGCTGGGTGTGCAGGACCTGGCTCGCCGCAAGCCGGCTCAGCTGTCAGGCGGGCAAGCCCAGCGGGTGGCACTGGCGCGGGCGGTTTTGCTCAAGCCGCAGGTGATTCTGGCCGACGAGCCGACAGTCAGCCTGGACGACGACTCGGCGCAGGCGGCGCTGGCGCTGCTGCAGGCCAGCGCGGCGCGCGAGGGTGCCACCTTGGTGATTGCGACTCACGATGCACGTGTTGTCAACGGTCTTCAGGGCGAAATCTTTACTCTGCCCATTCACAACGGGAACAACGGGAATCGTTTGCTATGAATATGGTAGCAATTTCCTGGCGCTACCTGTGGGCCCGGCCTCTGGCTGCGGGGCTTAATGTGCTGCTGCTCAGCCTGGGTCTGGCATCCATGGCTTTTGTGTTGCTGGTCAGCCACCAGATTGAGCGGGCTTTCGAGCGCGATCTGGCGGGCATTGATGTGGTGGTGGGCGCCAAGGGCAGCCCGATGCAACTGATTTTGTCGGGCGTCTTTCACCTTGACGTGCCGACTGGCAATGTGCCGCTGGCTGCCGTGAAAGAGCTTGAACAGCACCCCCAGGTGGCCAAGTTGATTCCTATCAGTCTGGGCGACAACTTTCGCGGCTTTCGCATCGTAGGCACCACGCCCGACTACATGGCGCATTACCATGCCACGCTGGCGCAGGGCAAGCTGTGGTCCGCGCCCATGCAGGCGGTGCTGGGCGCGCAGGTGGCGCAGCAAAGCGGGCTGAAGGTAGGCGACCAGTTTGCAGGCAGCCACGGACTGGGTGGCGGTGGTGCCAGCCATGGCCAAACCCCTTATGTGGTCAGCGGTGTGTTGGCGCCAAGTGGTTCGGTGCTGGACAGGCTGGTACTAACCGCTTTGGAGTCGGTATGGCAAGTCCACGAAACCGACACCGCGCAGGATGCCGAAGACCGCAAGATTCTGGAAAGTGAGCGCGAGCTGACGCTGGCGCTGATTCAGTACCGCACGC
This sequence comes from Polaromonas sp., assembly GCA_046598365.1. Lineage (GTDB taxonomy): Bacteria > Pseudomonadota > Gammaproteobacteria > Burkholderiales > Burkholderiaceae_C > Polaromonas. The sequence goes on along the minus strand of JBKJIV010000067.1, from coordinate 7,485 downwards.
CCCTGGCGGCGGTGACCTTCCCGCGCTTGATCAACACCACCACCGACATGCAGGCTGCTGCTCCGGCGCTGGAAATCACCCGCCTGCTCAACATGATTGGCGTGGGTACTGACATGCTGCGCGCGCTGGCAGGGGTGCTGCTGCTGACCGCAGGGTTGAGCGTATTTATTGCCTTGTGGAGCGCCGTGCGGGAGCGCCGGGCTGACCTGGCTTTGCTGCGCATGCTGGGCGCATCACCCGGCAAGGTGGCCGGCTTGCTGTTGTGCGAGGCGTTTTGGCTGGCGCTGCTGGCTACTGTGTTGGGCTTGCTGGTCGGGCAGGGCTTGACAGCTCTGGTAGGCTGGGCTGTGCAGGTGGAAAAGTCCTTGCTGGTTGCCGCCTGGGGCTGGCCGGCCGAGTTGTGGCTGGTGCCGCTGCTGGCAACGGTTGTTGCGTTGTTGTCTGCGCTGCTTCCGGCGGTGCAGGCTTATCGGGTTAGTGTGTTCGAACTTCTTCAATCTAGGTAGATCATCATGAATATTATGAAAAATGTGCTTCTTGTTCTTTCGTCCGTTGCGTTGTCTGCTGCTTTTTCAATAGCAAGCGCACAGCACAGCAGCAAGGAGGTCAAAGAAGACGTCCAGCGTCACCGGGCCATGGCCGCTGCGCACGAGGCCGCTGCCAAGTGCCTGGAGTCGGGCAAGAAAGAAGACATGTGTATGAAAGACCTTCTGGCTTCCTGCAAAGGGCTGGCAGTGGGAAAATACTGCGGCATGAAACACGCGCACTGAGCGCACATTGAGAGCATTTGGCAAATTGACTCAGGAGAATTGTCATGAGTAAATCTGATTTCACCGCTGTCAAAACGGGGGTGCTGGCGCTGTTGGTTGCCGCGGGTGCTGCCCATGCGCAGTTGAGCTCGCCACTTCCGCCGGGCAGCAGCAAGCCAATCGCTCCTGCAAGCACCAAGCCGACAGCTCCCGCTGGCAGCAAGTTTGCTGCAGGCAAGGCGCCGCCTGTAGCACCGTTGGGCACCATCGATGTGCCAGGGGGCAAGGGTGCCGGAGTGCACGGTGCTTTTAGCCCGTATGCGCCGCTGACGCCACGCATGGACGTGATTGCCTGGTCCATGCTGACCGATGTGAAAACCAAAAACGAAAAAAATCGAATCCTGCCGGTCTTTAACGCCGGGCAACTCGCGCTTAACGATAAAACCCAGCGTATCCAGGGCTTCATGATGCCGCTGGAGCCGGGAGAAAAGCAGCGCCACTTTCTGCTGTCTTCGGTGCCCCTGACATGTTCGTTCTGCCTGCCCGGCGGGCCGGAGAGCATGGTGGAGGTCAAAACCAAAACGCCAGTGAAGTACAGCATGGAAGCCGTGGTGGTGGAGGGTAACTTTCTGGTGCTGAATGACGACGCCAATGGGCTTTACTACCGGATCAACGACGCAGTAGCTGTGAAGTAAACAGCGATGGTGGTCGCTCTCATGGCGACGCAGACATGACCCGCCTTGCGCGCCATGCCCGCCTGCATCCGCCTCCACTTTTATTCCCCGTTCTTTTGGCCGACGGCAGCACCGCAGCAGGACGCAAATAGCAGGCGCCCTCCGGCTTGCTGGTGATCCTCTGGCCGCCGAGGCAAGGATGGCTTCGAGACACTCAGCCCCAAGGGGAGGGTTTGGCGCTGGCCGCGCAAAGGCGACCTTGTTTGCGTTGCATCAGCACCGCAGCACATCCTTCCCGGATAATGGTTTTCAAACACCAGGAGACGCCCGTGACGGATGCAGAACAGCCTCTTTCCTCGCTCAGCGCCGACCTGAGCCCGTCCAGCAGCCTCTTGACCAACCTGCGCCAGGAACTGATGCGGCATCCGCCTTTTGCGCAGATGCAGGCTAGTGATGTGGATTTTTTTCTGAGCCATTCACGGGAAAACTATTACGCGCCCGGCGAGACGCTGGTCGAGCCTGACAGCGGGCTGGTCGAGCAGCTGTTTTTCATACGCCAGGGCGCGGTGATTGGCGAGAGAGGGCTGGCCGAGTTGTCGGGCGGTGCGTTTCACTATGAGCCGGGCGAGCTGTTTCCCGTCAGTGCAGCGGTGGCGCAGCGCGCGGTGACGGCTACTTACCGGGCGGTGGCCGACACTTTTGTGCTGGCCTTGCCGCTGGAGGCGATGCAGGCGCTGGCTGTGCAGAGTCCGCCGTTTGCCGACTTTCTGAACCGGCGCATACTGAAGTTTCTGGACCTGTCACGCCGCGCGCTGCAGGTGGCTTATGCCTCACAGGCGCTGGCCGAGCAGTCGCTGGAAACGCCTTTGGGCGATGTTGCGCGCAAGGCGCCGGTCAGCTGCCTGCCGGGCACGCCGCTGCGCGACGCCCTGGCGCAGATGCATCAGCAGCGCATAGGCTCCATGCTGGTCACTGACGTGGCCCAGCGGCCGGTGGGCATTTTGACCCGCTACGACATTCTGGGCCGGGTGACGCTGGCCGGGTTGCCGCTTCAGACCCCGATCTCTGACGTGATGGCGCAACCGGTGCATACGCTCACGCACGAAGACACTGCGCTCGATGCGGCCCTGCTGATGAGCAAACACGGCATTCGCCATGTACCGGTCACGCGCGATGGTGTGGCGATTGGCATGGTGTCAGAGCGTGACCTGTTTGCGATGCAGCGCCTGAGCCTCAAACAGGTCAGCACCTCGATCCGCTCGGCCGCCGATGTGGACACTTTGACGCTGGTGGCGCAGGACATACGCCGCTTTGCGCACACCTTGCTGGGGCAGGGTGTGCATGCGCGCCAGCTCACCGCGCTCATCAGCCACCTTAACGATGTGCTGACGGCGCGCCTGCTTGAGATCAAGGCTCTAGAGCACAGCCTGGACCTGAGCCGCATATGCTGGCTGGCGCTGGGATCGGAAGGACGCAGCGAGCAGACCATTTCCACCGATCAGGACAATGCCTTGATCTTGCCGGACGACAGCACGCCAGAACAGCGCGAGGTGGCGCTGCGTTTTGCGCGCGATGTGAATCTGGCACTGGACGCCTGCGGTTACCCGCTGTGCCGGGGCGGCATCATGGCCGGGGAGTCAGCCTGCTGCCTCACGCTGCGCGAATGGCGCGAACGTTTTGCACACTGGGTAGAACATGGTGCGCCGCATGACTTGCTGAACGCCAGCATTTATTTTGACTTTCGCGCGCTGGCGGGTGACAGCGCGCTGGCAGATAGCCTGCGGCTTGAGGTGACTGAGGCGGCGCGCCGGTCACCGCGCTTCATCAAACAGCTGGCCGTCAATGCCTTGCTGCGCAGCGCGCCCTTGAACTGGACTGGCAGCCTCGCGGTGGATGACGCAGGTTTGATAGACCTCAAGCTTCAGGGTGCCGCGATTTTTGTCGATGTGGCGCGTATTTATTCCTTGAGCCACGGCCTGACTGTGACCAACACCCGGGAAAGACTGGAGGCCGTAGGTCCGCTGCTCGGGCTGGCCGCGCCCGAGTACCTGGCCTGGGTCAGCGGTTTCGAGTTTTTACAAACGCTGCGCCTGCGCATACAGCTTGAAGGTGCGGCAGCGCCACAGCAGCCCAACCACTTGAAGGTCGCCAGCCTGAACGATATCGACAGGCGCATCCTGCGCGAGTCTTTTCGCGTGGCGCGCTCACTGCAGCAACGCCTGCAACTGGACTTTGACCGATGAGCTGGATTGATGGGCTCAAACAGCGCCTGGGTGGCTTGCACGCCGTGGACGAGGCGCGCTGGGTGGTGCTCGACGTGGAGACCACGGGGCTGGACCCGCAGCGCGACCAGTTGCTGGCGATCGCGGCGATTGCCGTCCAGGTGGACTGGCCGCGCCAGCGCATTGCCATCACGCCGGGCGACAGTTTTGAAGTGGTGCTGCGACAGTCTGCTGCGGGCTCCAGCAAAGACAACATCCTGTTGCACGGCATTGGTCTGCAGCGCCAGCGTGAAGGGGTTCCCCCAGGTAATGGCTTGCAGGCTTTTGTGCGCTTCATTGGCCACTCGCCGTTGCTGGCTTTTCATGCGCCGTTTGACCAGGCGATGATAGGGAGGCAGGCCAAAGCCCATCTGGGCGCCGACCTGCCAAACCGCTGGGTCGATATCGAGGCGCTGTGTGCGGTGACTCACGAAAAAGTCAAAGCCCGCGCACTGGACGAATGGCTGGCGCACTTCGGCATTGTCTGCAGCGTCAGGCATCAGGCGGCGGCGGATACTCTGGCCGAGTGTGAGCTGCTGCTGCGCATCTGGCCGCAGGTGGCGCGGCAATGCAGCAACTGGCGCGACGTAGAGAAGCTGGCGACGCGCCAGCGCTGGATTGCCCGCGCCTGAAGGCTTCAACGGGCACGTCAATAGCTATACAATTGATAGCTATTTGCGCATGTGCAGTAAGGGTTTCAGTCCAGTCTGTCTGGATACGTACTTCGTGGAAACCCAGACACAGCGCGGCACTCCGAAAGCAGTCATGTCATTCTTTCAGACCCTTCCCGTTTCACTGCAGACCATAGGCCTGCTGATGCTGTCCAACGTGTTCATGACCTTTGCCTGGTATGGACATCTGAAAAACCTGGCGACCGCGCCGTGGTACATCGCCGCGCTGGTGAGCTGGGGCATTGCACTGTTTGAATATTTGCTGCAAGTGCCCGGCAACCGCATTGGTTTTACGCTCTACAACATCGGGCAGCTGAAGATCATGCAGGAGGTCATCACACTGGCGGTGTTTGTGCCATTTGCAATGTTCTACCTCAACGAGCCGCTCAAGCTTGATTATTTGTGGGCAGCACTTTGTATGGTGGGTGCGGTGTACTTCATTTTTCGCAGCAGTTGAGATCCCGCAGGGCATCAGTGCGGCGGTTCGGGGGGGGGGTCAGGGTGCGGACATGCGCGGCAGTTTGTCCCACACCCGGGCGTCGTGTGTGGGAACGATGGCCAGGCCGGGGAACCTGGCCTTGAGCGCATGCATGTGCTCGAGCAATTGGCGGGTTGCACCGGCGTCGTCGTCAACAATTTTGCGGGCTATCCATGGCTTTTGGGCTGGAAGGTCAATGCCCTCCGCCTGCCAGGCCAGATCGCCGACCAACGCATAGCGCTGGCCGGAAGGCAGCGCGATGAAGGCGATGATGGAGCCTGGCGTGTGCCCATACGCCGGCACCAACACCACACTGCCGTCACCAAACACGTCGTAGCTGGCCGCGAAGCCCAGGTAGGGACCATTGTTGAATGTGTATACGCGGTAGTCGCGCGTTCCGAGTTGCCGTGCCAATGCGGTGGCGGAGTGCCCGCTGTTGATGAAGTCCTTCTCCTGCTGCGTCACCCACACCGGTACGCCCGAAAAATTCGCCAGTCCGCTGACATGGTCCCAATGTGCATGAGTCAGCACAATCGCCTTGAGTTTGTCCGGCGTGATGCCGTTTTTTGCCAGTTGTGTGGCCGCCGTTGTGCTTTTTTCGTAACGGCTGAGCCATTGCATCAGCCGCGGCGTGGTCTTGAAATGCTCCTCCACCTGCTCGCCAAACCCGCTGTCAAACAGCAGGTTGCCCGAAGGGTGTTGCACCAGGATCGCGCCTATGCTGAAGGTGCGGTGATCCGAAAAGCCACCGCCTTCGTAAGCAAGCGCCGCACGCGAAAACATGCTGCCGGTTCTTAACGCGCTGAGCTTCATGGCAGCCGGTGGACTGGCGGGCGGCAGTGTGGCGGAAGCGGGTACCGGGGCAGGCGCGGGATTGGCACTTGACGCAGTCGGCCAGGCTAGGTTGATGCTGAGGCAGACAAGCAGCAAGGCGGCCATATTCATGATGGTTCTCCCGGTTCGATTCAAAATGGATTGAACTGTAGCCGGTATCACTTGAGCAGCCCAGCGGTGAAACCAGCCTGAATGGGCAAGAACAGAGTGCGCCCGCGCACGGTTAAACTGCCGCGTGTCACAAATTTGTCATAAAAGTGACAAAACCTCTGGGGAATTGAAAATGCTGTTTGGAAAGCTGCTGCCGCGTGAAGGCAATTTTTTCGAGCTGTTTAATCAGCACGCCGACCTGATCGTGAAGGCCGCCCGCGCTTTTTCGAATCTGGTGGCCAACTACAGCGACGTTGAAAAGCGTGAAGCCTATAACCGGGAGGTCGATAACGCCGAGCGTGCCGCTGACCGTATCACGCAGGAGGTCAACCGCATGTTGCACAAGACCTTCATCACGCCGATTGACCGCGAGCAGATTCATTCCTTGATCAACACCATGGACGATGTGGCCGACTTGATTCAGGACTCTGCCGAAACCATGGCGCTGTATGACGTGCACCACATGACAGAAGAAATCGTTCGACTGACTGACCTGAGCGTCAAGTGCTGCGAGCGCCTGAAAGATGCGGTTGGCTTGATTGACAAGCTCAGCGATGCGGCCACGGCCGAGGCGGCGCTGAAAACCTGTGAGGAAATCGACAAGCTGGAGTCTGACGCGGACCGCGTCATGCGCTCTGCCATGAGCAAGCTGTTCCGTGAAGAACCCGATGTGCGTGAAGTCATCAAGCTCAAGGCGATTTACGAGCTGCTGGAGACCATCACCGACAAATGTGAAGATGTGGCCAACCTGATCGAGGGCATCGTCCTCGAAAATTCCTGACCATGCAGACCGCGCAAACCGCGTTGTGGGTAATCATCATGCTGGTGATGCTGGCGCTCGCCTTCGATTTCATGAACGGGTTTCATGATGCCGCCAATTCCATAGCCACCGTGGTGTCTACGGGCGTGCTCAAGCCCGGCCAGGCGGTGCTGTTTGCCGCCTTTTTCAACTTTGTCGCTATTTTTGTTTTTCATCTGAGCGTCGCCGCCACAGTCGGTAAGGGGATCGTGCAGCCCGGTGTGGTGGATACCCATGTGGTGTTTGGCGCGCTGATAGGCGCTATCACCTGGAACCTGGTCACTTGGTACTACGGCATTCCCAGCAGCTCATCCCATGCGCTGATTGGCGGCATTGTGGGCGCGGTGTTGGCAAAGTCGGGCGCTGGTTCGCTGGTGTCGACCGGTATTTTCAAGACCGTGATCTTCATCTTTATTTCGCCGATGCTGGGTTTTCTGCTCGGTTCGCTGATGGTGCTGCTGGTGGCATGGGCCTTCCGCCGCGCCACGCCCTCACGCGTAGACCGTTGGTTCCGGCGCCTGCAACTCGTGTCTGCCGGCGCCTACAGCCTGGGCCACGGCGGCAACGATGCACAAAAGACCATCGGCATCATCTGGATGCTGCTGATTGCCACCGGTTACACCGCTGCCAGCGATGCTGCGCCGCCCACCTGGACCATCATCAGTTGTTATGTGGCAATTGCCGCAGGCACCATGTTCGGCGGCTGGCGGATTGTCAAAACCATGGGCCAAAAAATCACCAAACTCAAACCCGTGGGCGGCTTTTGCGCAGAAACCGGCGGGGCCATCACGCTGTTTCTGGCAACAGGCCTGGGCATTCCGGTATCGACCACCCACACCATCACCGGCGCCATTGTTGGTGTTGGGGCG
>JBKJIV010000036.1:0-3174 GCA_046598365.1 Polaromonas sp. | reverse complement strand
AATATACGCTGGGCAGCACCGGCCTCGTCGATCACGTCGATGGCCTTGTCAGGCAAATGGCGGTCGTTGATGTATTTGGCGCTGAGTTCGGCAGCCGCCTGTAATGCCGCCACAGCGTATTTGACGCTGTGGTGCTCTTCAAAGCGCGACTTCAGGCCTTTGAGAATCTCGACGGTTTCTTGGATCGTTGGCTCAACCACGTCGACCTTTTGAAACCGGCGTGACAAGGCTGCATCCTTCTCGAAGATACCGCGGTATTCGGTGAAAGTAGTCGCACCTATGCATTTGAGCTGGCCATTGGACAGCGCTGGCTTGAGCAAATTGGACGCGTCCAGCGTACCGCCCGAGGCTGCGCCCGCCCCAATCAGCGTGTGAATTTCGTCAATGAACAAGATGCCGTTAGGCTTGTCTTTGAGTGCTTTAAGCACGCCCTTGAGGCGCTGCTCAAAGTCACCACGGTATTTGGTACCGGCCAACAAGGCACCCATGTCCAGCGAGTAAACCTGCGCCTCGGCCAGAATTTCCGGCACGTCTTTTTGCGTGATGCGCCAGGCCAGGCCCTCAGCGATCGCGGTTTTACCCACGCCAGCCTCACCCACCAGCAGCGGGTTGTTTTTGCGGCGCCGGCACAGAATCTGGATCACGCGCTCAACCTCGTACTGCCGACCAATCAGCGGATCAATCTTGCCGTCTTTGGCGAGTTGATTCAGGTTCTGGGTGTACTGCTCAAGCGGCGAGGCCTTTTCATTTTTCTCGCCGCCTTCTTCGTTCTCGGCTGCACTTTCGCCAGCTTTGGTGGGCTCGGGCGGATCACTCTTCTTGATGCCATGGGCAATGAAGTTGACAACATCCAGGCGCGTCACGCCCTGCTGGTGCAGGTAATACACAGCGTGGGAATCTTTCTCGCCAAAGATCGCGACCAGCACATTGGCGCCAGTCACTTCCTTTTTGCCGTTGCCGGTAGATTGCACATGCATGATGGCGCGCTGGATCACGCGCTGAAAACCCAGTGTGGGCTGCGTGTCGACATCGTCGCTGCCAGCGACTTGAGGCGTGTTGTCCTTGATGAAATTGGCAAGCGACTTGCGCAAATCGTCAATGTTGGCGGAGCATGCGCGCAGCACTTCGGCTGCGCTGGGGTTGTCGAGCAAGGCGAGCAACAGGTGTTCCACGGTAATGAATTCGTGGCGCTGCTGCCGGGCTTCGACAAAGGCCATGTGCAAGCTGACTTCTAGTTCCTGGGCGATCATTGCGTTTCCTTTCGGCTTGCTACTTGGCTATCTGACTGAATCTTGAATCACTGTTGCAGAGATATGGGCGGTGTTTTCATTATTCAATGGGCTCGCACACACACTGCAACGGGTGGCCATTTTTTCTTGCGGCTTCTGTGACTTGGTCCACCTTCGTAGATGCTACGTCTTTGGAAAAAACGCCGCATACCCCTTTACCGTCGAGGTGAATCTTCAACATGATCTGGGTCGCAGTCTCCCGGTCTTTGCCGAAAAACTCCTGGATGACCACGACAACAAACTCCATAGGCGTGTAGTCGTCATTGAGTAGCGCGACCTGGTACATCTGCGGAGGCACGGTTTTGGCCCGCTTGGGGCGACGCTCCAGCACGGCCGAATCACCACCCATGCCATCGTCAGGCTTGAAAACGGGGGCCTTGGGCGGTGCGGGGGACTTCGGGGGTGGGGTTGCCATGGAATTCATTCTAGCCACCCGGATTGGCCAGTGCGAATGGTAGGGAAATTGGTGGCGGGAACGCGACATTCGCGCACCAGCAATTGACTTTCTGCACGCTTTGCGAACGCCCAAGAAAAAACCGCCGAGGAATAAACCAGGGCGGTTATTGCAAGCCTCGCCTGGCATGCCAGGCGAACAGGCAAATTACATGTGGTCGATCATCACCTGGCCAAAGCCGGAGCAGCTCACTTGTGTTGCGCCTTCCATCAAGCGCGCGAAATCGTAGGTTACCTTTTTGGACTCAATCGATTTTTCCATCGAACTGATGATCAGATCGGCAGCCTCAAGCCAGCCCATGTGGCGCAGCATCATTTCTGCAGACAGGATTTCAGAACCCGGGTTCACGTAATCTTTACCGGCGTACTTGGGCGCAGTTCCGTGCGTGGCCTCAAACATAGCGATGGTGTCGCTCAAGTTGGCACCCGGTGCAATGCCGATACCGCCAACCTGGGCCGCCAAAGCGTCGGAAACATAATCGCCATTGAGGTTGAGCGTAGCGATCACGCTGTACTCGGCTGGGCGCAGCAGAATTTGCTGCAGGAAAGCGTCAGCAATCGAGTCCTTGACCGTGATCTCTTTGCCGGTCTTTGGGTTCTTGAACTTCATCCAAGGACCGCCATCGATCAGTTCCGCCCCAAACTCCTTACCCGCCAGCGCGTAGGCCCAGTCACGGAAACCGCCTTCGGTGAACTTCATGATGTTGCCCTTGTGGACAATCGTGACGCTGGGTTTGTCGTTGTCGACCGCGTATTGGATCGCCTTGCGGACCAGACGCTCGGTGCCTTCACGCGAGACTGGCTTGATGCCGATGCCGGAGGTGTTGGGAAAGCGGATCTTCTTCACGCCCATCTCGTCCTGCAGGAATTTGATGAGTTTTTTGGCCTTGTCCGACTCGGCTTCGAACTCAATGCCGGCGTAAATGTCTTCAGAATTCTCCCGGAAGATGACCATGTTTGTTTTGTGCGGCTCTTTCACGGGAGATGGCACGCCGGCAAAGTACTGAATGGGGCGCAGACAGACGTAGAGGTCAAGTTCCTGGCGCAGGGCCACATTCAGTGAGCGGATGCCACCACCAACGGGCGTGGTCAGCGGACCCTTGATGGACACCACATAGTCCTTGACCGCATGCAGGGTCTCCTCGGGCAACCAGACATCAGGACCGTAGACCTTGGTCGACTTTTCACCGGCATAAACTTCCATCCAGTGGATCTTTTTCTTGCCGCCGTAGGCCTTCGCCACAGCCGCATCAACCACCTTGAGCATGACCGGCGTGATGTCCGCGCCCGTACCGTCACCCTCGATGAACGGAATGACCGGCTCGTCCGGCACATTCAGTGAATTGTCGGCATTGACGGTGATTTTCTGACCCTGGGCGGGCACCTTGATGTGCTGATACATGTAGTGAAGTCTCCGGTGATGGCTGGTAAC
>JBKJIV010000210.1:0-21925 GCA_046598365.1 Polaromonas sp. | reverse complement strand
GTGATCGCCCACCCTGCCCGCTACAAGTTCACCCCCAATGAAGAGTACGCACTGTTCACCGAATTCAAGTCGCATGGCGGGCAAGCGGTCGAAGTGGTCACCGGCAGCCATACCGTGCAGGAGTACCTGAAATACGCCGAAACAGCCAAAGAGTTTGACTTTGCCGCTTCACGCGGCAGCGATTTCCACAGCCCCGATGAAAGCCACACTGATCTGGGCACCTTGCCGTTTTTGCCGGGGAACCTGACGCCCGTCTGGGAGCTTCTGGAAGACCGTATCCAGTGAGCCGCACACCGTCGGCCCTGGCGGGCATCGCGCTGGTCATCGCCGCCGTCGCCTGTTTTGCCACGCTGGACACCACCACCAAATTTGTCAGCACCAGCGTGCCTCTGCTGATGGCTTTGTGGTTTCGCTATTTCTTTCAGGCCGCGGTGACCACCGCGGTGGTGCTGCCCCTGCGCGGCCTGAGTGTGCTGCGCACGGCACACCCGAAGTTTCAGTGCCTGCGCGGCTTGCTTCTGTTGTGCAGCAGTCTGTTTGCGTTTTTGAGCCTCAAGTACATGCCGGTGGCTGAATTCACGGCGATTGGCGCCATCGTGCCGCTGGTCATCACATTGTTGGCGGCGACCGCGCTGGGTGAAAAGGTCTCTGCGCTGCGCTGGTCACTGGTTATCGGCGGCTTTGTCGGGACCCTGATCATCATTCGCCCTGGCGGCGAGAATTTCGACTGGACCTTGCTGCTGCCACTGTGCTTGGTGGTCACCAACACCGGGTTTCAGGTGCTCACCAGCAAGCTGGCCAGAACCGAAGACCCGATCACCATGCATCTGTACACCGGATGGGTCGGCACGCTGGTATCTGCGGCGGCGCTGCCTTTTGTCTGGACCACCCTGCCGTCCTGGTCGCTCTGGGGGTGGTTGGTGGTGATGGGTATGGCGGCCACAGTCGGTCACTTTATGCTGATCCTGGCTTACATGCGCACGCCTGCGGCCACACTAACGCCCTACCTCTACACCCAGATCGCATTTGCCATGCTGGGCGGCTGGGTGGCCTTTGCGCATGTGCCGGATCGCTGGTCCATGGTCGGTGTCATGCTGATTGCCTTCTGCGGCGCCGTGGGCGCCTGGCTGACTGCGCGCGAAAGCCGCGCATTGAACCAGTTCAATGTGCGCCCGGCAGAGTCCTGATCTTCTTGCGGATAATTCCAGATGGCCCAGTTTTTCGACATCCACCCCGACAACCCACAGGTGCGCCTGCTCAAGCAGGCAGCAGCCTTGCTGACACGCGGCGCGATTGTGGCAGTGCCCACCGACTCCAGCTATGCGCTGGTCTGCCACCTGGACGACAAGGCTGCGGCCGACAATCTGCGCCGCATTCGCGGCGTGGACGACAAGCACCACCTGACCCTGTTGTGCCGCGACTTGAGCGAACTGGCCAATTACGCGCGGGTGGACAACAAACAGTTTCGTCTGATCAAGGCCGCCACACCCGGGCCCTACACCTTCATTTTGGAGGCCAGCAAAGAAGTCCCACGCCGCCTGAGCCATCCTTCGCGTAAAACCATTGGCCTGCGCGTCCCCGCACACAAAACCCTGCAAACCCTGCTGGAGCTGCACGGCGCACCCCTGCTGGCAACCACCTTGATTCCACCCGGCGAGCTAGAGGCCATCCATGACGCGCATGACATCCGTAACCGCTATGAACATGAACTGGCGGCCGTGATTGACGCCGGGGCCTGCCCGGACGAGCCCACGACCGTGATCGACCTGACGCCCATGGGCGACGGCGGTGAGCCAGTTGTGGTGCGGCAGGGGCGGGGCGATCTGGCCCTCCTCGGGCTCTGAGACAATCAAAGAATGGACTTTGCCAACCTGATTCAAACCGTCGCCATTTATGCGCTGCCGGTGCTGTTTGCGATCACCGTGCATGAAGCGGCGCACGGCTATGTGGCTCGCCACTTTGGCGACAACACCGCATGGGCGCTGGGCCGCGTTACCCTCAACCCGATCAAACACGTCGACCCGGTGGGCACCATCCTGATGCCGCTGGTGCTGTACTTCGCTACTTCGGGGGCTTTTCTGTTCGGTTATGCCAAACCCGTGCCGGTGCAGTTTGGCAATCTGCGAAATCCCAAACGGGACATGATCTGGGTCGCGCTGGCTGGCCCGGGCGCCAACCTGGCTCAAGCCCTGCTGTGGGCCATAGGGCTTTACCTGCTGCAGGGCGTGGGGGTGAGCGAGCCCTTCTTCATCAAAATGTGCCAGGCCGGTATTCTGGTCAACGTGGTCATGTTCGTTTTCAACCTCTTTCCCTTGCCGCCCCTGGACGGTGGCCGCATTCTGGTCGGCCTGCTGCCCTACCGGCTGGCTGTTCCAGTCTCGCGAATCGAGCCCTGGGGCTTTTTTATCGTGATGGCGCTGGTGCTTGCTGGCGTGATCACCACCCTGTGGATGCGTCCGTTGATGACGTTGACCTACGCCCTTCTTGAAATCGTATTGACGCCTCTGGCCATGCTGGTCCAATAATGAACACCCTACCCTCCGGCGCGCCACAGCGTTTTCTCACCGGCATCACCACCACCGGCACGCCCCACCTGGGCAACTATGTCGGATCGATCCGCCCGTCCGTTGCTGCAAGCACCGGCGCCGGCGCCGAAAGCTTTTACTTCCTCGCCGACTACCACGCCCTCATTAAATGCGATGAGCCGGCTCGCATCCAGCGCTCCACACTTGAAATTGCGGCAAGCTGGCTGGCGGCTGGACTGGACCCCGAGCGGGTGACTTTTTATCGCCAGTCCGACATCCCGGAAATTCCTGAGCTGACCTGGCTGCTGACCTGTGTTACGGCCAAAGGCGTTCTCAATCGCGCCCATGCCTACAAAGCGTCGGTAGACAAAAACACCGCCGCCGGCAGCGACCCGGATGCCGATGTGAGCGCCGGTCTGTTCATGTACCCCGTGCTCATGGGTGCCGACATCCTGATGTTCAAGGCGCACCAGGTTCCGGTCGGGCGTGACCAGATCCAGCACATCGAGATGGCGCGGGACATGGCGCAGCGCTTCAACCACCTGTATGGCGAACAATTTGTATTGCCGCAGGCCCTGATTGAAGAGTCGGTCGCGCTGCTGCCGGGCACAGACGGCCGCAAAATGAGCAAGAGCTACGACAACACCATCCCACTCTTCGCGCCGCGTGAACAGCTGCAAAAGCTCATCAGCGGCATCGTGACCGACTCACGCGCGCCGGGCGAACCAAAAGAGGTCGAAGGCTCGGCCCTGTTCCAGATCTACCAGGCTTTTGCCAGCACGGACGAGACCGCAGAGCTGCGCAAAGCCTATGGCGCAGGCATCGGCTGGGGCGATGCCAAGCAGTTGTTATTTGAGCGGATTGACCGGGAAGTGGCGCCCATGCGCGCCCACTACCAGGCCCTGATCAACGACCCCGCAAAAATCGAAGGCATTTTGCAAACGGGCGCCGACAAGGCCCGCCAATTGGCCACACCTTTCATGCGTGAACTGCGCCAGGCCGTGGGCCTGCGTAGCCTGGGAACCAAAACTGCTGCAAGCACCGGCGGGAAAATCGCCAAAGTTGCACTCCCCACGTTCAAGCAATATCGCGAGGCTGACGGTAAATTCCACTTCAAACTGGTGGATACCCAAGGCCGGCTGCTGTTGCAAAGTGTGGGTTTTGACTCGCCCCGGGACGCTGCGCAGGTCATCGCCCTGCTTCAGACGCAGGGCGCAGCTGCCTTGCCGTCGGTTCAGGGCAAACTGGAGACGCTGGACGGTGTGAGCAGCGAAGATGTGGGTGCTGCCCTGCACGAACTGACCGCCAGCCGGGCGTGAAAGCAGCACCCGGCTGCAATGCTTTGACGCCAAAACAAACAGAAAATGCCCCTGTTTCTAGTCAAAGCTCCCTCGCCAACAAGACGCTGGCGGGGTATGCTTGCCTTTTTCCCCTAACAGCGGGGCATGACGCCCCTATCCCAGCCAATGCGTATTTTTGTCATTGACGACCATCCACTGATGCGGGAAGCCGTGGTCATGCTGATTCGCCGCCTGAACAACACGGCCGGCGTGACCGAGCTGGACCGGCTTGCCGCCGTCGCCAACGCCGTAGCGCTGCAAGGCATTCCGGACTTCATCTGCCTGGACCTCAAGCTCCCCGACACGCATGGTGTGTCGGGTGTGCGTGAATTGAGGCAGCAATACCCCGAAGTGCCAATCGTGGTGTTGTCCGCAGCGCCAGCTGAAGACTACCGGGAGCTGGCACTGGAAGCCGGCGCCGATACCTATATCGAAAAATCTGCCGGCGCCACCGAAATCACCAAAGTCCTGAAGACCTTCATGGACGACAGCTCCGACCCCGAAGGCAGCACAGAACCTGAAAAGCTGTCCAAACGCCAGAAACAACTGCTGGTGATGCTGGACAAGGGCATGAGCAACCGTGACATTGCCGCCGAGCTGCAAATCAGCGAGCACACCGTCAAAGTCCATTTGTGGCGCCTGTTTCGCAGGCTCAACGTCAAGAGCCGCTCCCAGGCCAGCCACCTGGCACGCACGCAAGGACTTCTTTAGGGCGTCTGCGTTGCGGGCGGGAAATCCAGCCGAAATACCGTTCCCCGGCCCACGCGCGACCGAATGCTCAAGCTGTGCTTGAGCGCCCCGCACAAACGCGACACGATGGCCAGACCAAGTCCAAAGCCCTCCTCGGTCCCGTTGTGACGGGTTACGCGGTAAAACTCCTGAAAAATCGCTTCCTGCTCGTCGGGCGCAATACCAATGCCGGTGTCCCACACCTCAACGCCTGGCCCATTGGGACCCGATCGCACGGCCAGTAACACACCCCCGTGGCTGGTGTGGCGGATCGCATTGGACAGCAGGTTACCCAGCAGCCGCTTGAGCAGCACGCGGTCCGACCACACCTGCGATTGCACCAGGCGTTTGCGCAGGGTCAGGCCTTTCTCGCGGGCCAGCGGGGCATACTCCATCTCCAACTCGGCCACCAGGGCAGGCAGGTCAACCTGCTGCCAGTCCAGCGCGATCGCACTGGCGTCCAGTTTGGCCAGGTCGAACAGCGAGTTGAACAACTCATTGACAGCCCGGGTTGACTGGACGATTTTGGGGGTGATTTGCATCACCAACTCGGGTTCGGCCTGCAACCAGTCGGCATACAGGCCCAGCGCATGCACGGGCTGACGCAGATCATGCGCAGCACTGGCAATGAACCGGTTCTTGGTGTCCACCGCCTGTACGGCGGCGCGGGTTTTTTCAGTCAATGAATCAATCAGTGCAGCGTTGGAAAACTGCAGCTCCAGATTGGAGCGTTGGACATTGTGAAAACGCTTGCCGGCCGCCCGAATGGCGGTCCAGTAAATCAGCACCAACCCAACCAGGCTAACGGTGGTGGCTCCGATGACGGGCTTGTCCAGGGCCACGCTATAAGCCACTGCAGCAAGCATGCTCAAAGCCAGGCCGTTGACGTAGCCGAAAAAGCAGCGCAAGGAGGCTGAAAATGCGCCAACAGCAAAGCCGGCCATACCGACCAGCGCAATCAGGCAAAGGAACTGGTCGTCAAGCGGTGCCTTGCGAAAGTAGATAAACATCGACGCGCCCCAGACGACAGCGCTCCCGGTCCAGGTCCAGCTGTAGCGCGACATGAAGGCCTGCAGCCTTGCCCCGCCGGCGTCGATGTACTCCCGGTAATACAGATTGATCACGCGGTAGCGGGCGAAGGTCATCGCCACAACGGCTACGACCCAGCAAGCCAGTGCCAGGTGGTCCACGTCACCGTACAAAATGACCACAAAGATCGGTATGACAGTCGAAGCCGCGTGCAATGCCGGCCGGCCATTGCGCATGAAGCTGCGCATCAACCGCGCTTCTACCCACTCCTCGCGCGCGGCGACGTTCGTCCCCACAGGCGTGTTTCCTTGTGGAAGTGGTGGGGCGGCAAAATTCATCGGGAGAGTTTAGCGCTCCCCACACAAGCAGCAGTTCAGGTCACCAGCCGCACAGCTCGCACGTGAGAAAGCATTCAATCCACGAAAAAATCTGGAATGAAATTTTTGGTTCCGGGTGTCACCGAATATTTTTCAAGATCGCTCACGCCATGCGCTGCGAGCAATTCGTCGTCAATATAGAAGTTGCCGGTGTTGGTATTCGGGCTGGTCAGCACCAGGTAGGCCGCATCAGACAAAATTTCGGGCTTGCGGCACAGGTTCACATCCACGCCCGGAATCATCTGCAGCGCGGCGGTGGCGATGGCTGTGCGCGGCCACAGGCTGTTGACTGCAATCCCGTACTTTTTGAACTCGCCCGAATGTCCCAGCGTGCACATGCTCATGCCGTACTTGGCCATGGAGTAAGCCGTGTGGTTCTCAAACCAGTGTTGCTTCATGCTCAGCGGTGGCGACATGTTGAGCACGTGCGGGTTACGTCCAGTTTGCGCGGACTTTTTCAACTCTGCCAGACAGGCCTGGGTGCACAGGTAGGTGCCGCGCGCGTTGATGCCATTCATCAGGTCATAACGCTTCATGGGTGTGTGTTCGGTGTCGGTCAAACCAATGGCACTGGCGTTGTTGATCAGGATGTCGATGCCGCCAAAGACCTCCACCGCTTTTGCCACTGCAGCGTGCACCGCGTCCTCTTCGCGAATGTCCACTGCCAGCGGCAGCGCCTGACCACCGGCGGCCTTCACCGCCTCGGCGGCGCTGTAAATCGTGCCCGGTAGCTTGGGGTTGGTCTCGGTGGTTTTGGCCAGGATGACGATGTTGGCGCCGTCAGCCGCCGCACGGGTGGCAATGGCCAGCCCGATGCCGCGGGAGGCGCCGGTGATGAAAAGGGTTTTGCCCTTCAGAGAGGAGGAAGAAGTCATGACGTTTCCCGGTTATTGCTACTTGTAAAGCAAACTACGAATGTTCTTGAAGGCGGAAGGCCGGCTTCGTCTTAAACCTCGGAGAAGTCGGGTTTGCGTTTGCCCATGAAGGCGCTGAAAGCTTCGCGTGCGGCGGGCTCCTTGAGCATGCGCCCAAAGCTGACCGCTTCTTCGGCAATGCGCTCTGCGACCACGCCGGCTTGGCCTTTTTTCATCAGGCGCTTGGTTTCCACCAGTGCGCTCAGTGGCTTGGCGGCCAGTTTTTGTGCCTGCCGCTGGGCCAGTGCATTGGCCTCCAGCGGCGGCACGATGCGGTTGATCAAGCCCATCTCCAGTGCTGACTCGGCCGTGAAAGGCTCACCCAGCAGCAGCGCCTCGGCAGCTCGCGCGTTGCCCATCAGTTGCGGCACCAGAAAACTCGATCCCGCTTCAGGGCACAGCCCCAGGTTGACGAAAGGTAGCGAGAAGGCGGCGTTGTCGCCCGCGTAGACCAGATCGCAATGCAGCAGCAGAGTGGTACCAATGCCCACCGCAGGACCGCACACGGCAGCGACCAGCGGCTTGGGAAAGCTGCTGATGCCGCGCAGAAAGCGGAATACCGGTGAATCGGCGGTGGCGGCCGGGCCATTAAGAAAATCACCAATGTCATTGCCGGCCGAAAAAATGCTCCCATGGCCCTGAATGACCACTGCCCGCACATTGGCGTCGGCATTGGCCGTCTCCAGCGCGTCGGCCATGGCTGCGTACATGGCAGCGGTGATGGAGTTTTTCTTTTCCACACGGTTCAGTGTGATGGTCATCACCTTGTTTTCGGTGTGGGCCAGGATGGCTTGAGTTGAATCGCTCATGGGGAGCTCCGGGAGTTAGAGGGTTGTTGAAATGATTGGAGACAGCAGGCGAATGACAAAACCATCATTCCTTGAAATAAACCGTCTGGTTGGTGGTGACAAGTAATATGCCTGACTGACTCCACAACTGCGCTGTCTGGTCAAAAAAGCCATTGCGAAAAGCCTGCGCCCGCGCCTGGCCCAGCAAAAACCCGTCGCCGCATTCAGCAAGTTGTACGCCGTCAGCATGGAAGTGAACTGTCATCGAAACCGTGCCCACCGGCACATGGGTCGCGCGACGCAGCCACACGCGCGGGAAAAAAATGTCGGCCAGCGCGGACAGTGAAGCAAAGTCAAGCGGGCGCGGTGGATCGTCACGCAACCACAGGCGGCTCAAGCTGTCCTCGCCACCACCATCCCAGGTCTTGGGAATCAGTCCCGACAGAGGGCGAATCTCGTAGCGCTTGATCCATTCCACGCCGCCGGGGAATGTAAAGCGCGCGGCGGTATCGGGCGGCCCGACCACAGGCATGGGCGTGTCGTTCACGCTCCAGGTCTGGCGCCGCATCGCAGTCACTGCGGTGGCCGTCATGGCCACGCTGTCTACTCCCGCAGCATCGGGCTGAGACAGCGAGATGGTCCAGTGCTGAGTGGATCGGTTGGTGCGAACCGGCGTTGCCTGCACAGTGAAAGGCCCCGCCAAAAGGGCGCTGGCGTAATTGACAGTCAGCGCAATCGGCTCGCCCAGCCGGCCGGGGTGCTGCATCACCGCCTGCATGGCAGTGGCAGCCGTTGTGCCGCCGAAGGGCCCGACCATGTTCCAGTAAGCCGGACTGCTGGCACCAAGATATGAGCCAGGCTCGCCCGCTGGCGAAAGCGTGACCGCCGTGTCAAAGGAATGAAGGCTCATGCTGAAAGTATCTGCCAGACGGCTACTTCAGACAGTCATGCTGGCGACGGCGGCTGGCGCTGCGGAGGGCAAACCCATACGCTCCAGACTTTGTGCGGTGCGCGGCCACAGGGTTTGCGCAAACTGCTCGCGAAAGAAACCAAAATGCCCGATGCGCTTGACCGCCAGTTCTGTGGGAGAAATGCGTTCAAAAACGCGTGGCGCGTTGGCATACAAATTGATGAGGTTTTGCGTGCCGCGCCAGGTCATCAGTTCGTCGTCGGTGATGGACAGCGCGAGTACGGGGAATGTGACCTGCCCGTAGCTGCACCGTGCGCTCTCGCCCTCGGCCCCCACGCTGTACTGCGGGTCCAGACACCATTTGCGCCACTGCATCATCACGCCCGCTGGCAAGTCGCCCACCTTCTTGAGCTTGCGACCCGGGAAATAGCCGAACAGCCGCGTGGCAACAGGCACCAGCACATACCAGAAGTAAAGCACCATGCGCTTGAGCTGCGGCGCGTTGTCGCGCCAATAACCGCTGCCAGCCGCCACGCTGAGCAGACCGGCGACCTTGGACTGGTTTTTCAGAAAGCCCGGAAGTTGCGCACCGAGGCTGTGCCCGAGCAGGTACAAGGGTGCATCCGGCATCGCGGCTTTGGCACTGTCCACCACCGCCTCATAGTCGCTGGCCCAATCCATCAAGTCAGCCTTGAAGCCACGCAAGCCACCATCGGCCGTGTCCGGCAGGGAGTCACCCGAACCCCGGTAGTCAAAGGTGGTGACGCGAAAACCCTGGATTGAAAGCCACTCGGCAAACGGCGCGTAGTAGTCCTGACGCACACCCATGGCACCGCCAATGACCACACTGGCGCGGGCTGGACTGGCAGCCTCATACACACGCAACGAGAGTTGCAAGGAACCGGATTCAAGAGTTTGCTTTTGCATATTTGCCTCCAAAAAAACTGCTCCCCGGGCGTAGCGAGCGGGATGCAGTGCTAGGCGCGGGCGCCCGAAGAAAACCGGAGCGACCTAAAGGGTCGTGAGGATTTTCTTCGGGCTGCAACGACGCAATGCGCCCGCTCGGTAGCCCTAAACCCGTTCGAAGATGCCTGCGGCGCCTTGTCCCATGCCTACACACATGGTCACCATGCCGTACTTCAACTGATGCCGGTGCAACGCATGGATCACTGTCGCAGCGCGAATCGCACCCGTCGCACCCAGCGGATGACCCAACGCGATTGCACCGCCCATGGGGTTGACCTTGGCAGCATTCAGGCCCAGCGTGTTGATAACCGCCAGAGACTGCGCTGCAAACGCTTCGTTCAGCTCGTACCAATCGATGTCGTCCTGCTTCAGCCCTGCATAACGCAGCGCAGCGGGAATCGCCTCGATGGGACCTATGCCCATGATGTGCGGCGGCACACCCTTGGCGGCGTAGCTGACAAAACGCGCCAGCGGCTTCAGGCCATGTTCCTTGACTGCTTTTTCACTGGCCAGAATCAACGCGCCTGCGCCGTCAGACGTCTGCGAACTGTTACCGGCTGTGACCGAACCGCGGGCTGCAAAAACAGTTTTGAGTTTGGCCAGGCCTTCGATCGAAGTGTCAGGGCGCGGACCTTCGTCGAGGCTGACGGTGCGGCTTTTCGCGACCACTTCGCCGCTGCCCAGGTCGGGCGAGCGGTCGGTGACTTCCACCGGCGTGATCTCAGCCGTGAACTCACCGCTTTGCTGCGCCTTGATGGCCTTGAGGTGCGACTCCAGCGCAAACTGGTCTTGCGCATCACGCGAGACTTTCCACTGCTGTGCAACTTTCTCAGCGGTCAAGCCCATGCCATAGGCAATGCCGATGTTCTCGTCGTTGCCAAACATGGCGGGCGAGAGCGAAGGCGAGTTACCCGACATCGGCACCATGCTCATGCTCTCGGTTCCGGCAGCAATCATCACATCGGCTTCACCGACGCGGATGCGGTCAGCCGCCATCTGGATGGCACTGAGGCCGGAGGCACAGAAGCGGTTGACGGTGATGCCGCCCACGCTGGTCGGCAAGCCGGCCAGCACCGCACCTATGCGCGCGATGTTCAGGCCTTGCGGGCCTTCAGGAATGGCGCAGCCACAGATGATGTCTTCAATCGCCTTGGGGTCCAGCGAAGGTACCTGTGCCAGCGCGGCCTGCAGGGCGTGCACCAGCAGTTCGTCCGGGCGGGTGTTGCGGAAAAAGCCGCGGTGCGAGCGCCCGATGGGCGTGCGCGTGGCGGCAACGATGTAGGCTTCCTGGACTTGTTTGGCCATGATGATTTCCTTCTATTCCTGTTAACTTTTTCGCGGGCCGGATGGAATCCAGGCCCACACAAATTCACATTCCACCGGGTTCACCCCGGCCTCGTCCGTCACGATGACGGACACATTGACTTCGCCCTTGTCGCTGGCCTGCATGGCGGCGCGTTGCTCGTCAGTCAGTGTGGCGACGGCGCGCAGTGAACCGGTGGCACGTTTTTTGAACGCCATCTTCAGCTCCTTGGCCAGTGGGATACAGTCGTCGCGCACGTTCATGCCCACCACCATGCCGGTAGCAGTTTCGGCCAGCAGGTTCATCGCCGAGGCATGGATACCGCCAATGTGGTTTTGCACCTTCTTCTCGTTCTTGATACCGATTTCCACCTGCTGGCGGCTCATCTGCAAAAAGTCGAGCCCGGCCGTGCCGGTAAAGGGCACCGCACGGCGCAGCACCACACTGCGAAACCACGGACGCGCAAAAGCCGGCACTTCCGACAGCCGCTCAAGTTGCCGCTCCAGGCGGTTGGGTAGGTGGTCGCTCATGGCTGGTTCCCCACCAGCAAACGCCGCGGAACCGGCTTCGCCGGGCCGCAGGCGCTGCCCCCGGCAAGGGGGGAAGGCACTACACGCAGTGAGTGTCCGACGGGGGTGTTCATATCAATTACGAACAGGCTTGCCGGTGCTCATCATTCCCATGATGCGTTCCTGAGTCTTCGGATGCTCCAGCAATGAGCAAAACGCCTTGCGCTCCAGCGTCATCAAATACTCCTCCGTCACCAGCGAACCAGCATCGACGTCGCCGCCACAGACCACGTTGGCAATCAGGCTGGCAATGTGGAAGTCGTGCGCGCTGATAAAACCGCCGTCACGCATGTTGACGAGTTGTCCCTTGATGGTCGCCACGCCGCTGCGGCCTACGACAGGGAAAGGCCGTTTGTGCGGCGCGCGGTAGCCGGAGTTGAACATGGCGCGCGCCTCATTAAGCGCGACAAACAGCAACTCATCCTTGTTGGGCACGATCACATCGCTGTCCAGCAGGTAACCAATTTTGCGGCTTTCAATCGCGCTGGTGCCAACCTTGGCCATGGCCGCGGCGGTGAAGCCTTCAGTCAGGAAAGGAAGGACATCCTTGTTGGTCGATGCGGCTGCGTTTTCAGCGGCGCGGCGCGCAATGTAGGCCAGGCCACCCGCGCCCGGCACGAGGCCCACGCCCACTTCCACCAGCCCGATGTAACTTTCCATCGCTGCCACGCGTTTGGCGGAATAGACCGCCATTTCACAGCCACCACCCAAGGCCAGCCCACGAATGGCCGACACCACAGGCACAGAGGCGTAACGCAGCTTGAGCATCACGTTTTGCAACTCGGCCTCGGCGCCTTCAATCGCCTTGGCGCCGCCCATCATGAAGGCGGGCAGCATGGCCTGCAGGTCTGCACCCGCAGAAAACATCTCGTCGTTAGACCAGATGACCATGCCCTTGTAGCTTTTTTCGGCCAGGTCCACACCCATGGCCAGGCCTTCGGCGACGTCGGGGCTGATGGCGTGCATCTTGGTCTTGATGCTGGCGATAACAACATCACCTTGCTCGCCGTCCAGCGTCCACAGGCGGATGGCGTCATCTTCATGCAGCGTGGTACCTGCGGTTTCAAACGCGGGTGCGTTGGCGCCCAACACGTTCTCAGGGAAGAACTGGCGCTCATAAACAGGCAGCTTGCGACGCGCGATAAATTTCTTCGCTGAAGCGCTCCACGAACCATCGGCGGTATGCACACCACCAGCGTCCGCTACCGGGCCTTTAAACACCCAGTCAGGCAGCGGTGCCGTGCTGATGGCTTTGCCCGAATCGATGTCTTCCTTGATCCAGTTGGCCACCTCCAGCCAGCCGGCTTGCTGCCAGAGCTCAAACGGGCCCTGCTTGGCGCCAAAGCCCCAGCGCATGGCAAAGTCAATGTCACGCGCGGTATCGGCGATGCTGGCCAGGTGCACAGCGGCGTAGTGAAACTGATCACGCAAAATGGCCCAGAGGAAGCGGGCTTCCGCACCTTCGGCTTCGCGCAACAGTTTCAGGCGTTCGCCAGCGGGCTTTTTCAGCATGCGGCCCACCACATCATTGGCCTTGGCGCCGCCGGGGACGTACTCCATGCTTTCGGGGTCCAGGCGCATGATGTCGCGGCCTACTTTTTTGTAAAAGCCGGCGCCGGTTTTCTGGCCCAGGCTTTTGGATTCGAGCAGTTTTGCCAGCACAGGCGGCGTGCCGTACATGTCAGAAAACGGGTCTTCTACTTTGCCGGGGCCCAGGTTGTCCTGCAGCGTCTTGATAACGTGCGCCATGGTGTCCAGGCCCACCACGTCGGCGGTACGGAAAGTACCCGAGCTGGCGCGACCGAGTTTTTTGCCGGTCAGGTCATCGACCACGTCATAACTCAGGCCAAAGTTTTCAGCCTCTTTGATGGTGGCCAGCATGCCAGCAATGCCCACGCGGTTGGCGATGAAGTTGGGCGTGTCGTGCGCGCGAATCACGCCTTTACCCAAGCCGCTGGTCACAAAGGCTTCCAGATCGTCCAGCACTTTCGGCTCGGTCGTGGGCGTGTTGATCAGCTCAACCAGCGTCATGTAGCGCGGCGGGTTGAAAAAGTGGATGCCGCAAAAGCGCGGCTTGATGGATTCAGGCAGTGCTTCACTGAGTTTGGTGATCGACAGACCCGAGGTGTTGCTGGCAACGATGGCGCTGTCGGCAATGAAAGGCGCGATCTTGTGATACAGGTCGGTCTTCCAGTCCATGCGCTCGGCAATCGCCTCGATGATCAGGTCGCAACCGGTCAGAACATCCATGTGTTCTTCGTAGTTGGCCTGGCTGATCAGTGCCGCGTCTTCCGGTACGCCGAGCGGAGCTGGCTTAAGCTTTTTCAGGCCCTCGATCGCCTTGATGACGATGCCATTTTTTGGTCCCTCTTTTGCAGGCAGATCGAACAGCACCACCGGAATCTTGAGGTTGACCAGATGGGCGGCAATCTGCGCACCCATGACGCCTGCGCCGAGTACGGCGACTTTTTTGACTTGGAAGCGGGACATCTGTTTCGTTCCTTATGAATTGCTAGCTTGGTCTTCGACCGGGTCAGTGACAGCGTGGAACCGGCTTTGCCGGGCCACAGCTGTCGCCCCTGCAAGGGGGGATGTGGCTACACGCAGTGAGCCGCAGGCGGGGTGAGTCAATTGACCCGCGCCCAGGTCTGGGTACGCCCGAAGGGGCCGATCGAACCACGGACTTCCAGTTTTTTCCCACCTTCGATGGGCGTCATGCGCAGCGTGTAATTGCGGCCGTTTTCGGGGTCCAGAATTTTGCCGCCTTCCCACACGTCCTTGCCCTCGGCCTTTTTGCCACCGCGGATGATTTCAAGCCCGAGGATGGGCTTGTCCTTTCGGTCGTCACTGCATTTGTCGCAGACATCGTCGGGCTTGACGTCCTTGCCAATGCGTTTGTCGATTTTTCCGCTCATCTCGCCGCTGGTTTCAACAATCCGGATTTCGGCCTTCGCCTCGCCCGTCTTGTCGTCCACATTGCGCCACAAACCTACGGGCGTCATCTGCGCAAAAACAGAACCACAACTTGCGACCAAAATTACAGCGGCCAGTGTATTTTTCATAGAAATTCCAGGGTGAAAAGAGTTAAAAAATCGGGCCATCACGCGAGTGCGTCGTCTGTTTCCATCAGGACCTTGCTGCCGCTGCGGGCGGTGCGCATCAGCGTCGCAGTCTCAGGGAACAGTTTGGCGAAGTAAAAGCGCGCGGTCTGCAACTTGGCGATGTAGAACTTGTCGGTGTTGCCAGCCGCAATTTCCCGCAGCGCCACTTGCGCCATGCGAGCCCAGAAGTAACCAAACACCAAATGGCCTGCGACGCGCAGATAGTCCACAGCCGCGGCGCCCACTTCGTCGGCATTCTGGAAACCCTTGAAGCCGAGTTCGGTGGTGAACTTGGTCATCTGGTCGGCCAGGATAGCCAGCGGGTTGATGAACTCGGCCATCTTTTCGTTGACGCCCTCTTCCGCCACCAGCGCACCAATCAGCTTGCCGAATTTTTTGAGTGTGGCGCCGTTGTTGCTGAGGACTTTTCGCCCGAGCAGGTCCAAGGACTGAATCGTGTTGGTGCCTTCGTAAATCATGTTGATGCGGTTGTCGCGCACAAACTGCTCCATGCCCCATTCCTTGATAAAGCCATGGCCGCCAAAAACCTGCATGCAGGCGTTGGTGGAAATGTGGCCGTTGTCGGTCAGAAAGGCCTTCACGATAGGTGTCAGCAGGGACAGGATCTCACCGCTGTCCTTGCGCACCTTCTCATCCGGATGGCTGTGCTCTTTATCGAGCAGCACCGCGCAATAAATCTGCAGCGCCCGGCCGCCTTCGGCATAGGCCTTGGCGGTCAACAGCATCTTGCGCACATCGGGGTGCACGATGATCGGGTCGGCGGGTTTGTCCGTGGCTTTGGGGCCAGACAGCGAGCGCATTTGCACGCGGTCTTTGGCGTAGGCCAATGCGTTCTGGTAAGCCACTTCGGTCAAACCCAGCGACTGGTTGCCGACGCCCAGGCGGGCGGCGTTCATCATCACAAACATGCCTTGCATGCCTTTGTTGGGCTGGCCCACCAGTGTGCCGATCGCCCCGTCAATCACGATCTGCGCTGTGGAGTTGCCGTGGATACCCATCTTGTGCTCAAGGCCGCCGCAGTAGATGCCGTTGCGCTCACCCAGGCTGCCGTCCTTGTTAACCAAAAACTTGGGCACGATGAACAGGCTGACGCCCTTGATGCCCGGAGGCGCGTCGGTGATGCGGGCCAGCACCAAATGGATGATGTTGCCCGCCATGTCGTGCTCGCCGGCGCTGATGAATATCTTGTTGCCGGTGATCTTGTACGTACCGTCTGGCTGCGGTTCGGCCTTGGTGCGCATCAGGCCCAGGTCGGTGCCGCAATGCGCCTCGGTCAGGCACATGGTGCCTGTCCATTCGCCACTGGTCATCTTGCGCAGATAGGTCTGTTTTTGCTCGTCCGTGCCGTGCGTATGCAGCGCAGCGTGTGCGCCGTGGGTCAGGCCGGGGTACATGGTCCAGGACTGGTTGGCGCTGTTGAGCATTTCGTAGAAACACTGGTTCACCACCAGCGGCAGGCCCTGTCCGCCGTATTCGGGGTCGCAACTCAGTGCAGGCCAGCCACCTTCCACATACTTGGCATAGGCTTCCTTGAAGCCCTTGGGCGTGGTCACCTCGTGGGTCTTGATGTCCAGCTTGCAGCCTTCTTGATCGCCACTGACGTTGAGCGGAAATGTCACCTCTGCCGCAAATTTTCCGCCTTCTTCCAGCACAGCGTTGATGGTGTCGACGTCAATGTCGGCATGGGGCGGGCAAACCTTGAGTTCGTCGGTGACCTTGAGCACTTCGTGCATAACGAACTGCATGTCGCGAAGAGGTGGGGTGTATTGGGGCATGGTTAAGTCCTTTGAAAAGGGGAAAAAATTAAACGGAAGTTGCGGAAGCGAAGGGTTGAGGCAGTGCCAAGGCGGCTTCGCTGCCGTACCTGGCCAGAATGCTCTGGAAGGCGCGCAAGGTGCGCTCCATGGAGCCCGGCGTTTTGAGAAAGCGGGCTTCGTAATGCAGTGCCAGGATCAAGCCGTGGATTTCAAAGGCGATCTGACGCTCGTCGGCGTCCGGCCGCAAATGACCCGCCTGTTTTGCCAGCACCACGGCGCGGTACATGGCGGCTAGCCAGGTCTGCACCGAGGTGGCCAGCGCATCACGCACCGGGCCGGGCCTGTCGTCGAACTCCACCGCACCGCTGATAAAAATGCAGCCTGACTGCAACTCGACAGCAACGCGCTTCATCCAGTTGCCGAACAGCGCCTGCACCCGCGGGAGACCCTTGGCCTCTTTGAGTGCGGGGTAAAACACTTCTTCTTCAAACCGGATGAAATACTCGCGGATGACAGAGATCTGCAACTCTTCACGCGAGCCGAAATGCGCAAAGACGCCGGATTTACTCATGCGCATGACCTCGGCCAGCGCACCTATACTCAGCCCCTCCAACCCAATCTGGGTGGCCAGCCCCAAGGCGGCGTCCACGATGGCGGCCTTGGTTTGTTGCCCCTTTTGCATGCCGGGGCGGGCTGTCTTGACGGGAAGTTCAGTGACGGACATGGAATGCACCACAAAAACGAACGATCGTTCTATTCTGCAGCAATTCCACCCGCCTTGCCCGGAATCAGGGCTTTCTAGAGAACTTTTTCTAAGCCGGCCAAGGGTAAACCCGGTTTTGGCCTGACTTTCACACTTGCGTCACTTTTTGAACGGCACGACCACCTGACGCTGGTCCCCCAGGCCTTCAATGCCCAAAGTCATCACGTCGCCTTTCTTCAGGAACAGGGGCGGCTTCATGCCAAGGCCAACGCCCGGTGGCGTGCCGGTGGTGATGACATCGCCAGGCTCCAGGGTCATGAACTCGCTGACGTAGCTGACAATTTTCGCCACATTGAAAATCATGGTCTTCGTACTGCCGGTCTGGACACGTTTGCCGTTGAGGTCCAGCCACATGGTCAGTTTCTGGGGATTGGGGACCTCGTCGCGCGTGACAAGCCAAGGGCCGATGGGGCCAAAGGTATCGCAACCCTTGCCCTTGTCCCAGGTACCGCCACGCTCGATCTGAAATTCGCGCTCGCTCACATCATTGATGGTGCAATAGCCGGCGACAAAATTGAGCGCGTCTTTCTTCGAGACATAACGTGCACGCGTGCCGATCACCACACCCAGCTCGACTTCCCAATCCGTTTTAACCGAACCTTTGGGCAGCATGACGGGGTCGTTGGGACCCTGAATGCATGTGGTGGCTTTCATGAAAACAATCGGCTCTGCCGGAATGGGCAGTCCTGACTCGGCCGCATGGTCAGCGTAGTTCAAGCCGATGGCAATAAATTTTCCGACTCCGTTGACGGGGCTGCCCATGCGCGGCGAACCCTTGACCAGCGGCAGATTGGCCGTTTTGAGTTTGCGCAGCTTGGCCAATGCCGCGTCGCCCAGCTGGTCGGGGCCTACATCCTTGATCACGCCGCTCAAATCGCGCAGCTTGCCATCTGCATCAATGAGACCAGGTTTTTCCTTGCCCGGGTTGCCGTATCGAACGAGTTTCATGGTTTTCCTTTTTGGTTAATCAAATCAATAAAATCAATAAGTAGAGCGGCCGCCGGACAGGTCAAACACGGCGCCGGTTGAAAACGAACATTCTTCGGTACACAGCCAGCCCACCATGGCCGCAACTTCCTCGGGCGTGCCGAAGCGCCCCATTGGAATTTTCGACAGCATGAACCCAATATGCTCGGGCGTCATCTGGTCAAAAATCGCGGTCTTCACCGCTGCCGGAGTTACGCAGTTGACGCGCACACCGGTGTCGGCAAATTCTTTGCCCAGTGACTTGGTCAGCGCAATCACCGCGGCCTTGCTGGCGCTGTACGCACTGGCGTTGGGGTTGCCGTCTTTTCCGGCCACGGAGGCGATGTTGACAATTCGCCCATAGTTGTTGGCGCGCAAGTGCGGCGCCCATTCGCGGCAGCACAAAAACAAGCCGTTGAGGTTGACGGCCATCACCTGCTCCCACGCGTCGACAGGGTAGTCCCATAGCTTGACATTGGGGCCGGTAACGCCGGCGCTGTTGACCAGCGCATCCACCCGCGGCGCGATCACGAGCGTTGCCTTGACGGCCGCCTGCACCGATGCGTGTTGCGATACATCCACCACCACTAACGAGGCCTTGGCGCCCAAAGCGGTAGCTGCCGTTCGGGCAGCGGCCTCATCGCGGTCCCACAAGGTGACACTTCCGCCCGACTGAATGAGGCGCTGCGCGATCGCGTAGCCAAGGCCTGTCGCCCCGCCTGTGACGACTGCGTGCCGGCCTTGAAAATCGAGTTGATTCATATGGTCATTCCGCCATCAACAGAAAAAATCTGTCCGGTCGCGAAGACGGATTCGTCACTTGCCAGGTACACCACGATGGGCGCAATTTCCTGCGCCTGCGCCAGGCGGCCCATGGGTTGGCGCGCGACAAAGTTTTTGCGCGCCTCGACCGGGTCGGCATAACTATTGATTCGCTCGCCCAGCGAAGGCGTGTCCACCGTTCCCGGCGCAATGGCATTGCAGCGAATGCCCTGACCGACAAAATCTGCGGCCACCGACTTGGTCAACCCCACAACGGCCGCCTTGCTGGCGCCATAAGCAAAACGGTTGGGCAAGCCCTTGAGACTGCCGCACACACTGGCCATGTTGATGATGCTGCCGCCGCCATGGGCAAGCATTTTTGGCAGTGCCGCCTGAATCATCCAGAACTGCGCACGCACATTGAGGTTGAAGGCAAAGTTCCAGTCATCGTCGCTGGCCTCCAGGATGGAACCGTTGTGGACAAAGCCTGCGCAGTTGAACAGCACATCCAGCGGGGGCGTCGTTTCCAGCAGGGCATGAATTGCCGCTTTGTCCAGCACGTCCAGCCGGGCCGTGGTCACACCGGGAATACCGGCATAGGCGTCCAGCAAGCTGGCGTTGACGTCCGTGGCCAACACTTGCGCCCCTTCAGCCGCCATGGCCAACACGCTGGCCCTGCCTATGCCCTGCCCGGCCGCGGTGACGAGGGCCCTTTTTCCGCTGAGTCTCATGTCTTCTCCTGGTTACTTTTATTTGCGAAGAGTCGCCAAGGCCATTTGCTGCCGGTGAATCACGCCGCCCGATGCACGTCATGCGCAGTGGCACGCAGCACCAACCGCTTCAGGGTTTAGCCCGATGTCGGGGGTCAAGGATTTATGTGATTATCAATTGGCCTTACCACTTGTCCAATTCTAGCTAACCCTTATCCCTATCTCCCTGCGCTGCCCCGATGCCTTTGCAAGCAGTTGAACCCCAACGCCTCTATCGCCAGATTGCCGAACAACTGCGCCTGTTGATCAGCGACGGTGAGTTCGCGGTAGGCGCGCGTCTGCCAGCCGAACGCGACCTTGCCAAACAGTTGGGCGTCAGCCGACCCTCGGTGCGCGAGGCACTGATTGCCATGGAAGTGGAAGGCTGGGTAGAGGTGCGTACGGGCTCCGGCGTCTATGTGCTGGACAGATCGAGCCAGGCCAAGACGCCGCAACTGGCGCCCACCGAATGGGGGCCACTGGAACTAATCAGGGCGCGCCGCGTGGTGGAAGGCGAAATCGCCGCCATGGCCGCACTGCAGGCCAAACGCAAAGATATTGACGGCATGCGTCAAGCCATAGACGCGATGAAAATCGATGCCGCCCAGGGTGTGCTGCCGCTCGAAGGGGACAGGGCGTTTCACACCGCGATCGTTGAGGCTTGCGGCAACGTTGTGCTGATTGAAACCGTCCAGACTTTCTGGGATTCTCGCCGGGGCCCATTGTTCACCCGCTTGGGCGGTTACTTCGAAACCATCAAGTCCTGGCAATCCGCCATTGCCGAACATGAAGCGATTTTTGCGGCCATCTGCGCACACGACGGAGCAGCCGCCCGACAGGCCATGCATGCGCACATGGACAAATCCCATGCCCGATTCAGTGCGAGCTGGCGCCGCGCGAAGACCCATTGATTTCCGCCCAGCACCTTCAACTTCAACCTTTTTTTAACCGAGGAGACATCATGACAAAACGACTTGCCATCAAAGCAATAGCTGCTTGCGTACTGCTGACAGGAGCCATGGGCCAATTTGGTCTTGCAAATGCACAGACCAAGCTGAAATGGGCGCATGTGTATGAGACGTCGGAGCCGTACCATAAATGGTCGGTCTGGGCCGCAGACGAGTTCAAGAAGCGTACCAACGGCAAGTATGAGATTCAGGTCTTCCCGGCCTCCAGCCTGGGCAAGGAAAGCGACATCAACCAGGGTCTGCAACTGGGCACGGTGGACATCATCCTGACTGGCGCCTCCTTTGCCTCGAATTCCTACCCGCGCTTGGCCGTGAGTTACTACCCCTTCACCTTCCGCGATGCCGACCATGTGATCGCCTATGGAAAAAGTGACATCTTCAAGGAGCTAACGGAGGGTTACAAAAAAGCCACGGGTAACACCGTGACAGCGCTGACCTATTACGGTGCGCGCCACGCAACCAGCAACAAGCTGTTTAAAAACTGCGATGAAATGAAGGGCATCAAGATGCGCGTGCCCGACTCGCCGGCCTACACCGCGCTGCCTCGTGCCTGCGGCGCCAATCCGACACCGATTGCTTTCGCCGAGGTTTATCTGGCCCTGCAAAACGGCACAGTGGACGCACAGGAAAATCCGCTGCCAACCATTGAAGCCAAGAAGTTTTTTGAAGTGCAGAAAAACATCATCCTGACCGGTCACATCTCTGATGCGCTGCTGACAGTGGTAGCTCCAAGTCTGATGGGCAAGCTAACGCCAGCAGAACAGAAAATCCTGTCTGATGTGACGCAGGAAGCGGCTGTGAATGCGACCAACGACATCCGCAAGCGTGAAGGCGAACTGGTGGAGGAATTCAAGAAGAAGGGCATCAACGTCGTTACAGTTGACCGCGCGGACTTCCAGCAACGCGTGCTGAAAGCCATCACTTTCGAATCCATGAAGCTCGACAAGAAGGACTGGGATCGCGTGGTCGGCCTCAAGTAAGCCGTTTCCATGACGATTGAAACCATTGATGACATGGCCCCCGTGATGGGGGCCGACGGTGAGTTCCACGCCCAGGATGAGGCGGTGGACCTCTCAGGCACCAAGCTGGAGGCTTGGGTAGCCCTGGGTTTTTTCTGGGTGTTGGGGCTCACCGTCTTCTACCAGTTCTTCACGCGTTATGTGCTGAACAACTCTGCTGCCTGGACCGAGGAGATTGCGCGTTACCTGCTGATTGCGGTGGTCTTCACCGGTGCGACCATAGGCGTCGTCAAAAACAACCACATCCAGGTGGATTTCTTCTACAAGTTCATGCCGCCAGCGCTGGCACGGGTCATGGCGACCAGTGTGGATGTGCTACGCATAGGTTTCTTTGTGGCAGCCGCTGTGCTGACCGTGATGATGATGCTC